>NZ_CAXAQI010000011.1:0-207520 GCF_963970695.1 Pseudomonas sp. EL_65y_Pfl1_R83 | reverse complement strand
CTCTCCCACTCGGGTGCTGACACACCAGTGCTGGCTACGGCCTTTGCCCCGCACGCGTTCTATAACCTTACGATGAACCAGTTTGATGCGCGACAGCGCTACGTCGAAGATGTAGTGGGGCCTCCCATATTTGACCGAGTGTGACTTTGAATCAATCGTCGAGGGCTTTGACCGACTTGGGCGACAACCGCAGGCTACGCAAGCTGCGCTTCACGCTCTTGAGGTGGTTGACCAGGCTCGGCCCGCGCGCCATGGCCACGCCCATTGCCAACACATCAATCACCACCAAGTGGGCGATACGCGAGGTCAGCGGCGTATAAATCTCAGTGTCTTCATGCACGTCGATTGCCAGGTTGACCGTAGACAGTTCCGCCAACGGCGTCTGGCTCGGGCACAGGGTGATCAGGGTCGCACCGCTTTCACGCACCAGATTGGCGGTGATCAGCAGGTCTTTGGAACGGCCCGACTGGGAAATACAGATGGCGACGTCGGTAGGCTTCAAGGTCACCGCCGACATTGCCTGCATATGCGGGTCACTGTAGGCGGCGGCGGTGAGCAGCAGGCGGAAGAACTTGTGTTGGGCGTCAGCGGCCACTGCGCCCGAAGCACCAAAACCGTAGAACTCGACACGCTGGGCCTGGGACATAGCGGTCACGGCCTTTTGCAACTCCACCGGGTCGAGCTTCTCGCGCACTTCCATCAGGGTGTGCAGGGTGGTGTCGAAGATTTTCAGGCTGTAGTCGGCGACGGAATCGTCTTCGTGAATCGCAAATTGCCCGAAGCTGGCACCGGCGGCCAAACTTTGGGCCAACTTGAGTTTCAAGTCCTGGAACCCGGAGCAACCGATGGCGCGGCAGAAGCGCACGATGGTCGGCTCGCTGATGCCCACACTATGGGCCAGGTCGGCCATGGAACTGTGCATCACAGCCGCAGGGTCAAGCAGCACGTGATCGGCAACCTTGAGTTCCGATTTGCGTAACAGGTGGCGCGACTGGGCGATATGTTGCAACAGGTTCAAAGGGCAGGACTCTTGTTATGGGCAGGGCCAAGGATGTAGCAATCTTGTAGTTATACTACAAGAATTGTCGTTTTGCCCGTCCGAAGCATCACTAAATCGCCCTGCTCCCCTTTGAATCTAAGGGCGGCCAAGTTGTAGCCACAGGGGCGGCCTTGGCGTCACTCAGGAAAATCTGCATTTTTCCGTAACAAATCTGCCAACCCTTCGGCCTGCATCGGCCGGCTGATCAAATAGCCCTGCACTTCGTCACACTGCTCCCCTCGCAGGAAATCCAGCTGCTGCTGATCCTCCACACCTTCGGCCACCACTTTGAGCGCCAACCCATGGGCCATGGCAATGATTGCCCGGGTAATGGCCGCGTCTTCACGCCCCTGGCCAAGCCCACGGATAAAGCTCTGGTCGATCTTCACGTAGTCCACGGGGATGCGTTTGAGGTAGCTGAGGGACGAATAACCGGTACCGAAATCATCAATGGCCAACTTCACGCCCAGGTCGCGCAGTTGCTGGAAGGTTGCGATGATGTGTTCAACGCTGTCGAGCAACTGGCTTTCGGTCAGCTCCAGCTCGAGGTATTGCGGGGCCAGCCCGGTTTCTTCGAGCACCTGACGCACCAGGCTGACCACCTTGCCCTGGCGCAACTGATGCACCGACAGGTTCACCGACACTCGAATCGGCGCCAACCCCTGACGCTGCCATTCACAGGCTTGCCAGCAGGCCTCGCGCAGCACGAACTCGCCCAGTGGCACGATCAGGCCGGTCTCTTCGGCCAGGCCGATAAAGTCCCCCGGCGGCACCATGCCCCACTGCGGATGCTCCCAGCGGATCAACGCTTCGGCAGCATTCAGCTTACCGGTGGCCAGGCACAGTTTCGGTTGGTAGAACACCATGAGCTGGCGCTCCTCGATGGCCTTGCGCAAGTGGTTTTCCAGCTGTAAGCGCTCCAGGGTGCTGGCTTGCAGGCTGTCGGTGTAGAACTGGAAATTATTACCGCCCAGATGCTTGGCGTGCTGCATCGCCATGTTCGATTGACTGACCAGCGCGGAAATTTCCCGTGCATTGTCCGGCAACAGGCTGACGCCCATCGAAGCACTCACTACCAGCTCATGCCCATCCACCGTCACCGGCACGCGCAGCTTGGCCAACAGTCGTGTGGCGACTCGCGCCAGGCTCGAGAGGTTGCCATAAGCGTCGAATAACACGGCGAACTCGTCCCCGGACAGGCGTGCGATGGTGTCGGCCTCGGGCAAGGCGTTGATCAGACGGCGCGCCACTTTCTGCAGCAATTGGTCGGCGACTTCATGGCCCAAACTGTCATTGAGCAGCTTGAAGCGGTCCAGGTTGATATGCAGCAGCGCCAGGCTGCGCCCGCCCTGACGCACGCGCTGATGAGCCTCGCGCAGCCGTTCGCGGAACAGCGAGCGGTTGGCCAGGCCGGTCAATTCGTCATAGTGGGTGAGGTAGCGCATGCGCTCTTCGGACTCACGCCTGGCCGAGAGATCGGCGAAGAAACCCACGATATGGCTGACTTTCCCCCGAACATCGCGCACCACGTTCAATTGCAGCCACTGCGGGTACAGCTCGCCGTTCTTACGCGTTTCCACCAGCTCGCCCTGCCAGGTGCCGTGGCTGAGCAGCGCCTGGCGGATCACCGGGAAGTGGCGGCGGGCATCACGACTGCTGGGCAGCTCCACGACATTGCGGCCGATCATGTCGCCGGTTTCAAAACCGGTCACACGACTGAACGCCTGGTTGACGGCGACCAGCTTGTAGTCCGGGTCAAGAATCACGATACCTTCGCTGGCCGCCTCGAACACGGTCGACGCCAGGCGCTGTTGTTCCTCCAGCGCCTTGCCGGCGCTGATATCGCGGCGCGTGCCAAGCATGCGCGTGACTCGCCCGTTGGCCGTGCGCTCCACGGCACGGCCACGGTCTTCGATCCATACCCAGTGCCCATCGCCGTGGCGCACGCGGTACTCCACCTGATAGTCCTCGCTGCGGCCCTTAAGGTGTTCCACCAGGGCGCGCTTGAGCAGCGGCAGGTCTTCGGGATGCAGGCGCGGCTTGAGATGGCCGAGCATCGCCGTGACGTACTCCGACTCCAGGCCGAACAATTCCTTGAGCTGGGTGTGGTGGACTTCGTCGGTTTGCAGGTTCCAGTCCCACAGGCCAAGTTCACTGGCTTGCAGGGCCATGGCCAGGCGCGCTTCGCTTTTATTCAGGGCCAGGCTGGCGGCGTCCAGCTCCTGGCTACGTTGCGCCACGCGGTCCTGCAGGCCGATTTGCGCGTCACGCAGTTCCTGCTCGACCTGGCGGCGCTGTTCGACTTCGCGCACCAACTCCTGATTGAGTTGTTCGCTGCGCTGCTGCGCCTGTTGCAGGTGCTCGATCAGCGCCTGGTTCTGGAAGCGTCGCAGCAGCCCGCGCTGGATCAGGCGATTGACCTGCCACGCCACCAGGCTCAAGGACGCCAGCAGGATCAGGCCCAGTACACCCCAACCGCGCTGCCGCGGGTCGCCGCTCCAGAACAGGTAGATGATCGCCGGCACCAGGCACGGCAAGGCGAAAGACAAAAACGCCGGCAGGCTCACGGCATAGGCCACGCTGGCCGACAGCGTCGCGGCGCCAATCAGGCCAAACACCCAGGCCTGTTGCATAAAGCTGTCCGCCGGCACCAGCGCGATGGCGGCAATAGCCAGGGTCAGGCCGCTGACCGCCGAGCCGAGCATGAACACGCGTCGCCATATCGGCTGGGCCTGGCGGCTGGGCATGGCTGAATCAAACGCCGCCACCTGGATCACGCGCATCGCCACCAGGGCCAGCAGCCAGACCAGCCAGATGCTGTCCAAGAGGTATTGCTCGGGGTTCCAGAGCAGCCAGGCGCAGACCAGGCCATTGACCAGCATCAACAGGGTCGGCAGCAGGGAGCCTTGATACAGCAGGCGCGTGCGCTCGACCGCCATCTCGGTGGCGTAGTGTTTGCGAAGAACCTGCGCGGGCGCCGCCGAGGGGCCGAGCAGATCGGTGCTGAGGGTCATAGGCAGTGTTCTTATAATGGTGAGCCCGAAACGTCGACGGAGCATACACAAGCAAGCGCTCCGGCCAAACTGCTCCACGTCATAAAATCCGCACGCTCAGGCAGCGCAAACTCCGGAGCCAGACGGCTTGAACGAGACGCTGCGCGGGCTGCGACCGTTGACCGACCGGTCATCACCCCGACTGTTTTACGTCGACCACCCGGCATTGGTATTTGCCCCACTCTCCCGTGGGCCATAGAATGCGCCGATGCGCGATGATCTCTCTCTTTTGCTTAACTCCCTCAACGATGCCCAACGCCAGGCCGTAGCAGCCCCCGTTGGCCGTCAGTTGGTCCTGGCCGGTGCTGGCTCCGGTAAAACCCGAGTGCTGGTGCACCGTATCGCCTGGTTGATCCAGGTCGAGAACGCGTCCCCGCATTCCATCCTGTCGGTGACCTTCACCAACAAGGCCGCGGCCGAGATGCGCCACCGCATCGAGCAGTTGATGGGCATCAGCCCGGCCGGCATGTGGGTAGGCACTTTCCACGGCCTGGCGCACCGCCTGTTGCGCGCCCACTGGCAGGAAGCGGGCCTGGCCCAGACCTTCCAGATCCTCGACAGCGATGACCAGCAACGCCTGGTCAAGCGGGTGATCCGCGAACTGGGCCTCGACGAACAGCGTTGGCCGGCGCGCCAGGCGCAATGGTTTATCAACGGCCAGAAAGACGAAGGCCTGCGCCCGCAACATATCCAGGCCAGCGGCGACTTGTTCCTGGCCACCATGCGCAGCATTTATGAAGCCTACGAGGCCGCCTGCGCGCGCGCCGGGGTCATCGACTTCTCCGAGCTGCTGCTGCGCGCCCTCGACCTGTGGCGCGACAACCCAGGGTTGCTGGCCCATTACCAGAAACGCTTCCGACACATTCTGGTGGACGAGTTCCAGGACACCAACGCCGTGCAGTACGCCTGGTTGCGCCTGTTAGCCAAGGGCGGCGACAGCCTGATGGTGGTGGGCGACGACGACCAGTCGATCTACGGCTGGCGCGGCGCGAAAATCGAGAACATCTACCAGTATTCCGAAGACTTCCCGGACGCGGTCACCATCCGCCTGGAGCAGAACTACCGCTCCACCGCCGGTATCCTCAAGGCCGCCAACGCCTTGATCGCCAATAACACCGGGCGCCTGGGCAAAGAGCTGTGGACCGACGGCGGCGAAGGCGAAGCGATCAACCTGTACGCCGCGTTCAACGAGCACGATGAAGCACGCTACGTGGTAGAAACCATCGAAAGCGCGCTGAAAACCGGCCTGGCACGCAGCGACATCGCGATTCTTTACCGTTCCAACGCCCAATCGCGGGTATTGGAAGAAGCCTTGCTGCGCGAGCGCATCCCGTACCGCATCTATGGCGGCCAGCGCTTCTTCGAGCGTGCCGAAATCAAGAACGCCATGGCTTACCTGCGCTTGCTGGAAGGTCGTGGCAACGATGCGGCGCTGGAGCGCGTCATCAATATCCCGGCACGTGGCATCGGCGAGAAAACCGTCGAGGCGATTCGCGACCACGCTCGCCATGCCGATGTGTCGATGTGGGAAGCCATGCGCTTGCTGATCGCCAATAAAGGCCTGACCGGTCGTGCAGCGGGCGCACTGGGCGTGTTTGTCGAGCTGATCGAGAACCTCTCGGCCAAATGCGCGGAAATGCCGCTGCACCTGATGACTCAGACCGTGATCGAACAGTCCGGCCTGATCGCCTACCACGAAGCGGAAAAAGGCGAGAAAGGCCAGGCCAGGGTAGAAAACCTTGAGGAACTGGTGAGCGCCGCCCGTGCGTTCGAAAACACCGAGGAAGACGAAGAGCTGACTCCGCTCGCCGCATTCCTCGGGCATGCGTCGCTGGAAGCCGGCGACACCCAGGCCGATGAGCATGAAGACAGCATCCAGCTGATGACCTTGCACAGCGCCAAGGGCCTGGAATTCCCGTATGTGTTCCTGGTCGGCATGGAAGAAGGTCTGTTCCCCCACAAGATGAACCTGGAAGAACCTGGCCGTCTAGAGGAAGAACGTCGCCTGGCCTACGTCGGCATCACCCGCGCCATGCAGAACCTGGTGATGACCTACGCCGAAACCCGACGCCTGTACGGCAGCGAGACCTACAACAAGGTGTCGCGCTTCGTACGTGAGGTGCCGAAGGGTCTGATTCAGGAAGTGCGCCTTTCCAACAGCGTCAGCCGCCCGTTCGGCGGAGGCCAGCAGCAAAGCGCCAGCAGCCTGTTCGCCGGCTCAGAAATTCCGGAAACCCAGTTCAGCCTTGGCCAGCAGGTCAGGCATTCGGTGTTCGGCGAAGGCGTGATCCTCAACTTCGAAGGCGCGGGTGCCCAGGCGCGGGTGCAGGTGAACTTCGCCGAAGGCAGCAAGTGGCTGATGATGGGTTACGCGAAGCTCGAAGCCATTTGAAACATCTGCCTACATGAAGGTGATTGGCCCGCCCTTGTTTTTAGCAAGCGCGGGCCAATATCTGTAATAAGTCCTACAGACCATTCTGAGCCGGTCCTACGCAAAAGCCCGAAACATTATGTCGCTAGCCACTGTCACTGCACCTGTGCAACATGGCGCGCGTGCAATCCACAAATGAGAATTCCCTTTATGAAACGTTTTCTTAGCATCGCCATGGCGTTGTGCATCGGCCTGACGATGAGCATCGACGCCAACGCCAAGCGCTTCGGTGGCGGCAAAAGTTCGGGGGCAGCACCGACTCACCAGACCAGCCAAATGGCTCCATCCGGCGGTGCTGCGGCTACCGCAGGCGCAGCCGGTGCTGCGGGCGCTGCTGCCAAGGCTGGCGGTGCTTCGCGCTGGTTAGGCCCTCTGGCCGGTATCGCCGCCGGTGGCCTGCTCGCTTCCATGTTCATGGGGGGCGGCTTCGAGGGCATGCAGATTTTCGACATGCTGATCCTGGCGGTCATCGCCTTTATGATCTTCCGCTTTATCGCTGCCCGTCGCCGCAAGCAGCAGGAGCACCTGGCTCCCGCCGGCGCGCCGATGCAGCGTGAAGCGTTCGAGCAAAAACCAGCCATGGGTTCGATCTTCGGTGGTTCGGCAGCACCTGCTGCAGCCCGCCCGGTGATCAACGCACCGGCCTGGTTCAACGAAGAACGTTTCGTCGAAGCGGCCCGCAGCCACTTCCAGTCCCTGCAGCAGCACTGGGACGCCAACGAAATGGACAAGATCGCCGAGTTCGTGACCCCGCAACTGCTGGAGTTCCTCAAGCGCGAACGTGCCGACCTGGGCGACGCTTTCCAGTCGACCTACATTGAAGACCTGCGCGTACAGTTGGACGGTGTGGATGATCGCGCCGACAAGACCATCGCCACACTGACGTTCAGCGGTGTGTCGAAGACCTCGCGCTTCGACCAGGGTGAAGTGTTCAGCGAAAGCTGGAACATGGAACGCCCACAAGGCGAGAACCAGCCATGGCTGGTCGCCGGTATCCGCCAGAACGGCTGATCCCCGCACGCTTGAGCAGGCAGTCACAAAAAACCCCGGACCTGTCCGGGGTTTTCTATTTCACGGTTGCACTTATAGCGAGCTACTGTATAAAACGCCCCTATAAACCGCGCCATCTAGCAAGAGGATCCCGGCCGTGGAAGAAATCATCGAACAATTGCGTGAAGCCAACGAACCGGTCCCGGTTCCCCTGGAACTGCCTGATGAAGATCAGATTGTGGAAATCGAGGAACAACTGTTCATCGACATCCCGTTTGTCTTCCGGGAATTCCTGCTGACCGTCAGCGACGTGGTGTACGGCAGCCTGGAGCCGGTGACTGTCACCGACCCACAATCCCACACCTACCTGCCGGACGTGGCAGCAAACGCTTGGGATGCCGGCGTTGATCGCAGCATGATCCCGATCTGCCAGGACGGTGACGACTATTACTGCGTCGAGGAAGACGGCACGGTGGTGCTGTGGTCTGGCGAAGAAGAGCTTGTCACCGAAGAAACCTGGGAATCGGTGTGGCACTGGGCGCGGGACGTCTGGCTGGAAAGCTGAGTCCACACCCAGGCCGGTGTGAGTGCTCTGGCGTATCCTTGTGATTATCCAGCGTCTCCAGTAATGCGACCTGCATCCGCGTATGCACGCGGATGCACCACCGCCAGAGCAGGGCCGCCACCGCTGCCGTGACCACGGCGATCAGCACCAGCAACTTGTGGGTCGGCAGGATACTGGCCGACAAGGCTGCCAATAGCAGGAAAATCACCAGCAGCGAGAGGATTGGGATCAGCTCCGCAATCACCCGCCGCACGCGCTGAGTATGCCGCCCGGCCATTTCCGGCTTCACGCTCATCTCCGCCAGCAGCATCGACAGCGCCTTGAGCTTGCGGTACGCCGCGATCAGGAAGGGCAGCGACAACAGGAACGCCCCACCCCAGATCAACGCCTTCTGCCAGCTTGGATCACTGATCCAACCCTCCAGATACCCGCCGATACGCGCCGCAAAAAAACTGCTGGTAAAGAAGATCGCGACCACCAGCGCCAGGTTCACCCCCACCTGCAGGATGATCTTGCGGATTATCGACACCAGCATCGCGCTCTCGCCCTATGGCTGAATGCTGCGCAGCCATTCGCCATACATGCCGAACACTCGGCTCATGCGCTTGGGCATGACCGCCGCGGGTTAACACCGCGACTTCCGGCAGAAAGCCGGCGCAAGATATGGAAACAGATCGGTAGAAGCGTGACGGCAAGCCGCCCACCGGCGTCCCGTTAGGGATGGCGCTGCAAAGATTCCAGCACCTGCAGAGGTGCCCCCCCAACCAATGCCTACAACCCGTGAGTGTGCTATGGAACCCGGAAACGCCCAGCTGTCGATGACGGTATTGATGACCCCTGACATGGCCAACTTCTCAGGCAATGTCCACGGCGGTACCCTGCTCAAATACCTCGACGAAGTCGCCTACGCCTGCGCGAGCCGTTATGCCGGCCGCTATGTCGTCACGTTGTCGGTCGACCAGGTGATTTTCCGCGAGCCGATCCATGTCGGCGAACTGGTGACGTTCCTCGCGTCGGTCAACTACACCGGCAACACCTCGATGGAGGTGGGCATCAAGGTGGTGACCGAGAATATCCGCGAGCGCTCGGTGCGCCATACCAACAGCTGCTTCTTCACCATGGTGGCCGTGGACGACCAGCGCAAACCGGCCACCGTACCGCCGCTGCAACCGCACAACAGCGAAGACAAACGCCGGTTCGTGCAAGCCCAGCAGCGCCGCCAGATCCGCCAGGAGCTGGAAAAGCGCTACCAGGAAATCAAGGCGGACGCCCTATAAGCCCTTTTCCCTTGTAGGGGCGAACAATCCCCGCCCCTACAACCGCCAGCACTGATCGTAGTGGGCGCACACATCAAATCGCTGATCCAACTGGCTCATGCGCTCAATGTGATGGTTAACGATGTCTACCATCACCGCTTTGCTGGTGTTCTGATAGTACTGCGCCATCAACTTGTCGTTCGCCTTGACGCGCTCTACCACGGCGGCGTCTGTCGGGTTTTGCCACTGCTCCAGAATGGCATCTTCGGTGCCGCTCAGCCGCATGCGGTAAACCCTCTCATAAAGCTCAAGAGTACGCGCCTTGCGGCCGGCCAACTCCTGATTCACCCGTGCATAGTTCTGACGGTACTCAGCCCAATAGGCCTCGGGTGGAGTGAATTGGCCAAATTTCGCCTTGCGCTCGGCGATCGCCTCTTCGGTGGCTTGCGGGCGCTGCGCTGTGTCTGGTTCCATCAACGTGATGAGCTGCATATGGGTTTCAACGATCGCGTTGATCAACGCGGTACGGTGTGGCGTGACGGGGATAACCTTACCGAATATCGGGCTTTTGCCTGCGCACGATGGCATGCCGTTCTCGAATATCGGCTGTGGAATGCGCACGTCCTTGCCATTAGATCGGACCAGGCGCTGCAACGAAGTCGTGCAAACCCCCCGCGCCATGTCAAAGGTCACTTCATACTCTTCCCCTGCCTTTGGCGTGATGCTCAGTGCTTTGCCGCAAACGTAGCTACCCCCATTGGTATTAATCATCAACATCGTCTCTTTGCCAGGCGCCAGCTTGAACTCCAGCAACCCCCTGGCCTTGGCTGGCGGGGGGACGGACATGTCGACACGCCGCCGGGTATCGACCAGGAAAATATTATTCAGCATGCCAGTGGTCTGGCCCATACAGTGCTGAGCGTCGTAGACGTCGATGGTGGTATTGGACGTATTAGAGATGAAACGCAGCTTGGCGGCATCAGGCTCGGTGGCGTCAGGGTAAGTGCCGTTCACACTGCAACCGGCCAGCAGCGACATCAGTACCAGGGCGGTTAGCGCCCGCAGCGAAGGGAATAAGGGGGACATGGTTCTTCCTTGAAAAACACAGGGGATGAAGAAGCGTCCGATATTAACGGACGCCCTTTGCCTGGCTCAATCAGGAATGATCCTACAGGCCGATGGCCGTGGCTTCAAAACGCACCCGAGGATGGGCGATACGATCCTGGGCGCGCACCAGCTCCAGCTCGTAACTGGCGCAAGCCTGGGTCTCCAGCAGCACTTCATGCACCGCTGCGGCGGTGAACTCAAAGGCGGCCAGGAGGCTATCGCCCAACAAAACGCGCGCCAGGAATAGCCCCGAGGTCAAATCGCCAACGCCCACGGGCTGACGCGCAAACGCCAGCAACGGTCGGCGCAGGTGCCAACTGCCTTCGGCGGTCACCAGCAGCATTTCGAAACCATCCGGCAGTTTGCCGGGGTAATCCAAATGCTTGACCAATACTGCCTTCGGCCCGCGCGCCAGCAACGCTTTGGCCATGGCCAGGCAATCGAACAACGATTGCGGCTTGCGCCCGGCAAAGCTGTCCAGCTCCAGCTGGTTGGGGCACAGGAAGTCAGCCATGGCCGCGGCTTCGTCCAGCAGGAAATCGCTGACTTCCTGGGGCACAATGCAGCCTTTCTCCGGGTGGCCCATCACCGGGTCGCACAAATAAAGGGCTTTGGGGTTGAGGGCCTTGATGCGCGCCACGCCGGTGAGGATCGCCCTGCCCTGGTCCGCACTGCCGAGGTAGCCGGACAGCACGGCGTCGCAGTTGCCCAGCTCGCCGATCGCGGCGATGCCTTCCACCAGCGCCGGAATCTGCTGCGGCGCCAACACTTCGCCCGCCCACTGGCCATACTGCGTATGGTTAGAGAACTGCACCGTGTTCAATGGCCAGACGTTCACCCCAACCCGCTGCATGGGGAACACGGCGGCGCTGTTTCCGGCGTGGCCAAAGACCACATGAGATTGGATCGCAAGCAGATGAGGTGTGCGTTTCATGCAGGGGATTCCGCCAAGCCGTTGAAATTCTGGGCGCGCAGTATGCGACTAAACACGGCCTATACGACAGACCGGCGACACAGTTAAGCTGCTCTCACTTTGTTGGAGTTCATCGCATGCTGACCCTGGGAAACATCTTCGTGTTGATGCTGCTGGCGACCGGCGCCGCCTGGGTGTGGCACAACCACGGCTTGCGCGAACGGGCGCTGGAGCGGGTCAAGCAGCATTGCGCCAAGCTCGACATCGAACTATTGGACGGCGCGGTGGCGCTCAAGCGCATCGGTTTTGTGAAGGATGCCAACGGTCGACGGCGCCTGGCACGTATCTACAATTTCGAGTTCACCGTGACCGGGGAAACCCGCCATCCTGGTACGATTACCCAATTTGGCGCCCACAGTGCACATATCGAACTCGCGCCCTACCCGTTCGAGATCAAGACGCCGCTGCCTAGCGCCGAGGTGATCGAGCTGAGCCAGTGGCGCCAGGACCACGGCACCAAGAACCGTCAGTAACGGCAGGCCGCCAATGCAGCTTGCAACGCGGCCAAGTCCTGTGGCTCGCTGAAAATCAACTCGACCCGCGAATCACGACGCCACTCACTGGGTTGCCAGACGAGCGGGCTGTTATCCACAGCGTTGGCGCTAACCCAACCTTCTGTGCTGTGGATAACCAGCTTGGCGCGGCGCCATTCAAGGTGTGTGAGCCATTGATACAGGCGCTGCGCATCGAATTGCTGGCTCGGGTGCCAGCGCCAGCCGATACTCCAGCCGCCCTCTTGGGCTTGGCTGAGGCAAATCGGCAACGTAGGATCGCTCCAGATGGCCGGCATTTGCGCCAGGCCTTTTGGCACGTCTAAGTTATCCACAGCGCTGCTCGCGTGTTCGTGCAGGCCAGGCAATTGCTCCAGAGGCAGCCCGGCCTGACGCGTCCAGTAAAGCGGACATTCCGGTAACAACCGCTCAATCGCCTGGCGCTGTGCGGCGTCCAGCGCTTCATCCTTGTTCAATACCAGCAGGCCTGCACGGGCCAGCGCTTCCTGTTGCGCTGGCGGTAATGGTTTGCCTGCCGCCAGGGCCTGCGCATCCAACACCATCACGCAAGGCTGAACGGCCAGCACCTCCTGCCACGGCGCTGCGCGCAACTGCTTGAGCAATTGCGCCGGATGGCCCAGGCCCGACGGTTCGATAAACAGCCGGTCAGGCTTGGCCTTGCGCAACAAGCGACCAAGCCCTACCTGAAACGGGGCTCCATTCACACAGCACAGACAGCCTCCGGCGACTTCACCCAGGGCAATGCCGTCGTCATCCTGAGTGAGCAGGGCGGCGTCCAGGCCGATCTGCCCGAACTCATTGATCAGCACGGCCCAGCGCTCGTGTGCCGGGCGCTGGGCGAGCAGGTGCTTGATAAGGCTGGTCTTGCCGGCGCCCAGGGCCCCGGCAATCACGTGGGTAGGAATGTTCTGGAGCATCAGGGGCATCGTTCGGACCGTGTAGAGCGTTTGATCCTACGCGGTTATGCGAGCCAATCCAGTGTCAGGATCAAGCGGCGTTCATCGGCTTTGAGGGCTGGCGAGCGGTGAATCAAACCGTGGCCTTCGTTGCCATGCCATTTGGTGCCCTTGAGCAGGGCGACTTCGCCGCAGTGGATCTGTTCGATACGCTCGCTGGGCTCCGCGTCCGGTTGGCTCAGCTTGCGACGGTCCATCACGCCTTCGCGCAACCACTGGCTGCCGATGCCGGCATAGGTGGTGATCAACCGCACCGGCACATGATCGACGTGAAAACGCGGGCACATGGCCTTGTCCAACAGTCGCAGCCGCACACCAATGCGCTTGGCACCCAGCAAGCAGGCAAACGCGCTGACCAGCCACGATACATCGGCGACAAAGCCTTCATAGCCTTCAAGATCGCGGCAACTGGACGCCAAGCCCTGCACGTTGGGCACGGCGTCTTCGTTGTTGAGCTCAATGACCATGGAATCGGCCAACGGCTCATTGAGCGCCACCAGCAAGGCGCCGAACTCAGCGATGTGCAGCGGCAACTGGCGCTGCCACAACGCCAGGTTCACGCCGTCTTCGAGAATGTCAGAGAGTGCCAGCGGCGTTTCACCAAAGGCCTGGCGAATCACGGGGCGCAGGGGAATCACCGGGGCCAGCATCAGGCGGCAGCCTCCTCATACCAGGGGCCAAAGGGATCGGCCAGCAGGCGCCAACCTTCGACGCCCACGGCCATTTCTTCATCGTTGAGCAGGCAGGCGTCCAACTCGGCGCGCATCAGGGCGAAATCAATGTTTTGCCCGATAAACACCAATTCCTGGCGACAATCGCCGGTGCTCGGTTGCCAGTTACCCATGATCGCCGCGACGCTTTCTTCGTCCTGCGGCCACTGGCTTTTCGGCACAAAGCGCCACCAGCGGCCGGCAAAACCATGGCGCATCAAGCCGCCGGCCTGGGACCAACTGCCCGCATCCTGATGCTTGCTGGCCAGCCAGAAAAAGCCCTTGGAGCGCAGCAGTTTGCCGTTAACCCAGGGCCGGTCGATAAAGTCGAAAAAACGCTGCGGATGAAAGGGGCGGCGGGCACGGTAAGCGGTGGACGCGATGCCGTACTCTTCGGTTTCCGGCACGTGGTCACCGCGCAGTTCCTGCAACCAGCCGGGGGCTTGGGCGGCGCGTTCAAAGTCGAAACGCCCAGTGTTGAGGATCTTGTGCAACGGCACTTCGCCCATGACCATCGGGATGATTTCCGCCTGGGCATTAAGACGCTCGAGGATCGCTATCAACTCTTCGCGTTCGCGGCTGCTGATCAGGTCGATCTTGCTGATGAGGATCACGTCGGCGAATTCGATCTGCTCGATCAGCAGGTCGGTGATGGAGCGTTCGTCTTCTTCACCGAGGGTTTCGCCGCGTGAGGCCAGGCTTTCAGCAGCCTGATAGTCGAGCAGGAAGTTCATCCCGTCGACCACGGTAACCAGGGTGTCCAGGCGCGCGATGTCGGCCAGGCTTTGTTCGTTTTCATCACGAAAAGTGAAGGTTTCGGCCACGGGCAAGGGTTCGGAGATTCCGGTGGATTCGATTAGCAGGTAATCGAACCGACCTTCCTTGGCGAGCTTTCCGACTTCTTCCAGCAAGTCTTCCCGCAAGGTGCAGCAGATGCAGCCGTTGCTCATTTCCACCAACTTTTCTTCGGCGCGGTTGAGCGTGACGTCGCGCTGGACTTCGCTGCCGTCGATGTTGATTTCGCTCATGTCGTTGACGATCACCGCCACCCGCAGGTTCTCACGGTTGCGCAGGACGTAGTTGAGCAGCGTGCTTTTACCGGCGCCGAGAAAGCCGGACAACACAGTAACGGGGAGACGATTGGGCATCAGGACATTCTCATCAGGCCGCCCGGTAAAGCCAGGCTGTGCCTTTATGTTATAGTATAACAACGCAAATAAGCCAATGCCGTCTTGCTTGCCACGACGAAGGGCGCAATGCTTGAACACTTCCCCAACCTTGAGAATCCCGATGAAATACTGGGTGTGCGCCCTGTTATTGGTGGCGGCAGGAACTGCCTGCGCCCAAGCGCCGAGTCTGCTGGCCAACTGCACGCGCAGCGCCAACCTGCTGGCCTGCGTCGACCCTTTGGGTAACGCCTACAGCGTAGCGACAGTCGGCAGCACCACGTACTTGCGCGGGTACGAGGTGATCGGCAAACGCTATTGGGCTCAGACCAACAGCCGTTACGGGCAACTGACGTTCTTTACCGGGCTGGCATCGGACGGTGAGGCATGGGTCGGCTACACGCGGCGCGTGGGCTGGACCACCCTCAACCGGTTTTCCAGTTCGGGCGGCGCCAGCGCCAAATTCACCTGCAGCCGCATGACCGGCTGTTAGACCTGACCGTTCTTCTGCTCCTGCACCCACGCCATGTAGCTGTTCATCGGTGGGTTCTTCTGGAAATACTTTTTCAGGCCTTCAAACAGACCCTCCGCAACCGCCTGTTGGTGGCGCACGGTAACCAGGCGCGCACTGTCCCGTGCATTGGAGATAAACCCGGTTTCCACCAGGATCGACGGCACGTCCGGTGACTTGAGCACCGCAAACCCAGCCTGTTCCACGCGCTTCTGATGCAGGCTGGTGATGCCTTCCAAGCTGCCCAAAATCGAACTGCCCAGCTGCAAGCTGGAGGCGATCGTGGCATTCATCGACATGTCCAGAATCACCCCAGCCAGCATGGGGTCCTTGTCCTTCAGGTTCAGCAGGCGGGTGGCCCCGAGCAAATCGGCGCCGTTTTCTCGTTGCGCCATGAATCGCGCCGTGGCTGAAGTGGCGCCACCTTCGGATAGGGCATACACCGATGCGCCTGACGCGGTGATCCGCGGCGCCGCATCGGCATGCACTGAGATGAACATATCGGCATTGTGCTTGTGGGCGATTTCCACGCGCTTGCGCAGCGGTACGAAGAAGTCGTCGTTGCGCACCAACTTCACGTCAAAGCCCTTTTCACGCTTCAAACGCTTGGCCAACAACTGGGCAATGGACAGCACTACGTCTTTCTCGCGCTGGCCTTTGGCGCCGACGGCGCCTGGGTCCTTGCCACCGTGGCCGGGGTCGACCACCACGATGATGTCGCGCTTGGGGTGCGCCTTATCCACTAACGGCGCAGGTTCGGCGGCGATTTGTCGAGGCGCCTGGGTGGCGCTGGTCAGGTCCAGTACCAGGCGATGGCCCTGGCCGTCCTGAGGTGGCAATAGAAAGCTGTTGAGCTGCATCGGCGACGCCAGGTCCAGCACGATGCGCGTATCGCTTTTGCCGAAATGCCCGGAGCGGATTGAGGTGATCCCGCTGTCCTTCAACGCCAACTGAGTGAAATCACCACTGAGCCCGGCGCCGCTCAGGTCGATGATCAAACGCTCCGGTGCGCTCAGGGTAAACGTCTTGTATTGCACCGGGCCGCTGAGGTCGAACACCAGCCGAAGCTTGTCGTCCGAGCGCCACAAGCGGGCGTTGCGTATCTGCGTGGCGTGGGCCGTAAACGGCAGAGTGAAAAGAGGGCTGGCCAAGAGCAGGTTCAAGAGCTGACGTCTGTGCATACGAATACCGCAAATAAAGGAGCGTCCCTACTCGACATGACTGAAAAAAGGCTGGAGCAGAAAAATCATCGTCGACTCAATAGTTATAATATAACATGTCTTTTTATTTCCAACGATGGACCTGCTCATGAATGCGCTGACTCTGCCGGATATCGCCGCGCAGGCTTCACGCCAAGCCTTGCCACTCGATTGGGTGGGCATGTGCGGCATCGCGTTGCCGATCCTGATCAACGGCCAGCACCTGACGGCCACCGCCGACGCTGGCGTGAGCCTGGACGATGGCAGCGCCCGTGGCATTCATATGTCACGCCTGTACCTGGCGCTGGAAATGCTCGACCAGCAGTCCCTTACGCCCGCACATCTGCGTAATGTACTGCAGCGGTTTCTCGACAGTCATGAAGGTTTATCTAAGAACGCCTACCTGCGTATCCACACGGATTTGCTGCTGAAACGCGCCGCCTTGGTCAGCCCCTTGGCCGGATGGAAGCGCTACCCGATCAGTATCGAAGCGCGTCTTGAAAACCAGATGTTCCACGTGGAACTAAAAATTGACGTTATTTATTCCTCAACCTGCCCCTGCTCTGCTGCCCTCGCCAGGCAATTGATTCAGCAGCAATTTGTCGAAGACTTCGGCAACACCCCGTTGCGGCACGACGACGTGTTGAGCTGGCTCGGCAGCGCCAGCGGCATCGTCGCCACGCCCCACAGCCAGCGCAGCAATGCGCAATTGCATGTCCAACTGCAAGGCGAGCAATTACCTATTGCAGAGTTAATCGATAAGGTCGAAGCCGCCCTCGGCACCGCCGTACAAACCGCTGTAAAACGTGCGGACGAACAAGCCTTCGCCCTGGCCAATGGGCAGAACCTGATGTTCTGCGAAGACGCCGCCCGCCGCGTGAACCTCGCCTTGAAACGCTCGGATGCCGTCAAAGCCTTCCACCTGAAAGTGATCCACGCCGAAAGCCTGCACGCGCACGATGCCGTGGCTGAAAGCCGCTGGACGAGAAACCCTGCATGATCACCTGCACCGCTTTGCGCTGGGGCGCCCCAGGCCAACCGCTGACACCCGCCATAAACCTCACCCTGGAAAAAGGCAGCCTGACCGGCATCATCGGGGCCAACGGCACCGGTAAAAGCAGCTTGCTCAAGGTCATCGCCGGCCTGCAAAAACCTCTGGCGGGCAAAGTCAGCGTGGACGTTCCACGCCGTGGCGGCCTGTCGTTCCTGCCCCAGCAGCAACAACTCGACCGCCAATTCCCCATCAGCCTTCAAGAATTGGTCGCCGCCGGTTTCTGGGGCACTCAACTCTCCCCGCCACAACGTAGCCAGCGCCTTGAGGCGGTATTGCAAGACTGGTGCCTCAGCGGCCTGGAGCACCGCCCGCTGATGGCCTTGTCCGGGGGCGAATTGCAGCGCGCCCTGCTCGCCCGTATGAGCCTGGCCGAATCGCCCGTGTTGTTGCTCGACGAGCCTCATGCCGCCCTCGACGAAGAAGGCCAGGCGCTGTGCTGGAAACACATCCACGCCTGGCAAGCGCAAGGCCGCACGCTGATCGTCGTGTGCCATGACCTTGCGTCCGTGCGCCAGCACACCCAGCAAGTGGTGCAAATCAAAAGCACCGGCTGCGTGTTTGGCCCGAGCAAAGAGCTGATCCGCCCGCAACCTCAGATGCAGGTGGCCTGATGCATTTCGCCGCCCACCTGTGGATGCCCTTCGTCGACTTCGTCTTCATGCGTCGCGCCTTGATTGGCGGCCTGGTACTCGCCTGCAGCACCGCACCGTTGGGCGTGTTTTTGATCCTGCGGCGCATGAGCCTGATCGGTGACGCCGTCGCCCACGGCATTCTGCCCGGCGCCGCGCTGGGTTTCTGGTTTGCCGGGCTCAGCCTGCCCGCCTTGACCATCGGTGGCCTCGGTGCAGGCCTTAGCATGGCTGGCCTGTCCGCCTGGATCACACGTCGCACAGGCCTGCGCGAAGACGCCAGCCTCGCTGCCATCTACCCCATCTCGCTCGCCACCGGCGTGCTGATCCTCGGCATCGCCGGCAAGCGCCTGGACCTGCTGCACCTGCTGTTCGGCTCCGCCTTGGCCGTGGACCAAACCACCCTCACTGGCATGCTCTGGGTCACGGGTTTCAGCCTGATCGCCATGGCTGTGATCTATAAGCCGCTGCTGCTGGACACCCTCGACCCACTGTTCCTGCAAACCGTCAGTCGCCTCGGCCCACTGGCTCACGGGCTGTTCCTGACCCTGGTGGTGCTGAACCTCGTGATCGGCTTCCAGGCCATCGGCGCCTTGATGGTGGTGGGCCTGATGATGTTGCCGGCCATCGCTTCACGTTTCTGGAGCCGGCGCCTGCCCGTGTTGATCGCAGTATCGGCAGTGCTGGGATCCGTGTCGGTGTGGCTGGGTTTGTTGCTGTCGTTCTACTACTCGTTACCCAGCGGCCCGGCCATTGTGCTGGTGGCGGGTGCCGGGTATCTGCTGTCCGTTGTCTTCGGTCCGGTGCACGGCTTGCTGCGCCGCCCGCCCTTGCTGTCATCCCAATGAGGTGTTTCCCGATGCGCGCTCTACTCGTGCTGTTCAGTCTCGTCTTGTCCTTATCGACGGCTCAGGCCGCAGACAAGCTTCAGGTGGTCACCAGCTTCAGCATCCTCGATGACATCACTCACCAGATCGGTGGCGATCACATCCAGATCAGCAATATGGTCGGCCCCGACGCCGACGCCCATACCTACGAGCCAACGCCGGACGATGCCAAAGCGCTGCTCAAGGCCAGAGTCATCATCAAGAACGGCCTCGGCTTCGAGCCTTGGCTGGACCGCCTGGTAACCAGCACCGAAACCAAAGCCACCGTGGTCACTGCCAGCAAAGGCGTGATCTCTCACACCATGGATGAAGACGGCGAAACCATTCCCGACCCACACGCCTGGCATAACCTGGCCAATGCCGAAATCTACGTGAACAACATCACCAAGGCGCTGATCGCTGCCGACCCCGTCAACAAGGCCGACTATCAGCGCAACAGCCAAACCTACCTGAAAGAAATCCACCGCCTGCTCGCCGAGGCCAAGACCAAGTTCGGCGCGCTGCCACCCGGCAACCGCCGCATCGTCACCTCCCACGACGCCTTCGGTTACCTGGGCCAGGCTTACGGTATCGAGTTCCTCGCCCCCCAAGGCCTGTCCACCGAACGTGAGCCGTCAGCTGCCGAAGTGGCTGCGCTGATCACTCAGATCCGCCAAGACAAAGTCAAAGCCGTGTTCATGGAAAACATCAAGGATTCGCGCCTGCTCAAGCAGATCGCTGATGAAAGCGGCGCGCAGATCGGCGGCACGTTGTACTCCGACGCCCTCGCCGCGGAAGGCCCGGCCAGCACCTTCACAGGACTGTTCGAACACAACCTCAACACCCTGTGCGCCGCGTTGGGCAAGCCATGATCCGCAAGAACCCGTCGGGCGATCTGCCCGTGATTGCCGAATCCGCCTACGTCGACAAAACTGCGATCATCTGCGGCAAAGTCATCATTGGCGAGAACGTCTTCGTCGGCCCCTACGCCGTGATCCGTGCCGACGAAGTCGACGCCAGCGGCGCCATGGACCCGATCACCATCGGTGCCAACTCCAACATCCAGGACGGCGTGGTCATCCATTCCAAGTCCGGCGCGGCGGTGACGATCGGAGAATTTACTTCCATCGCCCACCGCTCCATCGTCCACGGCCCGTGCAGCGTTGGCGACCGCGTGTTCATCGGTTTCAACAGCGTGCTGTTCAACTGCGCCTTGGGCGACGGCTGCGTGGTGCGCCACAACTCGGTGGTCGACGGGCGCGACTTGCCCGCCGCGTTCTACGTGCCCTCCACCACCCGCATCGGACCCAATACCGACCTGTCGCAATTCCCGCCGGTGAGCGTCAGTGCCTCGGAGTTCTCCGAAGACGTGGCACGCACCAATGTCGATCTGGTGCGCGGCTACAAAGCCCTGCAAAACGAGTTCTGAACCATGAGCCGCCTGCTGATCCGCAACGCCCGCCTGGTGAATGAAGGCCAGGCATTCGACGCCGATGTATGGGTTGCCAATGGTCGCATCGAGAAGATCGCCAGCAGCATCGAAGGCTGCAACGCGACCGTGGCCATCGACGCACAAGGCCAATGGCTGCTGCCCGGCATGATTGATGACCAAGTGCACTTTCGCGACCCCGGGGCACCGGACAAAGGCAGTTTCTACAGTGAATCCCGCGCCGCGGTGGCCGGTGGCATCACCAGCTTCATGGACATGCCCAACACCCATCCGGCCACCCTGAACCTGGAAGCCCTGGCCGATAAAAAACGCCGCGCCGCACTGCACTCGGTGGCCAACTATGGCTTTCACTTCGGCGTGAGCAACGACAACCTCGACACCGTCGCCGCGCTCGACCCGCGGGAGGTGGCCGGGGTCAAAGTGTTCATGGGCGCCTCGACCGGCAACATGTTGGTGGACGATCCACGCATCCTGGAACGCCTGTTCGCCGAAGTGCCGACCATTCTGTTGGCCCATTGCGAGCACACGCCGAGCATCCAGGCCAACGAACTGCGCCTGCACGAACGCTTCGGCGAGCACATCCCAGCCGTGGCGCACCCGCTGATCCGCGATGCCGAGGCGTGCTATCGTTCCTCATCTTTTGCGGTGGAACTGGCCAAGCGTTATGGGACCCGCCTGCACGTATTGCATCTGACCAGCGCCCGCGAGTTGGCGCTATTCGAAGACAAGCCTCTGGCCGAAAAACGCATCACCGCCGAAGTCTGCCTGCATCACCTGCTGTTCGATGACCGCGACTATCACCGCCTTGGCCACCAGATCAAATGCAACCCGGCGATCAAGACCCGCGCCGACCGCGATGCCTTGCGCTTGGCCTTGTTGAGCAACCGGCTGGATGTGATCGGTAGCGACCACGCGCCGCATACCTGGGCGCAAAAACAGATGGGGTATCGCGAAGCGCCGTCAGGGCTGCCGTTGGTGCAGCACGCGTTGCCGGCATTACTGGAGTTGGTGGCGGACGGGCTGCTGCCCATCACCACCCTGGTAGCGAAGACCAGCCACCGCGTCGCCGACCTGTTTGCCATCCCGGACCGGGGTTATTTACGCGAAGGCTATTGGGCCGACCTGGTACTGATCAAACCCGAGCCCGAGGGAAAGCCCGTCAGCAGCCAGCCGATCCTGGCCCGCTGCGGTTGGACGCCCTTCGCCGAACGCAGCTTTCGCCACAGCGTCAGCACCACCCTGGTATCCGGCCACCTGGCCTGGCACAACGGCCAAGTGGTCGATAGCTGTCAGGGTTTACCCCTGCATTTTCTGCGTTAAGCGCGAGGCTTGACTGTACCGCAATCGTTACCCAACCACTGGGCATGGCTGTCCAGGCTGCCCTTCTGCTGGATGCCAGTGGCATTGAAGGTGCCGTTGACGGTGGTGGTGAATTCCTTCTGGCTCTGGAACGTCGCCACGCCAGTGCCCTGGGCTTTCGGGCAACTGAAGCGGAATTTCCACTGGTTGCCGGTCTTGTCGGTCACTTCCTGTTTGCAGCCCGATTGCGGGTCGGTCAGGGGGATGGAATCGGAGGCGACCTGTGCCGGTGTAAGGCACACCTGCACACCTTTGCCTGCCATGTTGATGCCTTGTTTTTCGAGCATGGCACGCTGTTCGGGGGTCATCTGTTGCTTGAGTTGACCGAGGATCAGCGACAAGTCCGGCAGGTCCTGGTTATCGACTTTCATATTGCTGGTGGTCAATTCCCACAAGCCCGGCGCCAGCATCTGCGCCTGCGCTGCCACGGGCAGCGACAAACCAACAACCATGGCCAAACCTAGCAGACGAGCATTCATCGGGTAACTCCTGGGCAATTGTGGGCGTTAGACGCCGTAAAAGCGTCAGTGTTGCACGGCAAATAAAATAGCGACATTCGTGACCAGACATGGTCTGTTAGGCACTGGATTGCCTGGAGTACCGTCGTCCATGGATTTCTTTGGCCCGCACCTGCTTGCCTACTTCATTGCCACGCTGCACTTTCTCGGGACCCTCGCCGCGATTCATGCGGTGCTGACCGTCAGGACCGCCCAAGGCTCGATCGCCTGGGCCTTGTCGCTGATGTTCATGCCTTACCTCACGCTGATCCCCTACCTGATCTTTGGTCGCAGCACGTTCGATGCTTACATCCAGGCGCGTCGCCAGGCCAACCAGGAAATGCACAAGGCAATCACCGCACTGAACTGGCGCCCGTGGGTCGAGGAGGCCCTCGCTGCGCGTCACTCCAGCGCCTACGCCTCGCTGCGCGCCATGCCCAAGCTGGGCCGCATGCCGTGCCTGGCCAACAATGAGGTACGTCTGCTGGTGAACGGCGACGCGACCTTCAGCGCGATTTTTGAAGCCATCCGAAGCGCGAAAACCGCCGTGCTGTTCCAGTTTTTCATTATTCATGACGACGAACTGGGCCGCCAATTGCACATCTTGTTGAAGGAAAAAGCCGCTCAAGGCGTAGCCATTTACGTGCTGTACGACCGTATCGGCAGCCACGCCCTGCCTCATCGCTATGTGCATTCACTGCGTGAAGCCGGCGTGCATATCAAAGCATTCGCCACGCGCAGCGGCTGGCTCAACCGCTTCCAGGTCAACTTCCGTAACCATCGCAAGATCGTGGTGGTGGACGGCATCACCGGGTTTATCGGCGGGCATAACGTCGGCGATGAGTACCTGGGCAAAAAACCGCCGCTGGCGCCGTGGCGCGATACGCATGTGCAGGTCACCGGCCCGGTGGTGGCGTGCTTGCAGGAGTCGTTTGCCGAAGACTGGTTCTGGGCCGCGCGAGAACTTCCGCCATTGATTCTGCCGGACGCCTACCCCGAGGATGGCGTGCTCTGCCAATTGCTCGCCAGCGGCCCCGCCGACCCTTACGAAACCTGCTCACTGTTTTTCGTAGAAGCCATTCATGCAGCCACCCAACGCGTGTGGATCACCAGCCCGTACTTTGTGCCCGATGAGGCGGTATTCGCCGCCTTGCGCTTGGCGGTTCTGCGTGGTGTAGATGTGCGCCTGTTGCTGCCGTCACGGCCCGATCACCGCATCGTTTACGCCGCGTCCAGCCTTTATGCGTTCGAAGCCGTGCGCGCCGGGGTGCGCGTATTCCGCTACACGCCAGGTTTTCTGCATCAGAAGGTGGTGCTGGTGGACAGCGAAATCAGCGCCATCGGCAGCGCCAACATGGACAACCGCTCGTTCCGGCTAAATTTCGAAGTGATGCTGCTGACGGTCGACGAAGCGTTCGCTAAACAAGTCGAGCACATGCTGCTGGACGATTTCGCGCTGGCCCATGAGGTCAGCCAGGAAGAAAGCCGCGAGACACGCAGTCTTCAACAACTGGGCATGCGGGTCGCGCGGCTGATCTCACCCATCCTCTAAAGGCCAACACATTTGGATCGCTAACGTCCCGGTAGATCAGCGATAGATATCTTCCCGCGTCCACGGCAGTTCGTGACTGCCATCAGCATGGGGTTTCACCGCCAGAATCTGGTGCAGGTTGATCCAGCCTCGCGCAAACGCATACGCGCAACCCGCCAGGTACAACCGCCAAATGCGCAGCACTTGCTCCGGCACCCTTTTCGCCGCTGCCTCCAAGTTGTCTTCCAGGCGCTCGCTCCAATGGTCCAGCGTGCGGGCGTAGTGCAGGCGCAGGCTTTCGACGTCGACCACTTCCAGCCCGACTTCACTGATTTCGGCGGTCATCATCGCCAGGTGCGGCAGTTCGCCGTTGGGGAACACATAACGCTCGATAAACTCCCCCGCGCCGCGGCCCACAGGGCGACCGTCGGTGTGCTTGGCGGTAATGCCGTGGTTCATCACCAGGCCGCCTTCACGCACGGCGCCGTACAACGTCTTGCAGTACTCCGCCAGATTGGCGTGGCCGACGTGTTCAAACATGCCCACGCTGACCACCTTGTCGAAACGACCGTCTTGCGGCAGGTCGCGGTAGTCGAGCAGTTGCAGGTCCACCTGATCGTCCAGGCCCTCGGCTTTCACCCGCTCGCGGGCCAGTGCCAACTGCTCTTTACTCAAGGTGATGCCGAACACCTTGACCCCGAACTCCCGCGCGGCAAAACGCGCCAGGCCGCCCCAGCCACAACCGACGTCCAGCAAGTACTCGCCGGCCTGCAAGCGCAATTTGCGGCACAAGTGGCGAAATTTGTCTTGTTGAGCCTGGTCGATGGATTCGCTGCCGGTTTCGAAATACCCGCAGGAGTACGCCATGTCCTGGTCCAGCCACAGCTGGTAGAACGCGTTGGACAGGTCGTAATGGTAGGAAATAGCGGCTGCGTCAGTGGCCTTATCGTGAATCGAGCGCACCGGACGGGGTTCATCGTCGTGCACCAGCGCGTGACTCAGCTCATCACACACCCGGATCACTTCGCCAATAGAGCCTTCCAGCTCCAGCTTGCCTTCGATAAAGGCTTCGCCCAATGAGTTGAGCGTGGGATGGGTCAATTGGCTGACAACCGCGGGGTCCTTCACCACGATGGTCACGCTGGGCTCGGGGCCCAAGTTGAATTCATGGCCATCCCAGAGTCGCAGACGCAGCGGTAACTGAAGATTCTGTAAGGCCGGTGGAAGTTGCGCGAGCATGAGTAGTCCCCCCGTGTTTCAGACGCCTGGCTTGAGGGTAGACCATCCGAAGACAAAGTAGGAGGCTATCGATTTGATAGCGCTCGCCTATAAGGCCCGGCGCTCGAGCAAGCCATCCTGAACCCATTGTTTAAGCCACGTGATGGCCTGCAACGGTGCACCCTCTGCGTAACTGACTGCCAACGCTGCGCACAGTTCGGCGAAGTTCCAGTCAGTGGTCGCCATTCCCGCCAAGGCACAGGCTTCTTCGGGTTCCAAGCTACGGTAATGGCAAATATTCTGATGGCGCCACACCAGGCAGATCTGTGGCGGGCTCAACGGCTGGCTGTCGGGGAAATCCGACTCGTCCTTGCTGGCGCGCCAGATCGCTACGCTATTGAAATGACACAGCACCTGCTGCACCGATGGCGCCAGGGTGATCTGCAGCACCGGCCATTCTTCAGGTGGCAACAACGCCATATCGTTCAGCGTCAGCCGTTCGCCCTGCGGTGCATCAAAGGCCAGGGTAAACGCCCACTCCAACCGCGCCAGTTCCGCCAGCGGCGCACTTTGCTCCGCCACCAAATGCTCAAGGATAAACGCCGGGAAACGCTGACCCAGCCAGCGCAGGCTGTAATGGGCCGATGGATAACGGCGCACATAGGCCTTGGTCAGCGAGGCGAATTCATCATCGCCCAACCAATAATGGATAGTGCGGAAATCATGCCGCAACACTTCCTGCAGCCGCGCGATATAGGCGTTGTGGTAAATCGCCAGGCCCGTCTCTACATCCAGCGTCGGCCCGCCCATCAAGGTCGCGGCGAAGCCACTGCTGGCGTTCGGTGTGTCGGCTAACAGGTGCTGTTCGAAGGCCAACTGCCAATCGGTCAGGCGCATAAATGCCTCCTGGCCAGGGCCTTAGCGCCCAACTCACGGGCCTTGCTCAATTCGATGAGCAGCTCTTCAAAGGGTGGGAAATGGTCGTCGCGCTCCAGTAGCGTCGACACAGGCCCCAGGTGTTCAAGCGTTTGTTGATAAAGCGCCCACACCGGGTCACACACAGGATGGTCATGGGTGTCGACCACGTAGTCGCCGTAGTCCATATGCCCCGCCAGGTGCAGCTGGCGGATACTCCCAGGTGGCAGGTTGCGAATAAACGTCCAAGCGTCGAAGCCGTGATTGCGCGAGCTGACATACACATTGTTGACGTCCAGCAACAACTGGCACCCCGACAAGTGAGCCAACGCGTTGAGGAATTCCCACTCGGTGAATTCGTCGGCCTTGGAGCGCACATAACTGGAGACATTTTCTAGCACCAGAGGGCGTTGCAACACGTCCTGCACTTGGCGCACGCGGGCAGCTACGTGGTAGAGGCTTTCTTCGGTGTAAGGCAGCGGCAGCAGGTCATGCAACTGGTGGGCGCTGCCGCGGCTCCAGCACAGGTGATCGGAAATCCATGCCGGCTGGATGCGCTCGGCGAGCTGTTTGATTTGCTTCAGGTAATCGGTATCGAGGGCATGGGGCCCGCCGATGGACAAGGACACGCCGTGCATCACCAGGGGATAGCGCTCGGCTATCGCATCCAGGTAGTACAAGGCTTTACCGCCCTGGACCAGATAATTCTCGGAGATCACTTCAAACCAATCCACGGGCGGCGATTGTTCAAGGATCTGCGGGTAGTACTCACTGCGTAAACCCAGGCCGTAACCGAGGCTCGCAAGGGGGGTAGGCATAAGACACTCCTGGGAGAGTGTCCGCAGCGGACGGTAAACCGCTGCGGTAGCACTCGGCTGCGATTACTCGCCGACTTTGCCGCCAGCGGCGTCACAGGCTGCCTTGGTCATGGCCTTGAAACCGTGCCCCTTGCAGGAGCCCTGCCCTTTGCAGGCATTTTCAGCGGTCTTGCAGTCGTTCATGCCTTTGCAGGAAGTTACGCCGTAGCAATGAACAGTAGCGTCGGCGGCCTGCGCCTGAGTGGCGACACCGGCAAACATAGTGGCGGCAGCGAGAGCCAGGGCAGCACCGGAAACGGCATTTTTGATGTTCATTTTGTAGTCCTCAAGGGTCAGTGTGGGTGTCGGTCTGAACGGATTGTTCAGTCTCGACACACCACTAGAGCGAGGTCCCCCATCGGCGTTACAACACCTCTCAACTATTTCTGAACATTATTCCTCAAGCTTCAACAGTGGCTCCTGAAATCGCAACAGTCGCCCGGCATTGCCCAGTACCAGCAAGGTGCTGAGGTTATGCAGCACCGCCGCAATCATCGCGCCCGCCGCACCCAGCCAACCGAAAGCCGCAAACACGACGATGGCCAAGGTCCAGCCCAAGCCGATGATCACATTGACCTGCAACGTCTGCCGGCATTGGCGACTCAAGCGCACACAAGTACCCAGACGCCGCAGGTCGCTGCCGATCAGCACCACGTCCGCCGACGCCAAGGCGATATCCGCGCCGCCCGCGCCCATGGCCACGCCGACCACACCGGCCTTGAGCGCCAGGGAATCATTGATACCGTCGCCCACCACCATCGGGCGAAAACCGCTGCCGATTTCCCCTAGCACGCGGTTGAGCTTGTCTTCCGGCAGGGCCTGGGCTTCGACGTCGCTGATGCCCACCTCCAGCGCGAGGCTGTCGGCCACGCTTTGACGATCGCCCGTGAGCAGCAGTTGCCGACCGAGGCCGAGCTCGCGCAGCTCTTGCAGGGCTTGGCGTGCTTCCGGTTTGACACTGTCGGCCAGCAGCAGCCAGGCGAGAAAGTGCCCGTTCAGCGCCAGCCCGGCGATCGGGCCATCGTGGTTCGGCACCGCCGTAGTGACAATGCCCAGTTGCTCGAATAACTCTGGCCGGCCCAAGGCCGCTTCGCCCTGCTGGGTTTGCGCCACGATGCCCAGCCCCTGGCGTTCGCGAATGTCCGTCAACACTTGCATCTGTTCCTGCGTCGCCAACCCCGCCAACGCCCGGCTGACCGGGTGGCTGCTGGCCGAGCCCAGGCTGGCCGCCAGGTTCAACATCACCTGCCGATCCGGCGCCGTGGTTTCGATGGATTGCAGACGCAAGGTGCCAAAGGTCAGGGTGCCGGTCTTGTCGACCACCAGTGAAGTCAGGTCCGCCAACTCCTCCAGAAACGCCGAGCTGCGAATCAGAATCCCATGCCGCGCCGCCACCGCAATTCCCGCAATCGCCGTGGCCGGCGCCGACAGCACCAGCGCACAGGGACATGCCGCCACCAGCACGGCGAGCATCGCCTGGGCGTCATTGGTCACAAACCAGGTCACCGCCGCCAGCAACAACACCAGCACCATATAGCTGCCGGCATAGCGCTCAAGCAGCCGCGTAATCGGTGGCTTAGAACGCTCGGCGTTCTGCATCAGCGCGATGACTTTGCCTAAGGTGGATTCGTTACCGGTGCGGGTCACCTCAATACGTAACAAGCCGTCGAGGTTGATCGCGCCGCCAAACACCAGCACCCCTGCGCTGGCTTCCAACGGTACCGACTCACCGGTAATCGGCGCCGTGTCCAGGCTCGCCTGGCCCGACAGCACCACGCCATCGGCGGGCACCCGATCACCGGCGCGCACTTCGACGATATCGCCAGTGTTCAGCGTGCCGTTATCCACTTCAACAATGCTGCCGTCAGCCTGCACCCGCCGCGCATGGCTGCGGGTGAGTTTGCCGAGGGCATGGATCGCTTCCTGTGAGCCGATCACGCTGCGTTCTTCCAGCACGTGGCCGAAAATCATGATGATCGGCAGCAGCGCGGCGGTCAGCAAATCCCCCGTAGCCCAAGCACCGAGCATGGCCAGGGCGATCAGTTGGTCGGTGATGCCATGCAGGCTGGGGAAGCGCAGGCTGTACCAGGCCGAACGCATCACGGGAACGGCCACCAGCAAGGACGCCACGCCCAACAGCAACTGGCTCACACCGGTCTGGTCCGGCGACAGCCAGCGCCATACCAGGCCCAGTATCAGCAAGCCCAAGGCCAACATGGCCAGGGTCAATTGCCGGGCGGCACTGCGCTGCTCGGCGGAGGTCAGCATGGGTGCGCTCATTGTTCGGCTCCCTGGATGATCAAGCGGGAGTCGTCTTGTGGATCGACCGTGGTCACGGAACCGGCCTGGCCAAGAATCTTCGGCAGACGTTCACGGTACAGGCGCAACAACAGGCCCGGGTCTTTCACCTGGGCCAGGCTGGCGACGGTTGCGGTTTGCGCCTGGGCATTGGCCAGGCGTTCGCTTGCCTGGGCGTGGGCAACTTGCACCAGGCGATCAGCTTGTTGAGTTGCATTTTGGGTGAGTTTTTCAGCTTCGGTGCGAGCGTTGGCCACGGCCTTATCGGCTTGTTGACTGGCGGTGAGGACGGCATTGAAGGCATTCACTGCCGGGCCAGGCAGGCTCGATTGCACATCGACGCGGGTCACTGCGATGCCCAATCCCAAGCCTGTGGAAGCCAACTCCGTGAGGCGTTTATTGATGCCTTGCACCAGATCGCCGCGCAACCGCTCACGGCGTTCGGCGGCGCCGTTGTCGGTGCCGATCAATTCAGGACGCGCCACCAAAATCGTGTCCAGGTCACGCGCTGCCGTCAGGGCCACGGCGCTGCGGGTCACCAGTCGATCCAAGGCCGGCAGCACATGGTCGCCCTGCAACACAAAGGCGTAAGGTTCAGTGACTTTGTAGAACACCCGCACATCCAGCTGCACCACACCGGCATCGCCGGTCAGCAGGTAGCCGGAGCCGGCCAGCGCATCACTGAGCGGCGTGGCAAAACTGGCCACGCGGTCGGCCTGGGTCGCCGCGTCGGAACGCAGCAAGTTGTCCACACGCCGCTCGATCACTCGGTCGGCTGCGGGCAATAGCACCACCTGCTCGAACGGCGGCGGCCACGCCAACAACAACCCGGCATTCTGGATGCGGTCAAGGGCGCCGAAGTGCAGCACCACGGCGCGGTTCTGCGGGTCGATCTGGCGCACATTGGAAAACGCCCAGGCCAACGCCGCCAACACGGTCACCGCGTACAGCGCCAGAAAGGTCAGGCGCCCGGCCTGGATCCATGGGCTGTCCGGGCTGTCACGCTCGGTCATGGCTGAACATCCTTCGGCCCGTCCACCAAGGCGCGGAACGGTGCCGCATCGGTGCGCAGGATGATCTTGGTCCCCGGCGTGACCACGGTGCCCAAGGTATCCAGCGAGCGCAGCAGGTTATACAACTGGGGATTACCGGTGTACGCGCGACCATAGATCTGCGCTGCTTCGACCCGCGATTGCGCTTCGATATCGGCGGCTTTCACCGTCGCGTCGGCCTGGAGGATGCGCGCATCGCGCTCGGCGGCAGAACGGATCTGCGCTGCCTCACGCTTGCCCACGGCGGTGCGTTCGGTGGCGATGGTTTCACGCTCGGCGCGCATGCGGTCGACCGTGGCGGTGAGGGTCACCGACGGCAAGGTCAGCCGCTCAATCCCGACTTGGGCCACACGCACGCCGTAAGTGGTGAGTAATTGTTGATCAATCTGCTGGCGCAACTGCGCTTCGAAATCGGCGATGCGCACCTGGCTGGCATCGGTGTTGATCAGGCTGGACAAGTCGAAACTGGCCGCCGTGGTTTCCAGTGCCGACCCCACAAAGGTACGGATCTGCCGCGCCGCTTCATCCGGCTGGTTCTGCACGGCGCGCATGAAGCGCTGCACATTCTCCGCGTCGCCCTGCACCTGCCACGCCACATAGGCCTGCACGATGATGCGCAGGCCATCACGGGTGCCCACATCCTGCAAACCGCTGGAGGTGGTGCGCAGGCGCAAGTCCACCGGGATCGCCGCTTCGAACGGCGCCGGCCAGCGCCAGCCAAGGCCCGGTTCCAGCAGCACCCGCGATGGGTTGCCGAAACGGGTAATCACCGTGGCCTCGCCGGAGCGCACCTGCACAAGGCTGGCGGCCGCGACTGCAAACAGCACCAGCAACAGCGCCCAGGCCATGCGCCGCCATGGGAATGGGCCGGCGGCTTGCTCGTCACCGTGATGAGGGTGGTGGTGATGGCCGTGATGATGATCGTGAGAATGAGCGCTCAACAGACAGACTCCTTATTGAACGGCTTTACGCGGCACCGAGGGATCGGCCGGCAAGGTAAAAGAACGCAGATCGATCGTCGGCGCGCCATCGGCGCCCAAGCGATGATCCAGAATCAGCAGCTTGGCGTGAGCCAGGCCTTGGCTGAGTTGGCCCAGATACTGTTCCAGCACGAAGGCCTGACCAGCCGTGGCGTAGGCCTTTTGTTCGGCGATAAAACGCAGGTCGGCCGCTTGGGCACCCGCATTCACTTCGCGCGCAGTGGCCTGGGCTTGGTCGCGCGCGGTGCTGGCCTGGAGCAAGGCCTGGTTGGTTTGTTCGCTGGCCGCGCCGCGTTCGCGAGAGATCAACGCTTGGGCGCCAATTTGTGCGGCTTGCACGCCGTGATAGGCGTTGGCGGCACCGGCCGGCGGGTGGATCGCCTCGACCACGGTGGCGAGGATTTCCACGCCGCTGTCGAGCTTTTGCAGGTCCGCCTGCACCGCGCGGCCGATCTCGTCGGCCAGGCTGGTGCGTTGTTCACCGAGCAGTTCATCGAGGGTGCGCGAGGCAAAGTCATGCACCAGAATGCGGCTGGCGGTGCTGCGGATCAGGGTCGGCACATCCGCACTGTTATAGGTGGCGGCAAGCGCGGCCTGGTCGGTGAGGCCGATGCGGTAGACAAACCGCACGTCCATATTGACGATCTGGAAGCTCTGTTTGTCGCCGCTGCTGCTGGCAATCACTTGGGATTTGTCATTTACATGGCTGGCATCCCACAAGCGGTTGGCGATCAGCGGCGGTGGGCCTTCGGCGGGGGCGAGTTCCGGCGCGGCGGCGTCACTGACGCTGGTGGCCAGCTCATGCACCACACCATTTTCCACGCTTATTACGCGGCCCAACGGCCATGGCAAACCTGCATGCAGGCCAGGGCCGAAGACCTGCACCGGTTTGCCAAAACGCTCATAAATCCCACGCCCTTGCAGCGGAACTTCATGCACGCCGGTCAGCGCCCAGCCTACCGCCAGCACCACCAACAGCACCGGCAGAAACGCCCGACGCATGTAGGTAAACGCCCAGATCTGGCGCAAATCGATACCGAAGCGGTTGTGCAACTCGTGCTGCAACGCGAGCAAGGGTTGCGGCGGCCAACGCAGCAGCCCAGCGATAAAACTCTGCGCCATCAGGCGGGGTTCGAGGCGTGGCTGACGCGGGCTAAACAGTGACAGCACCGCTCTTAAAAGAAACTCCAGCGAGACCAGCGCCGGCAGCAGGCCGATCAACACGGCCAACCTAAGGGGCCAGACGGAATTCGCCCCTGCGAACAGCAGGCAAATCGCACTGATCACCAGGCAAATAATCGCCACTCGGCTTAACTGTGCCAGTTGCGAGGCTTCCGGCCACTGCGCAGCGGTTTCCTGGGCCAGACGACGTTCGAACACCAGCAGGCCAAACGCCAAGGCCAGCGCCAGCGCCGCACCGACGCTTGCTGATTGACCGACGGGAGCGGCGGGCAAGGCCAGGTTCCAGAACTCAAGAATGCTGACCAGCGCGAGCAACGACCAACCGCCAAGCCACAGCACCGGCGCGCCGATCTGCTTGCCAAAACGCTCCGCAAGGCGCGCGTACCGGCCGATGTCTTCAACCGGTTCTTCAACCGCAGGCGCTTCCAACGCCTGGGCACGCCAATCCGCCACCCACCACGCCGATTGCAAACCGGCCACCAGCAGCAGCAACGCCGACGCGCCATTGATCAACACCACCGGCCAAATCGACAGCGGCGCGAACAGCGCGACAAACAGCGCCAGCACCCAGCCGGCAACGGCCAGCACCGTCAGGCTGATACCGGCTTGGCGCAATCGACGGGCATGGAAGAGCCCTTGTTGAAACCGCGGGAGGCCCTCCACCGAAGCGCCTTCAGCTTCCAGATCCACTTGCATCCACTCAACGCCTGAATGTACATAATTCGTTACGATATAACACGATGCGTGAAATTTTTGTTCGAAAAACAGCAGTTTCAGTACCCCCCAACCCCCCTGTGGAAGCGGTCCTGTGTGAGAGCTGACTTGCCAGCTGCCACACAGGGACATCGTTGTGTCCAAGATCGTGACTAAACCCCCATAAACACGCGCCATCACTGGTGCAGGCTGCGATTAATCGGCACACTCCAGACCAGTTTTTCGCGGGTCAATGGACAAGGAAGCGTTACCCCTTATGATTTCGATCTATCAGCTCAAGCCGCGCTTTCAAAACCTGCTGCGCCCTCTGGTGCAGCGCCTCTACGACAACGGCACCACCGCCAACCAGATCACCCTTCTGGCCGGCGTGATTTCGCTGCTGGTCGGCCTGTTGATCGCCAGCTTTGCCCTACACCTGTGGCTGTTTGCGCTGATCCCGCTGTGGATGATCCTGCGCATGGCCCTCAATGCCATCGACGGTATGCTCGCCCGAGAATTCGGCCAGCAGTCGCGCCTGGGCGCCTACCTCAATGAACTGTGCGACGTGATCGCCGACAGCGCGCTGATCCTGCCGTTTGCATTGATCCCCGGCGTAAGCCTGGCGCCTGTGTTGCTGGTGGCGCTGCTGGCGGTGTTCAGCGAATACGCCGGAGTGCTTGGGCCGATGGTGGGCGCGTCGCGCCGCTATGACGGGCCGATGGGCAAGAGCGATCGAGCGTTTGTATTGGGTGTGCTGGCCACCGGCGTGGCGCTGGGCTGGCTGGGCGCGGGTTGGGTCGATGCGGTGATGTGGCTGGTCGCCGCCCTGCTCGCCTACACCCTGGTCAACCGCGTGCGCCAAGGTCTTAACGAAACGACTTCCCCTTCTGCATAAGGATTTTGCGATGCGCGAACAGCAAGAGCACACCTTCAGTACCCACGATGGCGTCGAGCTTTTCTACCGGCACTGGCCGGCTACCGCTGCGTTTGGCGATGAGCCGCGCAAGGCGATCGTGCTGTTCCATCGCGGCCACGAGCATTCGGGGCGCATCGCCCATCTGGTGGATGAACTGGACCTGCCGGCATTCGACTTTTTCGCCTGGGATGCCCGTGGCCACGGCCATTCGCCCGGCGCGCGCGGTGACAGCCCGAGCTTTGCCACCAGCGCCCGCGATGTGCAGACGTTCTGCGATCACATTGGCGCCACCTATGGCATCGAAGAAGAAAACTTCGCCGTCATCGCCCAAAGCGTCGGCGCGGTGATTGCCGCGACCTGGGTGCACGATTACGCACCGAAGATCCGCGCCCTGGTGCTTGCCTCCCCGGCGTTCAAGGTCAAGCTCTACGTACCATTCGCCCGGCCGGGCCTGGCGCTGATGCGCAAGTTTCGTGGCAACTTTTTCGTCAACAGTTACGTCAAGGCCAAGTTCCTCAGCCATGACCCGGAACGCGTGGTGTCCTACGACAGTGACCCGCTGATCACCAAGGCCATTTCGGTGAATGTGCTGCTCGGCCTGTACGAAGCGGCCGACCGGGTTGTAGCCGATGCCCAAGCGATCCAGGTGCCGACCCAATTGCTGATCTCGGGCTCCGACTTTGTGGTGCACCGCAAACCCCAGCAGCAATTTTTCGATCGTCTCGGCAGCCTGAAAAAAGAGCTGCATATCCTCCCCGGTTTCTTTCACGACACCCTCGGCGAACGCGACCGCGCGACCGCCGTGAGCAGCGCCAAGCGCTTTATCCTGCAGAACTTCGAACACCCGCTGGACCGCGCCCCGTTGCTCCACGCCGACAAAATCGGCGCCACCTGCGCCGAGTCCGAATCCCTTGCCGCGCCGTTGCCGCGCAACTCCTTGCGCGACCTGTACTGGCGCATGACCCGCGCCAGCATGGGCCTGGGCAAAAATCTGTCGGATGGGGTGAAACTGGGTTTCGACACCGGCTTCGACTCTGGCAGCACCCTGGACTACGTGTACCGCAACACACCCACCGGCAAAGGTCGGCTGGGGCGGATGATCGACACCAATTACCTCAACTCCATCGGCTGGCGCGGCATTCGCCAGCGCAAGCTGAACGTCGAGGAACTGCTGCGCCTGGCCATGGCCAAGTTATGCGCGGATGATCGCGAAGTGCGCATTGTGGATATTGCCGCCGGTCATGGTCGCTACATCCTGGAAGCCTTGCAGGGCGTGTCGCCGCTGCCGGAGTCGATCCTGCTGCGCGACTACAGCGACATCAACGTGCGCGACGGTGGCGCCTTGATTCGCGAGAAGGGCCTGGGGGATATCGCGCAGTTCGTCAAAGGCGATGCGTTTGATCGCCTCGACCTGGCCGCGCTGGACCCCAAGCCGACACTGGCAGTGGTGTCCGGGCTGTATGAATTGTTTGCCGATAACGGCATGGTCGGCGGCTCGCTGGCCGGCCTGGCCGAAGCCGTGGAGCCCGGCGGCTACCTGGTGTACACCGGCCAACCATGGCACCCGCAGTTGGAACTGATTGCCCGTGCGCTGACCAGTCATCGCCAGGGCCAGGCCTGGGTCATGCGTCGGCGCAGCCAGGCGGAAATGGATCAGTTGGTCGAGGCTGCGGGCTTTCGCAAGATCACCCAGCGTGTGGATGAGTGGGGCATCTTTACCGTGTCACTGGCGCAGAAGATCTGAGCATGCGCGAACCCGGTTTATTGAAACCAGCGGTTTTATGGCTGCTGCTGTTGGCGCCGCTGTTCTTCAGCACCTACGGCTTTGCCACCTGGGTCACCAGCCAGCGCAGCGACGTCGGCACGCTGGTGTTCGGCTGGGAAACCCATATGCCGTTTTGGGCCTGGACCATTGTGCCCTACTGGTCCATCGACCTGCTGTATGGGTGCTCACTCCTGCTGCCCAGTACCCGCCACGAGTTGAAACAACACGCGTTGCGGCTGCTGAGTGCGCAGGTGATTGCCGTGAGCAGCTTCCTGATCTGGCCGTTGCGCTTCACCTTCGAGCGGCCTGAACTGGATGGCGTATTCGGCTGGCTGTTTGCGGTGCTGGCCGGGTTCGACAAGCCGTTCAACCAGGCGCCCTCGCTGCATATCGCACTGCTGGTGATCCTGTGGGTCATGTTCCAGCGCCACACTCAAGGGTTCTGGCGGTGGGTGGTGCATGGCTGGTTCGCGTTGATCGGTATTTCGGTACTGACCACTTATCAACATCACTTTATCGACTTACCCACAGGCGCCCTCGCGGGGTGGATTTGCGTGTGGTTGTGGCCGGTTGAACACCCGAGTCCATTGTTGAATGCGCGGCTGACGCGCGCGCCCAAACGCTGGCGGTTAGGCGTGCGTTACGGCGTGTGCGCTTTGCTGTTGGCGATGCTTGCCGTTGTACTGGGCGGTGGCTGGCTGTGGATACTCTGGCCGTCGGTTTCTCTCGCGTTGGTCAAAGCCAATTACTTGGTACTGGGCGCTTCGGGCTTTCAGAAACGCGCCGATGGCCAACTAACCCCTGCCGCGCGCTGGCTATACGCGCCCTATCTGGCAGCTGCCTGGATCAACTCACGGCTGTGGACACGCAAACATCCACAACCCGACCGGGTTGTGGATAACGTCTGGCTTGGTCGTATTCCTACGACAAGTGAGCAGGCGCCCTTCAAGGCCATCGTCGATCTCTGCGCAGAATTGCCGATTAATCCACAGGGACGCGCCTATCAGTCCATACCCGTGCTGGACCTTGTCGCACCGACACCCGACGAATGCCGGCAAGCCGCACACGCCATCGAACGCTTGCGCGCCAGCGGCCCATTGCTGGTGTGCTGCGCCCTTGGCTATTCGCGCAGCGCAACCGCCGTCGCCGCCTGGCTGTTGTCTACCGGACGTGCCGCGACGGTAGAGAATGCGCTGACTATCATTCGTACAGCGCGGCCCGACGTGGTCCTGCACCCTGCTCACCGAGAAGCCTTGGAGGGTTTGTCCCATGCCCGTTGATATGGAACTTCAGGTCGTCGCCAGCCTGCTGCGTCGCGGCCGTTCGCTGGATCAGTTATCAACAGGCCTGACGCTGGTCGGCGTGTTATTTGGCTTGGCTCAACTGTTGATAGCGAGTATTTCGCCGATTTGCCTGCTACTGAGCCTGTGGATGATTATCCTCGGACTGCTGCAAAAGTACTGGGCGCTGCGTGTGGCGTTTGACGCTGACCTGTTCGCCCTGCTGGCGCGCGACATCGAGCGCACCGCCGACCTCGACCAGGCCCTGCAAACCCTCGGCCTGCAATCGCCCAAACGCGCTGGCCGGCCCTGGACCGAGCGCCGTCGCGGCGCACTCAAACTGCTGCGCAAACAAGCCTGGCTGCTCGGCGCGCAAGCGCTGCTGACCCTGGCCGTGATCCTCGCCAGCCCTTGGCTGCCTTTCGCCGGATAAGGAATCCTCATGTTCGAACCCGTGGTCGCCACGCTGATTACCTCCATGGCCCGCACCGTCACTGGCGCCCGCAGCCTGTGGCTCGGTTGCGCGCCGGTGCCGGTGCAGCGCATCTACTTCGCCAACCACAGCAGCCACGGCGACTTCGTGTTGCTGTGGGCCTCGTTGCCCCAGAACCTGCGCAAATTCACGCGCCCGGTGGCCGGCAGCGATTACTGGAATAAAAGTGCCTTGCGTCGCTACATCATCAACCGCGTGTTCAACGGCGTGCTGATCGACCGCGAACGCAAAGACCCTGTGGATAACCCATTACAGCCCATGCTCAATGCGCTGGAAGGCGGCGACTCGCTGATCATCTTCCCCGAAGGCACGCGCAATCTTGAGGATGGCCTGTTGCCGTTCAAAAGCGGCCTGTACCACCTGGCAAAAAGTTACCCACAGGCCGAACTGGTTCCTGTGTGGATCGCCAACCTCAACCGTGTCATGCCCAAAGGTCGCGTATTGCCGCTGCCATTGTTGTGCACCACCAGCTTCGGCGCACCGCTGCAACTGGAAGAAGGCGAAGACAAAGTCGCCTTCCTCGCCCGTACTCGCGATGCTCTGCTCGCCCTTGCCCCGGAGCATTCCTGAGATGGATAGCCAAACCCTGATGTTGTTCGGCGGCATCGGCGCGATCCTGGTGCTCGCCTCGCTGATCGGCCTGATCCTCAAACTGCGTACCCGTGGCAACCCGAACGCGGTGATCGACAACCTCAACGCGCGCATCAACGCCTGGTGGGTGATGGTGGTAGTCATCGGTGTCGCCTTCTGGCTCGGCACCGGCGCGGTGATCCTGCTGTTCTATGCCGTATCGTTTTACGCCCTGCGCGAATTCCTCACGCTCACGCCCACCCGCCGCAGCGACTACCCGGCGCTGGTCGCCGCGTTCTACCTGGCGTTGCCACTGCAATACCTGCTGATTTACTCGGACTGGTATGGGTTGTTCTCGATCTTCATCCCGGTGTATGTGTTCCTGCTGCTACCGATCCTCGCCTCGCTGGGCGGCGACAGCACGCACTTCCTTGAGCGCGCGTCGAAGGTGCAATGGGGCCTGATGATCGCGGTGTTCTGCGTATCCTTCGTGCCCGCCTTGCTCACCCTCGACATCCCCGGCTACGAAGGCCGCAACCTGTTGTTGATCGCCTACCTGGTGATCGTGGTGCAACTGTCCGACGTGCTGCAGTACGTGTGCGGCAAGCTGTTCGGCAAACACAAGATCGCGCCTAACTTGTCACCGTCGAAAACAGTGGAAGGGTTTGTCGGCGGCATCCTCTTGTCATCCCTGATCGGTGCGGCACTGTGGTGGACCACGCCGTTCAATCCTTGGCAGTCTTTCCTGATTGCGCTGTTGATCAACCTGCTGGGGTTTGCCGGCGGCATTGTGATGTCGGCGATCAAGCGCGACCGGGGCGTGAAGGACTGGGGGCATATGATCGAAGGGCACGGCGGTATGTTGGATCGGCTGGATTCGGTGTGTTTTGCGGCGCCGATTTTCTTCCACCTCGTGCGCTACTGGTGGACCTGAGCCACCGACCTCAAGCCCTCTGAAGATCAAAATGTGGGAGCGGGCTTGCTCGCTCCCACAGTTGTTTTGTGATGCTCACCAATCATTTGTATGCCTAAAGGCAGACAAAACCTGCCATAGCCCAATCCGCAAACGTCAACGCTTTTGGGCCGAGGTAATGTCTGAAAAAAGCAGTCCTACCTCCCCGGACATTTCCGAGAGAATCCCAGCCGCTTGTGCCCTGCCTTTGGGTGGCTAGTCTGCGTTTGTCACTGCCAATTCAGTGACCGGGTTTAGTCGCTCGGGAAAGATTTACATGGGGCGCACAAGCGCCACCCCATCGTTTAGTCGCGATTCGTGGCTGCTCCAATCGACTACATTGGAGTTACCGCAATGAGCAAAGTAAAGCCCAACCCGCCCCACCACTTTTTCACCCCCCATACCGACCTCAGCCTCGAGGGCGCCCCGGCCTACGCCTCGGACCTGCTCCACTGTGCCGAGGGGCTAAATGATTCGGCCAAAGCCGTCGGCGTATGGCGTCATCTTTTGTATCAAAGACGCGTGTAAGATACGCCGCACTTAGCCAGGGATGCTCACCATGTCCGATTCGTTCAAAGCGATCAGCCGCCGTATTGTCGGTGCGTTATTGACTGTGGTGGGGGCCGTCTTTGGCCAATGGCATCCGCCGCTTTGGCTGCGCGCTACCGGCCGTGGGTTGGCGAACATGGGCAGCAAAGCCCGCGCTTATCCGCGCCAGACCGGTGCCGGCGTGTTAGGCCTGGTCCTGCTGGCCGCCGCCGGGTTCTACGGCTGGCATTGGTATTCCAACCTGCCGCAGCCGCACACCGCGAGCTATTCGCTGCACAAACCGAACCTCACCGACTACACCCAGCAGCAGCCGGTTGTGGATAACGTGCAGGTGCGTTTCGGCGAATCCGTGGCCCCGTTGGCGGCCATCGGCAAACCGGTCACCGACGGTATTAGCCTCAAACCTGCGGTTGCGGGCACCTGGCGTTGGTCCGACGACCGTACCCTGCAGTTCGTACCTGAGAAAGACTGGCCCATCGACGCCCATTACACCCTGGACCTGGCCAAGAAAAACCTGCTGGCCGATGGCGTGTTACTGGACCAGTACAGCATGCAGTTTTCCACCCAACCGTTCCGAGCCACCCTGGCGCAAAACGAGCTGTACCAGGACCCGTCCAACCCGACGCTGAAACAGCTGGTGGCCACCTTCCATTTTTCACACCCAGTGGATGAAGACAGCCTACGCAAGCGCGTAACGGTGACCCTCGGCAAAGGCCTGGTCTACCGCGACGCCCAGTTGCCCAACCGCCCGGAAATCACCTTCGACGAGAAAAAGCTAAACGCCTACGTACGCTCCGCCGCCCTGGCTACGCCGCTGGAAAGCACACCGGTCAGCGCTAAGCTCGACGAAGGCATTAAGGCCCGCGACGGCGGCAACGCCAGCAGCGCACCGCTGGTGGCGGACGTCACCGTGCCCGGTCGCTATCGCCTGACCTTTACCGGGGCCGAAGTGAGTTTTGTCGACAACGAACGTGGCGAACCGGAGCCCGTGCTGATGTTCAGCAGCTCCAGCGCCGTAGCCGACGACACCATCGCCGGTAAGGTCCAGGCCTGGCTGTTGCCAGAAAAAGTCCAGGACGACACTCGCCCCTACAACAGCAACGAGATCGACGACGCCCTGCTCGCCCGCAGCACCAAGGTCAACCTGACCCACGTGCCCAGCGTCGAGCCGCTGAACACCCTGCACGCTTTCAAATTCAAGGCCCCGGCCGGTCGCGCGGTGTATGTACGAGTGCCCGCCAACCTTGAAGCCATCGGTGGCTACCTGGCAAAAACTCCGACGGCGTCGCTGATCAGCATGCCGGCGTATCCACGTACCTTGCAGTTCTTGTCTGACGGCGCCTTGCTCAGCCTCAATGGCGAAAAACGCCTAGGGTTCATGGCCCGTGGCGTGCCCGGCGCCCATGTGGAAATCGCCCGCCTATTGCCCAACCAGCTGCAACATCTGGTGGACCAGAGCAGCGGCAGCTTTGCGCGACCAAACTTTGGCAATGAGTACTTCGATCGCATGGTCGAGCGTCAGTCTTTGGATATTCCTCTGTCATCCAATGATCCGGCAAAAACCGTCTACGGCAATGTGGACCTCAGCCACTACCTCACCGCCAATGGCGGACGTCGCGGTATTTTTGTCCTCAAGCTCAGCCCGCAGGATGACCCCGCCGAGCGTACGTTCGAGTACGAGCGCAACAGCACCAGCGACCTGCGTTTTATCGTGGTGACCGACCTCGGCATCATCGCCAAGCGCTCCAGCGATGGCAGCCACGATGTGTATGTGCAGTCCATCGGCAACGGCTCGCCGGTGTCCGACGCCCAAGTTGATATCATCGGTCGCAACGGTTTGCCGGTCGCCAGCGGCCATACCGACGGCGAAGGCCACGCGCATTTCGCCAAGCTGGATGAACTGCGTCGTGAGAAAACGCCACTGATGTATGTGGTCACTCGCGGTAATGATCAGTCGTTCCTGCCCATTGCCCGCCAGTCCCAGCAATTGGATTTGTCGCGCTTCGACGTAGGCGGTTTGGAAGAAGATGGTGCGATTGATCGCCTCAGCGCCTACCTGTTTACCGACCGTGGCCTGTACCGGCCCGGTGAAACCGCGCACCTTGGCATGATCGTGCGCAGCGGCAACTGGAAAGGCGCGCTGCAAGGCCTGCCGGTGGAGCTGCAAATCACCGATCCGCGTGGCCTGGAAATCATCCGCCAGCCGGTGAAGCTGTCCGCCAGCGGTTTTGAAACCTTTGATTTCCCCAGCAGCGAAGTGGCGCCGGCCGGGGAGTACACCGCAACCTTGCAGTTGATTGGCCAGAAGCAGACCCGTACCGACTTGGGCAGCGTGAGCTTCAAGGTCCGCGACTTCGAACCGGACCGCATGAAGGTCAGCCTGAGTTTGCATGACACGCCTGTGCAGGGCTGGATTCCACCGGACCAAGTGGTAGCCAAGGTCACCGCCATGCACTTGTTCGGCGCACCGGCGGCCGGCCGTCGCGTGACCGCGAAAATGTCCCTGAGCCCGACGCTCGCGGCGTTTGACCGTTACCCCGATTACCGTTTCCGCCTCAACGACGCCCTAGAAGACGCCAGCACTGAAGACCTGGCCGAAACCACCGTCGACGACAACGGCCAAGCCGTGCTCGACCTCAACCTGCAACGCTTCGCCAACAGCACCTATCGCCTGCAGGTGATGAGCCAGGTGTTCGAAGCCGAAGGCGGACGCAATGTGGCGGCGCAAAGTGCCTTGCTGGTGTCATCCGCGCCCTACCTGGTCGGTGTGAAAAGTCAGGATTCGCTGTCGTACGTCGCCAAAGACGCGCCGCGCCAGGTGCAATGGCTGGCCGTCGCGGCGGACCTTACGCCGCTGGCGGTAGACGGCCTGACCAGCGAAGTGGTCGAACACCGTTATGTGTCGGTGCTGGTGAAACAGTCCAACGGCACCTACAAGTACGAGTCGCGCATCAAGAACATCAGCCAGCCAGCGCAGCCGCTGGTGATGACCGCCCAAGGCGCCAAGCAGACCTTGAACACCGGAACCCCGGGCGATTTCACCCTGCAACTCAAAGACGCCAACGGCAACCTGCTCAACCAGATCGACTACAGCGTGGCCGGGCGTGGCAACACTTCGCGCTCGCTGGAACGCAACGCTGAGCTGCAACTGCGCCTGGATAAACGCAGCTACGCCACCGGTGATGAGATCGCCATCAGCATCCGTGCGCCCTACACCGGCGCCGGCTTGATCACCATCGAGCGCGACAAGGTCTACACCCAGCAGTGGTTCAAGGCCGACAGCACCAACAGCGTGCAACATATCCGCGTTCCCGCAGGGCTCGAGGGCAATGCCTACGTCAACGTGCAGTTTGTGCGCGATATGGGTTCGGCCGAGGTGTACATGAGCCCGCTGTCCTATGGTGTGGTGCCGTTCAGCATCAACCTGGATGCGCGACGCATGGCGCTGAAGGTTGAAGGCCCGGCGAAAATCGAGCCGGGGCAGATGCTGGATATCAAGGTCACTGCCGACCGCCCGGGCCGCGCAGTGGTCTACGCGGTAGATGAAGGCATCCTGCAAGTGGCGCGTTACCAGACGCCTGACCCGTTGGGCTTCTTCTTCCAGAAGCGTGCGCTGGAGGTAGGCACCAGTCAGATCCTTGACCTAATCCTGCCGGAATTCAGCCGCCTGCTCAGTGGGGCGGCGCCCGGTGGCGATACGGAAGGCGCCCTGGCCAATCACCTCAACCCGTTCAAGCGCAAGCATCAGCCGCCGGTGGCGTGGTGGTCGGGATTGGTCGACCTGCCAGCCGGCGAAACCGTGCTGCATTACCAGGTGCCGGACAGCTTCAACGGCAAGCTACACCTGTTTGCGGTGGCAGTGGACAGCGACAGCGTCGGTGTCAGCGAAGCCAATACCGAGGTGCGCGGGCCGATCGTGATCACACCAAACGTGCCAGCCTTTGTGGCGCCCGGGGATGTGTTCAACGTCAGCGCCGGGGTGTTCAGCAACCTCGATGCGGCGGCCGACGTAAAGGTTGAACTGCAGACCAGCGATGGCCTCAAGGTACAGGGCGACAAGGGCAGCACGTTGTCACTGCAACCGCGCAAGGAAGGCACTGCCGAGTTCAAGATCAAGGTGGGTGAAATCCTCGGTTCGGCAGACTTACGCTTCGTCGCCGTATTGCCAAACGGCAAGCGTATCCAGGTGGCGGAAACTACCTCGATTCGACCGCTGAGCGAACATCGCGTGGCACTGAGCCTGGGCCGCTTCGACGGCGCCAGCAAAGAACTCAAACCTACTCGCGAACTGTTCAGCCAGCTGCGTGACGTGCAACTGGGTGTGGCCGCCTCGCCACTGGTATGGGCAAACGGCCTCAAGCATTACCTGGATGACTACGGCTATGCCTGCACCGAGCAATTGGTATCCAAGGCCATGCCGGCATTGATCTGGGGCGGCAACACACCGCAAGCCGAACAAGCCTTCAGCAGCGCCGTGCGCATGCTGCGCCAACGCCAGAACCAGGCCGGTGGCTTCGGTTTGTGGGCCGCCAACCCGGACGTGGCGCCGTACGCCAGCCTGTACGCCACCGACTTTCTGATCGAAGCCAAAGAGCGCGGGTCGCCTGTGCCGGAAGATCTGCTGGTGCGCTCGAACGCGTATCTGACAGACCTGGCCAACGGTCCTAGCGAAGGCTTGTCGGAATTGCGCAACCGCGCCTACGCCAGTTACCTGCTGAGCCGTCAGGGGATTCTGGTGAGTGGTGCGTTGAGCGATATCCGCGAGCGCTACGAGAGCTACTTCAAAGACACCTGGCAGAACGACCTGGGCGCCGCCTACCTAGCCGCCAGCTACAAGTTGCTCAAGCAGGATCGCCAGGCCGATGCACTGTTCCGCAAAATCCCATGGCGTTCGCTTGTGGATAAGTGGAACAGCGACGGTTTGTATTACGACCCGCTGGTGCACGATGCCGAACACCTGCACCTGCTGGCGCGCCACTTCCCTGAGCTAATGGACGATGTGCCCACGGCCCTGCTGGATAAACTCGGCAAGCGCCTCAATGAGCAGCGTTACAACTCGCTGTCGGCGGCGCTGTTGCTGCGCGCCCTGGACAACTATGGCCAGCGCGCGCAAAGCGACATGACCCTCAAGGCCACCGCCTGGCTGGGTGACAAGCAACAGCAATTGCTGGAGATGGCCGGTCAGCCACCACGCGCCGCCGTGCCAGCCACCACGCAAAAGCTGGTGATGGAAAAATCCGACGGCCCGGCCGCGTTCTACATGCTCAGCGAAGCCGGTTTCGACAAGGGCGCCAAGCTCAAGCCGATCAACAATGGCCTGGAAATCATCCACGAATACCTCGACCTCAAGGGCGAGCCGGTGAGCAAGGTGGCGGTAGGTGATGAGTTCCTGGTACGCCTGCGTCTGCGTGCTACAGACCGTGATCAGGTGCAGCAAGTGGCCGTGGTCGACTTGCTGCCGGGTGGCGTCGAGCCTGTGTATAACTTGCCGCCGGAGCCGGAAGCCGCCAGCAGTGAGGAAGGTGAAGAGTCCGAATACGTGGAAGAAGACAGCCAGCAAGCTGACGCATGGCAAGCGCCCATCGGCGAAACCGAGCTAAGCACCTGGCAGCCGGACTATGTGGACGTGCGTGATGATCGGGTGGTGTTGTACGGCACTGCACTGCGCGATGTAGGCACTTTCGTCTACCGCGTGCGTGCCACCAACGCCGGCACCTTCAATACGCCACCGGCCTACGCCGAAGGCATGTACGAAACCACCCTGCAAGGGCGCGGCAAAGTAGGCCAGCTTGAAATTACCAAGCCTTAAACGCCTGACGCCGCTGCTGGCAGCGGCGGTTCTACTGGCGGGGCTGCGGCTGTGGCCCCATGCCCCGCTGGAACAGGCCGTGACCTCGTCACGGGTGGTATTGGCCGACGACGGTTCACTGCTGCGCATGACATTGGCGGATGACGGGCAATACCGTCTGTGGCTGCCGCTGGAGCGCATGTCGCCGTCATTGGTCGAGGCCTTGCTGCTCAAGGAAGACCGTAATTTCTACTGGCACCCGGGTATAAATCCCCCAGCGTTGCTGCGCGCAGCCCTGGCCACTTACAGCGGTGGCCAACGCCAGGGCGGGTCGACCTTGAGCATGCAACTGGCGCGGCGCTTGTGGGATCTGAACACCCGCCAAGTGCCGGGCAAGTTGCAGCAGATGGCGTTGGCGCTGTGGCTGGAAGCACGCTACAGCAAGCACGATATCCTTGAGGCCTACCTGAACATGGCGCCCATGGGCGGCAATATCGAGGGCGCCGAGGCGGCAAGCCGCATCTACTTTGGTAAGTCGGCGGCACAACTGTCGTTGTCCGAAGCGCTGGCGTTGGCGGTGATTCCGCAGCAACCGGGGCGACGTGCGCGCTTCGGGCCGTCGTTGCAAAACGCGCGGCTGCGCTTGATGGCTGACTGGCGCGAGACTTACCCACAGGACCCGCGTAACGACAGTTTGCTGGACCTGCCCCTGGAGGCGCGCAACCGCCAGCAGATTCCCTTTCTGGCACCGCACTTGAGCGAGCAATTGCTGGCATCCCAGGCCGGCAACGAGTTGCACAGCACCCTCAACTTGCCCTTGCAACATTTACTCGAACGGCTGATCACCGGATTTATCGCCGAGCGGCGCAGTACCGGTGTGGAAAACGCTACGGCCATCCTGATCGACAGCCGCGATCAGAGCGTCAAGGCGCTGGTAGGCTCGGCGGATTACTTATCCACAAGCCTCCACGGTCAAGTCAACGGCGTATTGGCGCGGCGCTCACCGGGCTCGACGCTCAAACCTTTCCTGTATGGGCTGGCGTTGGACCAAGGGGTGATCCACCCGATGAGTATCCTCAAGGATCTGCCAAGTAATTTCGGCTACTTCCAGCCGGAAAATTTCGACGGCAGTTTTGTCGGGCCGCTGACAGCCCGGGATGCGTTGATACGCAGTCGAAATATCCCGGCGGTGTGGCTGGCCAGCCAGGTCAAGTCGCCGTCCTTATATGGATTGCTGCAGCACGCCGGTATCAAAGGTCTGCGCGATGAAAGCCACTACGGCCTGGCCTTGGCCCTCGGCGGCGGTGAGATGACACCGGAGGAACTGGCGCGGCTGTATGTGATGCTGGCCGGTGACGGGCACTTGCGGCCATTGCGCTATTTGCAGGAACAGCCCCAGACCACCGGCGCCCAACTGCTAACGCCTCAAGCCGCCTTCATGGTGCGCGACATGCTGCGTCGCAACCCACGCCCGGATGGCTTGCCTGGCCGCCACTGGCGCACCGCCTGGAAAACCGGCACCTCTTGGGGGTTTCACGATGCGTGGAGCGCAGGCCTGGTCGGTCCGTACGTGCTGGTGGTGTGGGTGGGTAACTTCGATGGCCGGCCGAACCCGGCGTTTATCGGCGCCAAGACGGCTGCGCCGCTGTTTTTCCGCATTGCCGACGCCCTGCCCCTGGCCCTGCCGAATGTGGTGATCAAACCCGACAAGCCACCCGCCGGACTGGTGCGCATCGACATCTGCGCCGCCTCCGGCGAGTTACCCAACCGCTGGTGCCCGCAAACCCGCAAGACCTGGTATATCCCTGGCGTCTCGCCGATTCGCGTGTCCAACCTGCACCGCCCGGTGCTGATCGACACCCGCACCGGCAAAGCCGCCTGCCCGCCGTTCGAGGCGAAATACACCCGCGAAGAGGTCTTCGAATTCTGGCCCAGTGACGTGCAACGCCTATACCGCGCCGCCGGCCTGCCGCGGCGCACGCCGCCCAACGTGATGAAAAACTGCCAACCCAACCGCGTCAGCGACCAGAGCGAAGCGCCGCAGATCCGTTCGCCGCTGACCCAGGTGAGCTATCAGCTGCGCCTGTCCCAGCCACAGGAAAGCATCCCGCTGAATGCCAATGCGGCCAGCGATGCGGCGACGTTGTACTGGTTCGCTGATCAAACCTTGATCGGCCAAGGGCCGCCGCAAGCCACGCTGAATTGGCGGCCGGGTAAGTCAGGAGAGTATCGATTGCGGGTCAGTGATGATCAGGGGCGCAGTGCGAGCCGGGGCTTGCGGGTGGAGTTTGTGCCTTAGGAGTGGTTGTCGCACTCAGCAAGTTCAACGTAGCTTGACTCCCCGCCTCCCGTCGTGCCCGACAACCAACCCCAGACAACACTCAGCGTGGAACGCCCGGACTGCTGGCCGAAACGAACCCTTGCGCCTTGGTAAGTGATCGAGATCGCATCGCCATCGACAAGGTAATGAAACACCGTGCCCTTACCTGACAGCCGCTTACTGATATCAAACGAAACCTAAACGCCAATATCGATTACGGCCTTTAAGCACATCACACATAAATAGCGCACGCGTGGTAGCTTAATTGAAAAGCCGGATACAAAAGATAGATAACCTTATGACCCACGAGCTTTTCCTCCGTTAGCTTATAAGTGTGACAGATTTGTGGAAATTATAGACTGTCGTGAGCATCCAGAAACGCCACTGCAGTGGTTTTGGCACAGCGGGCTCAACCGCAATGTACGATACGCAAGTTAGTCATCTACACCGCCAACTTGCCCCCGGTATAGTTTATGTCGCTTAACACATTACGGCAGCAAAGAGGTACTTCCTACTCTCCTATTGACAGGATAGACGTTTAAACCTTTTTACGAGTTAGAGACTACTTAAGCTCGATGAAGCTAAGCCTGTTACGCCCGGCCTGCTTAGATTTATATAACTCTTTATCAGCTGCGTTGAGCAACTCCTCAGCCAAAGCACCCCGAGTCGGAATTGTCGTCCCAATACCTATACTGACAGTCACAATTTCATGGGCAGGTGAGTCAACATGTTCGATACCCACTGCGCGTACTGCCTCAAGCATCGCTTGGGCGACACTTATAGCTCCGGTAACGTCCGTATTTTGCAAAATACAAGAAAACTCTTCACCCCCGTACCTTGCGACCGAATCGTAAGGCCGTCTAAGAGCATGTTTTACCGCATTGGCAACTGCACGTAGACATTCATCACCCTTTTGATGGCCGTAGTGATCGTTGTATAGCTTAAAATGATCAATATCGATCATCAATATTGAAATGTATTGCCCGTATCTTGCGCACTGCAGCCAATCACGCTGTAGGTTTTCATCGAACATTCTGCGATTGTGAATTCCTGTAAGACCATCTGTCAGCCCAATCGTTTTCAGCAAGTCAGATTGTAACTTCAAGGCTAGATGAGCTCTAACACGTGCAATGATAACCGAGGACCTGACAGGTTTGGTAATGAAGTCCACCGCGCCTAATTCGAACCCCAGTTCTTCGTCGGCCACCTCATCCTGGGAGGTCAGGAAAATTACGGGTATATTGCGTGTGTCTTCGCTGGCTTTAAGGCTACGGCATATGTCATGGCCTGACATGCCAGGCATCAATACATCCAGCAGTATCAAATCCGGGTGTTGTGTTTGGCATTTGAGGAGGGCCTGTTTACCGTCCATCGCCATAATAATTTCGTATTCAACTTTTAATAGTTCGTTTATTAGTCGAATATTCACAGGTTGATCGTCGACCACAAGAACTTTTGGCTTGAATCCCCGAGTGGCGACTAGCTGATTGAGAAGTTCTTTCATTTGTACTTTTCCGTAAGTAAGTGTTTGATCCTTTCAATCGCCTCATAGAACTCTAGGTCTTGGATCAGCTTAACGAGACTAGTAATCGCGGCCCGTTGGGAGATAGGGGTATGCGCTTCTAGCTCAGCGACATCGTCCAACGCTCGCATATCACCTGCCACCAGGGTTATCAAAAGATTCTCCAGCGAAGCAATACTTCGTTCTGATGACCAAAGCGACTCGTCTCGCCCGTCAAGCAAATTTGAAATGTTCTCAGCATCAAAAGCACTCTGCAACTTTTCAATGCTGTCCCTCATCAAATTTCGGAGCACAGAAATTCCATCAGAGGGCAGCCCTAGCGCAGGCTTGTTCGGCGGCGATTGCCTTGCTAAGGCCTCCCATTCGCCCGCCTGTTTTGCTAGCGCTGTGGCTCCTACCGTTGCAGCGACACCTCTAAGTGCGTGCAATGTGTCCGCAACACTCGTTGCATCAAAAATCTGAGCGTTTTTTTCCAGCTCAGCGAGCAGACGTTCACACTCATCGCCAAAACTGCTTAGAGCCATGGCGTATACGTCAGCCCGTCCTCCGAGGCGGAGTAAAATTTTGTCAAACGGTTCGATTAAGTTATTTTGATAGAAAGGCGATGATTGGTTCGCCGTCAACAGGGGCTCACGCTCTCTCCCAGTCAGCTGTTGTAATACGGAAATAACTTCGGCCATATCGATAGGTTTGCCTAGATGCTCGTTCATGCCTGAAGCGAGGCAGAATTCACGATCAGCAGGGGATGCATTTGCAGTCATTGCGACAATGGGCAGTGACGCAAAGTGAGCAGTGGACCGAATACGGCGAGTAGCTTCCATGCCGTCGATATCCGGCATTTGTACATCCATGATTACGACATCAAACTCGCCTTGTTCGTGGATGGCAAGTTCGACGCCTAGGAGTCCGCAGTCTGCTAGGGTCACTTCAGCGCCTTCTGCACTCAGCAACTCACTGATCACTTGTCGGTTAAGCGCATTGTCTTCAACCACGAGCAGGCGTAGGCCTTCAAGTGCCCCAGCCGTAGTCTGTACTCCTTGAACAATACCTGAAGGACCTGACACCCCTAATGAATATTCAATGGAAGCGTAAAGTTGTTGAGGGGTAACCGGTTTGGTAAGAAAGTCCTGAAATGGTGCGTCTTGATCCTTGACCGCGTCAGCCAGTTCTTCGCGGCCAAATGCTGTCACCATAACAATCACCGGAGGCTTTGGATGATCCGGGATATTTTTTATTAATCTTGCCGCTGTCAAGCCATCCATATCGGGCATTCGCCAATCCATAATCACGGCATCGAAGAGGACGCCCAGAGAGATGGATTGATTAACCAACTGAACAGCCGCGCAGCCTTCACTGACAAAAACGACATCCCAGCCGAACGCTTCAAGTGCCTGTACCAAAATCTGGCCTGATAAAACGTTGTCATCAACAACCAATACGCGACGCCTGTGCTCAGTGAAAATCTGAATGGACGTGAGCGGCGCGGAATCATCAATAGCAAGTGCGATATCAAACCAAAACGTGCTGCCTTTTCCCAGCTCGCTGTCAATGCGTAGCTGACCTCCCATCATCTGAACCAGGCGCTTGCTGATTGCCAGGCCTAAACCAGTACCACCAAAGCGTCGGGTTGTGGAGGTTTCCGCTTGCGTGAACTCTTCAAAAATTCCGCTAATCTGTGATTGGCTTATACCTATACCGGTGTCCGCAACAGAAATGCGCAACACGACCTGCTCGTCATTGCGCGACAGTTCGGTTAGTTTCACCACAACATGCCCCTCAGGGGTAAACTTTATCGCGTTGCCCGCTAGGTTAATCAAAATTTGCTGTAAACGAAGTTGATCCCCAATAACAGCACTGGGGAGTTGAGGGGCAACATCAAATAACAACTCGACGCGCTTATCGGCAATATTGCCTGACAGGATAACCGCCAGGTCACGCAGGAGTGTTTCAAGGCTGAATGGATGCTGCTCAAGCTCTAGTCTGTCCGCATCCATTTTCGAAAAGTCGAGGATGTCGTTCAGAAGACCGAGAAGCAACTCAGCTGCCGTCTGGGCTTTCCTCGCATAATCGTCTTGTCGTCTATCCAACCCACCGTTGCGCAGCAGCTGTAGCATGCCCAGCACCCCATTCAAGGGGGTACGGATTTCGTGGCTCATGTTGGCCACGAACTGGCCTTTGACTTGGCTGGCTTGTTCTGCGCGCTCTATAGCGCCACGCAGTTCGGCCTCAACCTCCTTGCGCTCAGTAATATCCAGGTTAATACCCGTTATACGTGTGGCTTTGCCATCTTGGTCGCGCTCAACGTAAGCACCTGCCTGCACATAACGAATAGAACCGTCAGGCCGGAGCGCTCTAAAAACGGGATCATATTTCCCGTGGCCCTCTATTGCAGCAAGTAAACTGGTCTCAGTCGCCTCTATATCTTCTGGGTGTATACGCGATCGCCAATGATTGTAGAGTTGATCACCACCCTTCAAGTCTCTAGGCGTTGCATAGAGGCTGAACATACGGTCATTCCACTCCATCAGATCTTGCGCGGGAATCCAACTCCATATCCCTAGCTGCGCCGCCTCTGCGGCAAGCAAAAGTTGATCACGTGCAGCAGCAAGCTCACGTCGATGTAGTGCTTGCTGGGTAATGTCGGTGGCGATGCCCAGATAACCCGTGATGCATCCCTGAAAATCGCGCATGGGAGTAACGATTAACGAAACGGTTAGATGCTCACCATCTTTGCGCACGTAAGTCCATTGCCTCACCTCAGCGCCAGCGACTTCGGGAATATGCACAAAAACGCGGAATCCTTCAATGACTTGATTAAACTCTTTGGTCAGTACCTGACCACGAGCTAAGATCTCATCCTGAAGATGAAAGTTGGCGGGCGTCAAAAAGCCTAAAACTTCGCTCGCCTTATAACCAAGCATATTCTCAGCGCCCACATTGAATACGCTAATGACGCCAGCTCTATCAGTTGCGATAATCGATACTTCTGATGCCGCTTGCAACACAGTGTGCAACAACAAATGCAGTCTCGACACTTCTTCATCGGCAGCGCGTCGATGGGTGATGTCGATGCACAAGGCAATATAACTGTTTATGCTGCCGTCACTCTCAATGCGGGGCGCAATAACGGTATCAAACCAACACAGATTGCCCTCGCACGTACGATTGCAAATTTCGCCACGCCACGCTTTGCCCTCTTGGAGCGTGGACCACATCGATTGCCAGAATGATTCGGGATGAACGCCCGACTTAAGTAACTGGTGAGTCTTGCCCAGTAACCCATCTCGCGCAAAACCGTGAGCGTCACAGAAGCGTTCGTTCACATCCAGAATCAGGCCGTTTGTATCGGTTAAGGAATAAAGTAGCTGCTCGTTTATAGTTTGCAATAACAGGTCGTTTTCACGGAGTGCCTGTGCCAGTTTGAGGCGGCTCTCGGTGATCTCGGACACGTCATGTGCTATCACAAAAAACCCTTTAACGTCACCTTGGACGGTGTCCGGGATGTAATGGGTAAGCGAATGTCGGATCTTTCCATCTGGTCCAGGGATCGCTCGTTCGAAGCTCTGCGGTTCTCCACGCAGCACAGCCGCTATATAACCGCGATTGGCGTGAAATAACTGTTCACCCAATACAGCCTGCATTGAACGTCCTGGTAACGTCTCTGGATCGAGCCCAAACCAGACCTGATAAGCATGATTGGCGACGCGGTTGATGAGTTGCGTATCCCAATAGCCAATCATGGACGGGACGCCATCCAAAACGGTGCGCAACGCGCGCCGTGCGCTCTCCAGCTCAGAAGTACGTTTTTGGACCTCCCCCTCAAGCCAAAGATTACTTGCCAATACCTGCGCTTCAGCTGCCTTTTCTATAGTGATGTCGCGGATGGTCTTGCAGGCTCCTATAATGTTGCCTACGGAGTCGCACATTGGGGATACGGACACAGACACATGGATCAGATGGCCGTCCTTATGTTGCCGAAGGGTTTGAAAATGCTCAACTGCATGACCGCCTCGAATACGCTCTAAGATGTTTATTTCCTCATCTTGAAGATCTAGAGGTACGATCAATGAGCAAAGCAACTGACCCGTTGCCTCAGGTGCCGTATAGCCGAAAAGATGTTCCGCACCTTTGTTCCAGCCGACTACCGTACCCGAGAGTGTTTTTACAATAATGCCATCAACTGAATTCTCTATCACGTTGGCAAGTTGTAGTCTCGCCATTATCAACAGCTCCTTGCGGCGCTGGGTATTGCTCCATAACAAGGTAAACGCAGCAATGAATAGGCTTGTCAATGCGCCACTCAAGGCCAAAGCATTCACCGACATCAAAGGAAGTGTGTAAATGAACTCTGGATAAATACTCAGTTTGAGTTGCCATTTCCGGCCATAGACCTCTTGTGTGACAGAGTAGCTGTCGATGGCTCGCGCTAGATTTTCTGGCGTCACGGTTGAGTAAAACACTACTGGTTGACCCGGTGTTGTTTGATCCTGCAACTCTAAACCTACGTGCGCAAGATTGACTCCGCTGTCGCCCAGCACGTCCTGCATCCTGAGAACAGCATAGCTCCAACCATAGGCTTGGTCTATTTTTGCTGCTTCTGTTTCAGGCGTTTTAGCTGTGCGGTAAATCGGCATCAAAAAAAGGAAAGATTGATTGGGCTGGCCGGTCGCTTGAACCAACGTGATTGGACCGGTCAGCGTTGCTTTGCCACTGAGCATAGCGCTTTGTGCTGCCGTCTTACGGTTGGCCTCCGAAGCGATGTCCAGGCCAATCGCTGGTCGGTTCAGTCCGGACGGTTCAATATATTGGATCACATATCTCTCTCCTTCATTTGGGGAGAGCTCTCTGATCGAAAAATCAGGCATGCCGTCGCGACGTGCTGCCTCTAGAAAACTAGCTTGCTCAGGACGAGGGACTCGTCTTATAAACCCAAAACCAAGCGCACCGGGAAACTCGCTGATAAGGTCGCGACTGTCGCTGTAACGCTTGAACTGCTCGCGTGTGACTGTTTGCTCGCCTTTCGTGAGCACCGCACCTCGCGCTCCTCGAAGGCCGTACTGATAAAGCTGGAGCTGGGATTGAATGGCTGAAAGAGCCCTCTGAGTGGCGTCAACCATTGCCTCATGTGTAGTAGCTTGGTTGCGCTGTGAAGCCCATAAACAAAGTGCCGCTGTGAAAAGCACGCCGAGAATGAACAGCAGAGCGGGCAATGTCCCGAGGGACAGACGCCTCTCTGATGTTATCGCACTTAAGTCAATAAAATCGGACATTCATTATCCTTAACTTATGACAAACAGCTTAAAAACTTATGCTGAACTGGTCTTCGGGTCGTCGCGTTTTCTGGGCATTTAACCAAGTCCTCGGAACAGTAATGCCTCAAAATCTAGCGAGGGAATCGGTCTTGCATATAAATATCCCTGCATTACCTGGCAGCCGAGAGCAAGCAGTGCTTGAGCTTGAACTTCTTGCTCAACCCCTTCTGCGACCAGTCTGAGATTGAGACTTTGCGCCATCTGAATTATCGCCTCCACAATCCCAGCATCGCTGCTGTCTATCAGCATATCGCGCACAAAGCTTTGATCAATTTTGAGTACGTCGATTGGGAAGCGCTTGAGGTAGGCGAGACTCGAATAACCGATTCCAAAGTCGTCAAGTGCAATAGAAACTCCCAGCGCCTTTAAATCAAACAACGAATCACGAGTGCGTATCATATTGCTGGCAAACACGCCCTCGGTGATCTCAAGCTCCAAAAGTTCTGGAGCAATACCTGTCTCTACGAGCACGGCCTTTACTGAGTCAACGAAGTTGACCTCTTCCATCTGCACCAAGGAGACGTTAACGGCAATAAGGATGGGAAAGCCCTCTGCATGCCACCTGACACCATCCAGGCACGCTTGGCGAAGCACAAAAAGACCGATAGGCACTATAAGTCCGGTTTCTTCCGCCATCGGTATGAATTCAGCTGGAGAAACCAGTTGACCATCAGCCCGCCTCCAGCGAACTAAGGCTTCCGCTCCGATAATAGTCGAGTGCTTGGCATTCACCTTAGGCTGGTAATAGACCTCAAACTCCTGATTTTCTAAGGCAACACGCATTTGCTTTTCCAGCAGGTGGCGAGACCGCAAGGTATCTTCGATTTCCGCGCAAAAAAACTGGAAACGATTACGACCATCCTGTTTGGCACGATACATGGCCGCATCTGCTTGATGATGTAGAGTCGCCATATCATCGCTGTCATCAGGGAAAAGGCTTATGCCTATGCTCACAGTGAGATTGAAACGGTTACCTTCTATCCAATAAGGCTCTGACAGCAAACCAAGCAAATATTCTGCTTTTGACGCGACGTCTTCAACTTTCTGAATGTTATGTAATAGAACTATAAATTCGTCTCCGCCTTGGCGGCTGACCGTATCATTACCGCGCATGCTTTTTTTAAGCCGGGTAGCGACTTGCTGGAGCAGTAGATCACCGGTCGAGTGACCGCTCGAATCGTTGATGCTTTTAAAGTGATCCAAATCAAAAAAGAGGAAGGCGACCCTTCCGCCCACGCTCTTGGCGTCGCGAATCGCTTGCTCAGTACGGTCGCGCAGTAAAATCCGATTTGGCAGGTTGGTCAGTGCATCATGATTTGCTAAATGCGCCATCTTGATAGCCAACGCCCGAGCTTCACTAACGTCATGGAATACGGTAATTGCGCCTGTGAGCTCCTGATCCGAAGCGAAAATGGGTGCCGCGGAGTCCTCAATCTCTATTGTGCTGCCATCACGACAGACCAATCTAGAACTCAATTTCATACCAACAGTTCGTTTTTCGCGTATCGCAAGGCGAATTGGATTTTGCAGTTCGAGCCCAGTACTGGCTTCACGCAGTGGCATCACCTTCTCGATCGCTTGACCAAGCGCGTCTGCGCCCCTCCATCCCGTCATCTCTTCAGCGATCGGGTTCAAAAAGCTTATCAGCCCCTCTACATCGGTTGCTATGACGGCATCGCTAATTGAATTGAGGGTAATTCGAATACGCTCCTTTTCACGAAATAGCGCCGTCTCTGCACGTTTGCGGTCCGTGACGTCAGTGATCAGCAGCAGAAAACCAGCATCACGATTTTCGACATCGCGGTAAACCACGGAAGCTTGACCGTGCAACATGTCTCCGTCAGGGCGGATTAGACTGATATCGAAAGACGTATTATCTCCCTTAAGCTCTGCGTCAAGATGCCGTTCAATGGCAAAAAAATTGGTTTCTCCTAATACATCACAAAGGTGCAGCCCCGCCATTTGGCTGCCGCGCAGACCAAACCATTTGCCGCCCGGATCGTTAGTAAACACGTTGCGCAGTTCTTTATCCCACTGGGAAATAAAGGCGGGCAGGTTTTGAACTACGTTTTCCAGACTTCGTCTTGCTTCGATCAACTGCTTGTTCTTTAACCGCAGGACCAGGTGCATTTTGATTCGGGCGCGCGCGATGGGAATATTCAGCGGCTTGTTCAGGAATTCAACGCCGCCCATATCAAGCGCCTCAATCTGTCGAGTATCTTGGTCGTGCGCGGTAATGAAGATGATAGCAACGTCTTTTGTGGCGGGATCGCTTTTGATAGCTTTACATACAGCAAATCCATCCATGCCAGGCATTTCAATGTCGAGTAGCACAACATCAGGCGGTGACCTCTTTACTATTTCAATAGCCGCCAGCCCCGATGTGGCAAATATAACTTTTCCAAGACCACTAACCGTGTCTCGGATGATCCGGACACTCATAGGCTGATCATCGACAATTAGAATAGTTAACGGCTCTAGCTTGAGATCGTCGAGCAACTTTTTATCCCCACATTTGCCCCTCTATACGCCCGCGCCTTTGGGCTATCGAACAGATAAGGCAGGTCCAACTCCTTGACATCGCATCTCAGCAGCCACTCAGCTTCAGCAGGGATGAAATGTGTTTCCTCCACGATAGCAGATCAAATCGAACTGTCATTCACGTTTCCTTCTGCCTCCTATGCACTGAAACCCCATGGTTGCCCGCATTTCAAAATTGAACCAAAAACCTTGCAGGAAAAGGGTAGCCGTCCGAGGAACACACGGTCTTACAACGCCGCTTGTGGCATGGAGTCCATCTAGATTTAAACGGAAGCGATCATAAGCATGAAGCTATTGGGAGAAAGTGCAGGCCCGACTGGCGGAGCGGCCCCGAGCCCCCAAGAAGAACCATCAGCGGGTTGAACAGCGCGCCGTGGGCAACGCACACGACGTACCCTTCGCGTCTTTTCCGGGCCCCCTTTCCCGCTAAAAAGCGGCCAGTAGCCACTAGACAACTGATGCTTAGCCTCGTACCTTAAACCTGAAGGCCCTGCGAAACCTTTTTTACGCCTCATTTGCTGGCTTGAGAAAGCCAACCTAAAAAACCGACGTATACCCGGATATTGAGGTAACAGGTTTGATGCAAGGGACACGCTCTGAAAGCCTACCCAAGCGCGACGCTCGACCAGAATTTTGGCAACTTTCCATGCGTTGCTGCCAATTGGCGGGCAGCGTAGACGTTGCGTTTTTTTTCATTTTCCTCATTCTGGGCTCACCCATTTTGGCGTGGATAAACGTGGTCAGCGTGGCCATGTATGTCTATGCCTATCACGCGTTCAAGCAACGACGAAATCAGTTTGCAGTTCTCCTTATACGTATTGAAGTGCTTGTGCACGCTGGGCTGGGCACAGTTCTGGTCGGCTGGGGAAGTGGTTTTCACTACTTCTTGTTAATGTTTATTCCGGCCCTGTTCGTCAGCATGCGTGCCCGTAGCGCCTGGATATACGCAGGCTGCCTTTGGGCTTACTATGTAGGCTTAGATGTACTAATGTGGTTCGTAAGTCCTCTGCAACCCATCTCCTCCAATGCCCTGTTGGGTGTGCATGTTTTTAACCTGACAGTAGTTTTCTGCATGTTCAGCTATCTTGCGTTGTTCTATGTGATCACGGTAACCCGCGCTCACAAGAGCCTGGCGCGTATGGCAACGACGGACTCATTAACCGGGTTATTCAACCGTCGGCACATGATTGCTCTGACCGAGAAAATTTTGGCACGGCATCATAGACGTCCCCGCAATCTCACCTTGATGTTGATGGATATAGATCACTTCAAGCAGGTCAATGATCTATACGGTCACGATACCGGTGATCGTGTACTCGAGGCAGTGAGCCTATTACTCAAATGTTCAATGCGAGAGCAAGACTTTATCGGACGCTGGGGCGGCGAAGAATTTCTCTCCATATTGCCGGATACGGATTTTAGCAATGCAACTGATAGCGCAGAACGTATACGCAAGGCGGTCCAGGCATTGGAGATTGACAGCAATGGCAAAAAAGTAAGCGTAACTCTCTCTATTGGTGTCACTCAATATCGTGCTGATGAGGTTCTCAGCAACGCAATTGCAAGGGCGGATTACGCGCTCTACGAAGGTAAGTTAGCGGGACGAAACAGGGTAGAGGTAGCCGAGGCTTAGGTATCAGCTTTTAATCGAGTTCTGACAATAATCATCTCCAGCGCCTCGACGCAGCTATAGTCGGACGCGCTGAAGGCATATCGCGGAAAATACTCCACGCCATCTCGCTCGATGGAGAGGCTAACCAATAAGCCATTAGGCAACTACTATTGAAAACATCAGCATACCTCCGGTAGAGCACTCACTGTCAGCTATCAACGGCAGGAATGACATCCGCAGCGTAGCCGAAAATAACGAAGAGCTATTTCACTAACGCCACAGTAGAGGTGATCAGCCTATCTATCCGGATGAGTTTTGAAGAATGACATACAAATGCTGGTACAGATTTAAAAAGACTGCATACAGATATCTATCTGTTATTGCTGACACAGAGTTGACCCGTCTGCCAACTTGACGTTGCCCCATAATCACTCAGCCCAAAGTCAAGCCAACATTTAGGCAGCCAGGTCAATTCTGCATAAGCGGCCATACTCTTACACGGTTCAGTCCGATTTATATTACTCAAGGCTCCAATAATCAACAATTCCCTTATTGGTAAATGTCACATAAAAACGATCACCATGAATCTCGGTATTACCATTGGCTTTACCAGCTACTTTATTTACACTCGATACAGCTGCTGAGGTAGATCTTCCCATGGCTAATGCGCTAGAAACAGAGCCAGCCCCGGGGATATAACCAACCAAACTTGAAACATCGCTCAAGGTACCACCTTTACGGTAGACCCAAGTTGTTCCGTTGCTTGACTTTTCATTACTATCAGGAACGCCATATAGGCGTTGAACGTCGGCTTGCGTGGTTTTACCCTCAATTATGTGGGATTCGACATAGCTGGTGCTATATTTGTCATCCGTCGTCATTCCGGCACAACCTGCTAGCGTCAGAGCGCCCAGTAGTATTAAAGCTTGTTGAATCTTTATCATTTTCTTGCCTCACTAACAGAATTGATAATTATGGAATTGACCCATATGCCGACTTGTCGTTGCGCCATAAGTCCCCCCAAAGTCAGACGGGCTAACGCTTTAGGGGCAGCGGAATTTCGACAGCTGGGTCAATTCTGCATCAGTGGCAACAACGTTAAACTAATCCTACCCCTGAGCGCCTTAATCCTTCATAAAACACATCCGGTAACTATGAGTACTTCATATTAAACTCTTTGCGCCTTTGGCACTTTTAGTGAGCAGACGAAAGCATTCGCACGATAATGGTGACTCCAGCCACGAACTTCTATAGTACAGATGAGCTATTGAACTAAGACATGCCTGAAAAATTGACTAAGCATAGACGCCTTAGGTGCGCACTAGTGTGCTGTTCGCGAAATAAATTACTGATTAATTCGTCTACACTTCAAACGTCACCCCTGCCTTGGAGAGCTGACAGTGAGTGCTCTGGACATCACGCTTAGCCCCGAAGAAAAGGCCGAACTGAAACGGCGCGTTCGCTCTGCGACTCTCCCCCAGAGAGAAGGCCGTCGAGCACGCATTATCCTGCTGGCTGCCGAGGGCGAAACCCGGGACAACATCGCACGGCTGACTGGCTTTTCCTGCCCGACGATTCTGGCCCCGCCGGACAAGGCTTTGGTGTTGTGTTGCGATGAGAAAAGCCAGGTTCTAGCGCTGGAGCGGACGCAGCCGGGCTTGCCTTTGGGCATCTGTCATATCCAGACTAAGTCCCATGATTACACCCGACACGGCACGGTCACTTTATTCGCCGCACTGGATTATCTTCAGGGCAAATTGATCAGCAGCATCGAGCGTCAGCACCGGCATCAAGAGTGGCTGGCCTTTCTCAAGAAGATCAATAAAGAGACGCCCAAACACCTCCAGCCACACCTGATCGTCGATCACTATGCGACGCACAAGCATGCGGCAGTGAAAGCCTGGCTGGCGAAACATCCTCGCTTTCATATTCATTTCACGCCGACCTCCAGCTCATGGATGAACATGGTTGAGCGCTTCTTTCGAGACGTCACGGTGTATCTTCGCGACGGCAGTTTTACCTCGGTTCGCGAGCTGTAAAGCTCCATTACAGCGTTAATGGCGTTACGCAATGCTCAGCCGACCCGATACGTTAGGAACGCAAAGGGAGAGGATATCTTGAACAAAATCAAGCGGGCGCGTGAGGCACTTGAAGCCGTAGCCAATAAGTAAATTATTTCGAAAACAGAACATTAGCGTCTGGGCATGAGGTGAATAGTCGATGAGGGTCAGGCAGTCCTGTTTATAACCTACTACGTAAAAAGCGTGTCCCTACCAACATGGAGAGGTTTGACATAATTATCCGCCATCAGAAAACCACCGAAACTACAGCAGCTATCTGCTGGGCTCAGGCTCATGAACTGACTGACACCGGGCTGCACTGCGTCTCCGGCGGCGCCGATTTCACCATCATGCCGGTACCCGCATTGGTGTGATCAAACCTGATCCGATCTGCATCTATCCATTCCCTGATGTGCCTCCACCGTCAGACATTCGCGGGCCGTTTGTTGGTTTATGTCCGTTGCGCCCTGACCAGCAGCACTCAGGTCAGGACGTATTCACCCGCCTCTCGTGAAGCGACAACAGGTTCAGGCGCAACTCCGAAGGGCGCAGCGGCTTGGAGAGCACGGACACTTCGGTACCCTGCATTGATTCAATGACCACTTCCACCTCCCTCCCGGTAAGGATCAAAGCCGGTACATCCCAGCCGCGGGCTGCTCTGATACTCGCAATGCAGTCAAGGCCATTGGCCTCGGTGCCTAGGTCGTAATCGGCTACGATAATGTCGCAGTCGGTGGTCAACCCTTCAACAGATCGGGCGACCTGGACTTCGCATCCCCACCTTTCCAGCAGCGCGGCGGTTGCCATCAGCACATTTTTGTCGTCTTCCACCAGGCAGATCCTGACGCCCTTGAGCAGGCTGTCGCCCAATGTTTTTTTGCGGGCCGGTTTTACAGGCGCGCTCACCTCTTCAAGCCCATGGATAGTAACTGTCGTGCCGCGGTCAACACGGGAATTGATATCAATCTGTACGCCAAGAAGCTGACTGAGCCGCTTGACGATGGATAGCCCCAGCCCTACGCCCTCAACGTCCTTATCGCGAACATGGCGAATCCGATAGAACTCGTCACAGACTTTGGGCAGATGTTCAGCCGCGATGCCTCGCCCCTGATCATGCACGCTGATTGACAAGCTACCTTTGTGGCGACGTACACCGATCAGCACCGGGTGCTCGGGGGCATACTTGAGTGCGTTGGACAGAATGTTCTGCACCATCGTGGCAAGCAGTGTGGCATCGACTCTTACCCAGCGCCGACACGGCCGGACTCTCAGTTCCACGCCGGCCCATCGGGCGGCAGCCGTGTTTTGCTGAGCTATTTCATTGAGCATGTCACCCAGGTTGACCACGTCTGACTTGGCCGAAACCTTGCCGCTGTCCAGCGTGTATATATCCAGAATCGAGCGAAACAACTGCGATACGTTGTGCAGGGAACGATCGATGTTGTCGACCAGCTGACGCTCATAGTCACCTAGCGGGCTTGAACGCAGGCACGCGGTAAACATGCCGATCGAGTGAATGGGCTGGCGCAGATCGTGGCTTGCCTGGGCCAGAAAACGCTCTTTTTCGCGGTTGGCAACGGTTGCCTGCTCCGATGCCTGGCGAGCCAGCACCAACAGAATGTGGGCGTAGCCAGGCACCAGAATCGTGATAGCGACCAGCATCAGTACCATGAATGGTTGCGCTTGCCAGTACGGCGTCAATTTATAAATGATCAGTATGGCCAGCAGCGCCAGCGACGCAGCAATCGACAGGTAACGCGAGCCAAAGCGCATCCCATTGCCCAGGGTCACCCAGACCATCACACTGAAAATCGGCAGCGTTGCCTCTCCGCCTACGACCAAACCGACGGAAATTGCGGTGTAGTCATGGACCATCCCGAATACAAGGCGGACCGGAAAGACGCCGGGGAACCTGGTGATGTGCTGGCGCAGGATCAGAGATACCACCAGAAAGCCGGCATAGTAGAGAATGATCGGTTGATACTTCGCTATGTCGAGCCCAGGCAGGAAACCTAACAGCGCCACGTAGGTGACCGCGAACGTCGCCACTATCAGCCTCAGATTCGCCTGATCCAGTTCAGCGTTTTTCCGGTATTTCATCAAGGCACCTCGTTTTACTGCGGACTCGTTCCGCTCGACGAGCGGCTAGTGGCTATCGCTCACATACCCACTTTCGCTTTCTACTCCAGATCGAGCGCGGTAAATGCTTCTCCCGTGCCATTTTCGCGATAACTTAATTAACTTGGCGACCACCATCATCTGACTAGGGTCATGCGAACCTGCTCTTCCATGATGTCGAGAGCATAAATAATCACTCTAGATTTTTCTCACAGGCGATACGCATTGCGCCTATCGAGTATGATGACCCGACTTAAAATTCGGAAGCAGAGGCATGGCGTGTAGAATCATAGTGGCTGACGACCACCCCCTATTTCGTGAAGGCATGTTGCGTACCATCGAACGTCTGTTGCCAGAAGCTATCATTGAGCAGGCAGGCAATTTCAATGAAGTGCTGACCTTGGCACGCTCCGGTGAAGAAGTTGACACTCTGATTCTGGACCTGCGCTTCCCCGGACTGGACTCGATTCACACCATTGCCAAACTGCGCAATGAGTTCCGACGTACCTCGATCATCGTGGTCTCGATGATCGATGACCCGGAAACCATCTCCCAAGTCATGTCGAATGGTGCTGATGGCTTTATTGGCAAGAACATCGATCCACAGGAAATAACCGACTCTATCGTCTCTATCCGACAGGGCGACGTCGTCGTCAATTACAAGTCCGCAGGTTCGCTTTTCAACGAATCAGCGGTTAACGCACTAAGCCCTCTTACTACACGTCAGAAACAGGTACTGAGTCTGATCGCCGCAGGCAAAACTAATAAGGAAATAGCCAAAGATTTGGGTATTTCCCCCTTTACCGTGCGCATACACGTTTCAAGCCTGTTAAAAGCTCTGGGGGTATCGACCCGGGCAGCCGCTGCAGCGCAGTTCGCTACGCAGGCCATCAAGTAGGCGGCGGAAACAACATTCATTCTCCAATGTTCAGACTGCCAATGTCAGGTGCCAATTGCAGCTTAGCCTTATGCCAGCTTACCAAGGATTCCAAACGTTTCTGCCTCGCTGAGGCCAGGTCACTCTGCGAACGCAGAAGCTCAAGAATACTGCCCTCCCCAGCCTTGTAACGGCCCTGAGCAATGTCATAAGACTTGCTCGCACTCTCGACAAAAAGACGACTGATTGCCAATGCCCGGGTTCTGGATTCCAGCGCCTGCAGACGATATGTCTGCTGGCCGGCGCCAGCATGATATTTTGCGTTAGAGGCTTTCAGGCTGTTGTGCGCGAGACGTTCAGCACTGATTTTGGCTTGCAACAGCGCGGTGTTGGCCTGCACTTGGTAAAAGACTCTGGCGGTGGCAAGCATCGACTTCTGCAATTCTTCAATTCGGCTGCCACTGGCGGCGTTCAGTAACTGGCGGGCACTTTCGACTTTTGCGGCGCGAAGCCCAAAGTCGAAGAGCACCCAGCTCATATTGAGGTCGTAGATGCTGGTACTGGCGTTCAGCCTGGAATTGGCTTCGGAGAAGCCCGGATACCGGGTGGTCTTGGCAGCCCGACCTTTTTGAAACAGCCCTTCCACAGTCGGGTAGTTGGCTGAGTGCTCAGCCTCCATTTCCGCCTGACGATCCAGCTCCGTCAGCCACGCTGTTGCCGCTGATGCAGAATTGACCCTGCTGCCGAAATTTCGCTGACCCAGGCTTCTACTTTGTAAAGCGTTAGCAGGTCTGACTTTGGGCTGAATGCTTGTGGGGCAACGCCAAGTCGGCAGATGGGTCAATTCTGCATCAGCGGCAACATCGAATGACCTATGTATTCGTCCCTAGAGTAGGAAATATATTGAATATTTTTAAAAACCTCTCTTAACGAATACTCAGTGCGTCCCGAGCACGGTGGCCCGGAAAAAGCGTCACCGGCTACTCAATCGGGGGGTCGAATGCGCCAGCGACAGACTTTATTTATTTCCGACAGACTTTATTTCGTAGCTTCGAAAGGCGCTCAAGGCGCGTGCCGTATTACTCCACCGTCACCGACTTCGCCAGGTTGCGCGGCTGGTCAACGTCAGTGCCCTTGAGCACGGCGACGTAGTAAGACAGCAGTTGCAGCGGGATGGTGTAGAGAATCGGCGACAGGGTGTCGTTGATATGCGGCATGTTGATGACGTGAGTGCCTTCAGCGTTGGTCATGCCGGCTTTCTCGTCGGCGAATACCACCAACTGGCCGCCACGGGCACGTACTTCCTGCAGGTTGGACTTGAGCTTTTCCAGCAGTTCGTTGTTTGGCGCTACCGTGACGACTGGCATGTCGTCATCCACCAGGGCCAATGGACCGTGCTTGAGCTCGCCGGCCGGGTAGGCTTCGGCGTGGATGTACGAGATTTCCTTGAGTTTGAGCGAGCCTTCCATTGCCACCGGGTATTGCGCGCCACGGCCGAGGAACAAGGTGTGGTTTTTGTCGGCGAACAGCTCGGCGACTTTTTCCACGATACTGTCCATGGCCAGGGCCTCACCCAGGCGGGTTGGCAGGCGGCGCAGTTCTTCGACCAGGGTGGCTTCAACACCTGCGGCGAGGGTGCCACGTACTTGGCCCAGGGACAGGGTGAGCAGCAACAGGCCGACCAGCTGGGTGGTGAAGGCTTTGGTGGAGGCCACGCCGATTTCGCGACCGGCCTGGGTCAGCAGGGTCAGGTCGGATTCGCGCACCAGGGAACTGATGCTGACGTTGCAGATCGCCAGGCTGGCGAGGAAGCCCAGCTCCTTGGCGTTACGCAAGGCGGCCAAGGTGTCGGCGGTTTCGCCCGACTGCGAGATGGTCACGAACAGGGTGTCAGGCTGGACCACCACTTTGCGGTAGCGGAACTCGCTGGCCACTTCGACTTGGCATGGGATGCCGGCCAGTTCTTCCAGCCAGTAACGGGCAACCATGCCGGCGTGGTAGCTGGTGCCGCAAGCCACGATCTGCACATTGCGCACTTTGGCGAACAACTCGGCGGCTTGTGGGCCAAAGGCGTTGACCAGCACTTGCTTGTCGCCCAGACGACCCTCCAGGGTGCGCTGCACCACGGCCGGCTGCTCGTGGATTTCCTTGAGCATGAAGTGGCGGTATTCGCCTTTGTCGGCGGCTTCGGCGCCGTCGCGGTATTGCACAGCTTCACGCTCGACAGACTGACCGTTAACGTCCCAGATCTGCACGCTTTCACGGCGGATGTCGGCAATATCGCCTTCTTCCAGGTACATGAAGCGGTCGGTGACCTGGCGCAGGGCCAACTGGTCGGAGGCGAGGAAGTTTTCCCCCAGCCCCAGGCCGATCACCAACGGGCTGCCACTGCGGGCGGCAACCACGCGATCGGGCTGGGTGGCGCTGACCACGGCCAGACCGTATGCGCCGTGCAGTTCTTTTACGGTGGCTTTGAGGGCGACCGTAAGGTCGCCCAGGTCTTTGAGCTTGTGATTCAGCAGGTGGGCGATGACTTCGGTGTCGGTGTCCGAAGTGAATACGTAGCCCAGGCCCTTGAGTTGCTCACGCAGCACTTCATGGTTTTCGATGATGCCGTTGTGCACCACCGCGAGGTCGCCGGAAAAGTGTGGGTGGGCGTTGCGTTCGCACGGCGCACCGTGGGTAGCCCAACGGGTATGGGCGATGCCCAGACGGCCAACCAACGGCTCACCGGCCAGGGCTTGCTCCAGTTCACTGACCTTGCCCGGGCGACGCATGCGCTCAAGCTTGCCGGCGTTGGAGAAGACGGCCACACCGGCGCTGTCGTAGCCACGGTATTCCAGGCGTTTGAGGCCTTCGAGCAGGATGGGAGTGATGTTGCGTTCAGCGACTGCGCCTACGATGCCACACATGGTGTTTCTCCTAGATGATTGCCGCGCATATCAGCGTAATGCCGCGGGCTTGGATCTGGTCGCGGGCCTCAAGCGGCAGGCGATCATCGGTGATAAGGGTATGGACGCTGCTCCAGGGCAGTTCCAGGTTGGGAATCTTGCGACCGATCTTGTCGGATTCGACCATCACCACCACTTCACGGGCGACCTCGGCCATTACGCGGCTAAGGCCCAGCAGTTCGTTGAAGGTGGTGGTACCGCGCTGCAGATCGATGCCGTCGGCGCCGATAAACAGTTGATCAAAATCATAGGAACGCAGCACTTGCTCGGCGACCTGGCCCTGGAACGAGTCCGAATGCGGGTCCCAGGTGCCGCCGGTCATCAACAGCACCGGCTCGTGCTCCAGCTCGCTCAAGGCGCGGGCCACGTGCAGGGAGTTGGTCATCACCACCAGGCCGGGCTGGTGGCCCAGTTCGGGGATCATCGCGGCGGTGGTGCTGCCGCTGTCGATGATGATGCGCGCGTGTTCGCGCAGGCGCATCACGGCGGCACGGGCGATGGCGCGCTTGTAGATCGAGATGGGTTGGGCGGCGTCGCCGACCAGTTCCTGGGGCATGGTAATTGCGCCACCGTAACGGCGTAGCAGCAGGCCGTTGCTTTCGAGGGCAGCCAAGTCCTTGCGGATGGTCACTTCCGACGTTTCGAAACGCTTGGCCAATTCGTCCACGCTGACTTCGCCCTGTTCATTGAGCAAGGTCAGGATGTTGTGGCGCCGTTGAGGGGTATTTCGTTTCGACATGGTGATGGTAAGTTTCGTTTCGAAAGATAACGAAGGCAATCAAAACCTATTGGCGAAACGTCGTCAAGTGGGGCGTACACAATTTTTAGATCAACACAAAACCAATGTGGGAGCGGGCTTGCTTGCGAATGCGGAGTGTCAGTCACGGGAGATGTCGACTGAACGACCGCATTCGCGAGCAAGCCCGCGCACATTGGATATTTATCGCTGATCAGCGTGTGGATAACTCAGGTCTTTTTGATTTTGACCGGGCGTTTCCAGCCATCAATGTTGCGCTGGCGGGCACGTGCGACAGCCAGTTGGGACTTATCCACATCCTGGTTGATGGTTGAGCCCGCGGCTGTGCTGGCGCCATCGTCGAGGGTAACCGGAGCGACCAACGAATTATTTGAACCGATAAATACATCCGCACCAATGCTGGTCTGGTGCTTATTGGCGCCATCGTAGTTGCAGGTGATGGTGCCGGCACCGATGTTAGTTCGCGCACCTACGGTGGCATCACCTAAGTAGGTCAGGTGTCCGACTTTGGCTTCGTCGTCCAACTTGGCGTTTTTCAATTCAACAAAGTTACCCACATGGGCTTTAACTCCCAATACGCTTCCTGGACGTAACCGCGCAAACGGCCCAGCATCGCTGCCCTCGCCCATCAAAGCGCCGTCGATATGGCTGTTGGCCTTGACCACCGCGCCTTTGCGCAGGGTGCTGTCCTTGATCACGCAGTTCGGGCCAATCACCACGTCGTCTTCGATGATCACTCGGCCTTCGAGGATCACGTTGATGTCGATCAGCACGTCACGGCCGACAGTGACTTCGCCACGCACATCAAAGCGCGCCGGGTCGCGCAGGGTCACACCCTGGGCCATCAGGCGGCGGCCTTCGCGCAGTTGATAGTGACGTTCAAGCTCTGCAAGCTGCTTGCGGTCATTGGCGCCCTGCACTTCCATGGGGTCGTGGGGCTGTTCGGTAGCCACCAGCAGGCCATCGCTCACGGCCATCTCGATGACGTCGGTGAGGTAGTACTCGCCCTGGGCGTTGTTGTTCGACAGACGGCTCATCCAGTCGGCGAGCTTATTGGCAGGGACCGCCAGAATCCCGGTATTGCCTTCGGTAATGGCGCGCTGAGTTTCGCTGGCATCCTTGTGCTCAACGATGGCCGCGACCTTACCGTCGGCATTGCGCACGATGCGCCCGTAGCCGGTAGGGTCATCCAGTTCAACGGTCAGCAGACCCATCTGGCCTGGCACGACATGCTTGAGCAGGCGTTGCAGGGTTTCCACTTCAATCAACGGTACGTCGCCGTACAGAATCAGCACGGTGTCGGCAGTGATGAAGGGCACGGCTTGTGCGGTGGCATGGCCGGTGCCGAGTTGTTTGTCCTGCAAAACGAAATTCAGGTCATCCGCGGCCAGGCGTTCACGGACCACATCGGCACCGTGGCCAATCACCACGTGGATGCGTTGCGGGTCGAGTTGCCGGGCGCTGTGGATAACATGGCCAAGCATGGAATTGCCGGCCACCGGGTGCAGCACTTTGGGCAAGGCCGAACGCATACGGGTGCCCTGGCCAGCGGCGAGAATGACGATTTCAAGAGACATGAGTGGCTACCAATCCTGGGCGGTCCGACTTCAGACCAGAGAAGTGTTTTGCAAAAAAAGAAAAAGGGTAGCCGAGGCTACCCTTTTTAATCAATCGCGCATAAAGCATGACGGCATGGCCGCTTACTTCTTGCGGATCTGCTGGAGCGTGCGCAGCTGAGCTGCAGCCTCGGCCAGACGTACAGCAGCAGCGCTGTAGTCGAAGTCGGCACCCTTTTCGTTCAGGGCCTTCTCGGCAGCCTTGACGGCTTCCTGAGCGGAGGCTTCATCCAGGTCGCCAGCACGTTGCACGGTGTCGGCAAGTACCTTGACCATGTTCGGCTGAACCTCGAGGAAACCACCGGAGATGTAAAACACCTCACGTTCCCCGCCTTGCTTGGTCAGCGTGATCGGGCCTGGTTTCAAGCTTGTGATCAGCGGGGCATGACCCATGGCGATACCAAGATCACCCAGGTCGCCGTGCGCTGTAACAAACTCGACCAGACCGGAGAAAATTTCCCCTTCCGCGCTGACGATATCGCAATGGACTGTCATAGCCATCTGATTGCCTCAACCTGATGAGCGCCCGTTTCCGGGCGCCTGGATTACAGTTTCTTGGCTTTCTCGATCGCTTCTTCGATGCCGCCGACCATGTAGAACGCTTGTTCTGGCAGGTGGTCGTAGTCACCGTTGAGGATGCCTTTGAAGCCAGCAATGGTGTCTTTCAGGGAAACGTATTTACCCGAAGCACCGGTGAAGACTTCAGCCACGAAGAACGGCTGCGACAAGAAGCGTTGGATCTTACGAGCACGGTTTACCAACTGCTTATCGGTTTCCGACAGCTCGTCCATACCCAGGATCGCAATGATGTCCTTCAGTTCTTTGTAACGCTGCAGCACGTACTGAACGCCGCGAGCGGTGTCGTAGTGCTCCTGGCCGATCACGTTCGGGTCCAGCTGGCGCGAAGTCGAGTCGAGTGGATCGACCGCTGGGTAGATACCCAGGGAAGCGATGTCACGGGACAGAACGACGGTGGCGTCCAAGTGGGCGAAGGTGGTCGCAGGCGACGGGTCGGTCAAGTCATCCGCAGGTACGTATACCGCTTGGATCGAAGTGATCGAACCTTCCTTGGTCGAAGTGATACGTTCTTGCAGAACGCCCATCTCTTCAGCCAGGGTCGGCTGGTAGCCTACTGCGGAAGGCATACGGCCCAGCAGTGCGGATACTTCAGTACCGGCCAAGGTGTAACGGTAGATGTTGTCGACGAACAGCAGAACGTCGTTACCTTCGTCACGGAACTTCTCGGCCATGGTCAGGCCAGTCAGTGCTACGCGCAGACGGTTACCCGGCGGCTCGTTCATCTGACCGTAAACCAGTGCCACTTTGTCCAGAACGTTGGAGTCCTTCATCTCGTGGTAGAAGTCGTTACCCTCACGGGTACGCTCACCCACACCGGCGAACACGGAATAACCGCTGTGCTCGATGGCGATGTTACGGATCAGTTCCATCATGTTTACGGTCTTGCCTACACCGGCACCACCGAACAGACCGACTTTACCGCCTTTGGCGAACGGGCAAACCAGGTCGATAACCTTGATGCCGGTTTCCAGCAGGTCGTTGCCGCCAGCTTGTTCGGCGAACGAAGGTGCTGGACGGTGAATGCCCCAACGCTCTTCGGTGTCGATCGGGCCAGCTTCGTCAATCGGGTTGCCCAGTACATCCATGATCCGGCCCAGGGTCGCTTTACCGACCGGTACGGAGATGGCTGCGCCAGAGTCGATTACGTCCAGACCGCGCTTCAAGCCTTCGGTGGAACCCATCGCAATGGTACGAACTACGCCGTCGCCCAGCTGCTGCTGAACTTCCAGAGTAGTTTCCGCGCCTTGTACTTTCAGCGCGTTGTAGATGCTCGGTACGCTGTCGCGTGGAAATTCCACGTCGATAACGGCGCCGATGATTTGAACGATACGTCCGCTACTCATAGCTGGATCCTCTGAATATTTGAACCGTTAAACCGCGGCAGCGCCGCCGACGATTTCCGAGATCTCTTGGGTGATCGCAGCCTGACGCGCCTTGTTGTAGATCAGCTGCAAATCGCTGATCAGATCACCGGCGTTATCGGTAGCGTTTTTCATCGCGATCATCCGCGCTGCTTGTTCAGCTGCGTTGTTCTCGACCACCGCCTGGTACACCTGCGACTCCACGTAGCGCACCATCAAGCCGTCAAGCAGCTCTTTGGCGTCTGGTTCGTAGAGGTAGTCCCAGTGGTGCTTGAGTTCCTGATCCGGAGTCGCCACCAGTGGAATCAATTGCTCCACGGTTGGCTGCTGGGTCATGGTGTTGATGAACTTGTTGGATACCACGGAGAGGCGGTCAATCCGGCCTTCCAGGTATGCATCCAGCATCACCTTCACACTGCCGATCAAATCATTGATCGACGGCTCTTCACCCAGGTGGCTGATAGCTGCAACGACGTTACCGCCGAAGTTGCGGAAAAAGGCCGCACCCTTGCTACCAACAACACACAGATCGATCTCGACGCCGTTTTCGCGGTTTACCGCCATGTCCTTGACCAGGGCCTTGAACAGGTTGGTATTCAGACCACCGCACAAACCACGGTCACTGCTCACAACCACATAACCGACGCGCTTGACTTCACGCTCGATCATGAATGGGTGGCGGTATTCCGGGTTGGCGTTGGCCAAATGCCCAATTACCTGGCGGATACGCTCCGCATAAGGACGGCTAGCAGCCATACGCATTTGTGCCTTGCGCATTTTGCTGACCGCCACTTTTTCCATGGCGCTGGTAATCTTTTGCGTGCTTTTGATGCTCGCAATCTTACTGCGAATCTCTTTTGCGCCTGCCATGTAACACCTATCAGGTTAGCAAGCGGGAGCCTTGCGGCTCCCGCTGCGGCTTACCAGGTTTGGGTGGCCTTGAACTTCTCGATACCGGCTTTCATGCCAGCGTCGATATCGTCATTGAAGTCACCCTTCACGTTGATCTTCGCCATCAATTCGGCGTGATCGCGGTTGAAGTAAGCAATCAGCGCTTGTTCAAAGCTGCCAACCTTGGCGATTTCAACGTCGGTCAGGAACCCACGCTCAGCGGCATACAGCGACAACGCCATGTCAGCGATCGACATTGGGGCGTATTGCTTCTGCTTCATCAGCTCGGTAACGCGCTGACCATGCTCAAGTTGCTTACGGGTCGCTTCGTCCAGGTCAGAAGCGAACTGGGCGAATGCCGCCAGTTCACGGTACTGAGCCAGAGCGGTACGGATACCACCGGAGAGCTTCTTGATGATCTTGGTCTGAGCGGCACCACCCACACGGGATACCGAAACACCGGCGTTCACAGCAGGACGGATCCCGGAGTTGAACATGGCCGATTCCAGGAAGATCTGACCGTCGGTGATGGAAATCACGTTGGTCGGAACGAACGCGGAAACGTCGCCAGCCTGGGTTTCGATGATCGGCAGTGCGGTCAGGGAACCGGTTTTGCCGGTCACTGCGCCGTTGGTGAACTTCTCTACGTATTCTTCCGAAACGCGGGATGCACGCTCCAGCAGACGGGAGTGGAGATAGAACACGTCGCCTGGGTAAGCTTCACGGCCTGGTGGACGGCGCAGCAGCAGGGAAATCTGGCGGTAAGCCACTGCTTGCTTGGACAGATCGTCATAAACGATCAGCGCGTCTTCACCGCGGTCGCGGAAGAATTCACCCATGGTGCAACCGGAGTACGGTGCCAGGAATTGCAGCGCAGGAGATTCCGAAGCACTGGCAGCCACGATGATCGTGTTGGCCAGGGCGCCGTTTTCTTCCAGCTTGCGAACCACGTTGGCGATGGTCGATTGCTTCTGACCGATCGCTACGTAGACGCAGAAAATGCCGCTGTCTTTCTGGTTGATGATCGCGTCGATGGCCAGAGCGGTTTTACCGATCTGACGGTCACCGATGATCAGCTCACGCTGGCCACGGCCGACTGGGATCATGGCATCGACAGCCTTGTAGCCAGTCTGTACAGGCTGGTCTACCGACTTACGCCAGATCACGCCTGGAGCAACTTTCTCGACCGCGTCGGTCTCGGTGTTGCCCAGTGGACCTTTACCGTCAACAGGGTTACCCAGTGCGTCGACTACGCGACCCAGCAGTTCCTTACCCACCGGAACTTCCAGGATGCGGCCTGTGCACTTGGCGCTCATGCCTTCAGCCAGACTGGTGTACGCGCCCAATACAACGGCACCTACGGAGTCTTGCTCCAGGTTGAGGGCCATACCGTAGACGCCGCCCGGAAACTCGATCATCTCGCCGTACATTACGTCGGCCAGACCGTGAATCCGCACGATGCCGTCAGATACGCTGACGACAGTGCCTTCGTTACGGGCTTGGGAGGTCACATCGAGCTTGTCGATGCGGCCCTTGATAATTTCACTTATTTCGGAAGGATTGAGTTGCTGCATTGCTCTGCTGCCCCTTCAAACTCAAGATTTCAATGCTTCGGCAAGATTCGCGAGTTTGCCGCGAATCGAACCATCGATAACCAGGTCGCCGGCGCGAATGATGACACCACCAATCAGGGTGGCATCCTCCGCAACTTGCAGGCGCACTTCCCGGTCGAGTCGTGCACTGAGAACCTTGGCGAGTTTGTCTTGCTGTTCTTGGTTCAATGCGAAAGCACTGGTCACTTCAACGTCTACCGACTTCTCTTGCTCGGCCTTGTACAGGTCGAACAGAGCGGCAATCTCCGGCAAAAGCAGGAGACGGTCGTTTTCGGCAACGACGTGCAAGAAGTTCTGCACTTTCACATCAAACTTGTCGCCGCACACGTCAATAAACGTGGCGGCCTTGTCTGCGCTCGTCAGTCGCGGGGCCTTGAGCACGCGCTGCATTGTGTCGTCTTGCGACACTGCTGCAGCCAGGCCGAGCATGGCTGACCAAGAGGCCAGCTGCTGGTGGGCCTGGGCGTGCTCGAAGGCTGCCTTAGCGTAAGGTCGGGCCAACGTGGTCAATTCTGCCATGATCGCCCTCGCTTAAATTTCAGCAGCCAGTTTGTTAACCAGCTCCGCGTGCGCGTTTTGATCGATTGTGGCGCCCAGGATCTTCTCAGCACCGCCGACGGCCAGAGCACCCAGTTGGGCACGCAGCGCATCTTTGACACCGTTCAGTTCCTGCTCGATCTCGGCCTGAGCCTGAACCTTCACACGGTCAGCGTCGATACGGGCTTTTTCAACAGCCTCTTCAACAATCTGGTTACCGCGTTTCTTGGCTTGCTCAATGATCTCGGCTGCTTGGGCTTTCGCTTCGCGCAGTTGCTGACCCGCTTTATCTTGGGCCAACTCCAGGTCGCGAGCTGCTCGGGCTGCAGCGTCCAGTCCATCCGCGATCTTCTTCTGACGTTCGTGCAGAGCTGCGATGACCGGAGGCCATACGAACTTCATGCAGAAAACGACAAAAATCAAGAACGCTAAGGACTGACCAATAATGGTTGCATTAATGTTCACGCCAATACCTCGCTCATTCGTTGCACAACACACCAATCACTCGAAAAACGAGTGATTAACCGGCGAGTTGACCAACGAAAGGGTTCGCGAAGGTGAAGAACAGAGCGATACCAACACCGATCATGGTCACGGCGTCGAGCAGGCCGGCGACGATGAACATTTTAACTTGCAGCATTGGAACCATTTCTGGTTGACGCGCGGCGCCTTCCAGGAATTTGCCGCCCAGCAGGCCGAAACCAATGGCAGTACCCAGGGCGCCCAGGCCGATCAACAGTGCAACAGCGATAGCGGTTAGACCAACTACAGTTTCCATCTTTCCTCCCGACTTTTACGTCGTATGGTTTAGGTTTTTTAGATTTTAAAGCGGTAAAACAAATCGTTTCATAGCCCTGGTGGGCCACCTTCCCGTTTCACCGGGAAGGACATCAGACTAGTCGAGACTGGCCTTAATGGTTCTCTTCGTGCGCCATCGACAAGTAGACGATGGTCAGCATCATGAAGATGAAGGCCTGCAGGGTGATGATCAGGATGTGGAACACAGCCCACGCCCACTGCAGAACGATGCCCAGGCCGCTAAGCCAGAGCAGGCCGCTGCCGAACATCACAGCGATCAGAATGAACACCAACTCGCCGGCATACATGTTGCCGAACAGTCGCAGAGCCAGGGAAATCGGCTTGGCGATCAGGGTCACGAATTCCAGCAGGAAGTTCACCGGGATCAGCAGGGCTTGAACAAAGATGTTCTTGCTGCCGAAAGGGTGCAGGGTCAGTTCGCCGATGAAGCCGCCGATGCCCTTGATCTTGATGCTGTAGAAAATGATCAGCGCGAACACCGACAGGGCCATGCCCAGGGTAGCGTTCGGGTCAGTGGTCGATACCGCGCGGAATGGGATGTGCGGATCGCCCGAGATCAGGGTGGCCAACTGAGGAATCCAGTCAACCGGGATCAGGTCGACGGCGTTCATCAGGAACACCCAGACGAAGATGGTCAGTGCCAACGGTGCAATCACCGGGCTACGACCATGGAAGCTGTCTTTCACGCTGCCATCGACGAATTCGACCAATACTTCAACGAAGTTCTGCAAAGCACCTGGTTGACCGGAAGTTGCCTTCTTTGCCGCCATGCGGAAAATCAGAACGAAGATCAGACCCAATGCGACCGACCAGCCCAGAGTATCCAGGTGGAAAGCCCAGAAACCCATTTCTTTGGCTTCTGCTGCGGAGTGGGCGAAGCCCCAGCCGCCATTAGGAAGCTGGCCGAAGGTCAGGTTCTGCAAGTGGTGCTGGATATAGCCCGAAGCGGTTGTTTCTGCCATGGTTGCCTCAAACGCCCTAAGGTTTCGAAAGTCTTGTTTTCATTAGCAGGGGAGCGAACCAGCTGACCAGTTGGGTCAACACGAAGACGCCGAATACAGCCAGCGGCGCCAATGGCTTCACACCTGCAAAGGTCAGTGCAAACAGCACTGCCGTCAAAATCAGTTTCCCCGCCTCGCCAGCATAAAAAGACCGGACGATAGCCTGAGCTGCTCGGGCGCCGGAAAACCGAAAGGCCCTGTGAGCAAAATACATATTGGGCAGCAAGGCTATCAGGCCTCCGCAGAGTCCTGAATATCCGGCTACGACTCCATGCCCGTACCAAAGCGCCAAAGCGGCGATCAGTAAAATCACAAATTGAGCCAATAAAACCGGAAAAACGGCCAAGCGATGGAACGGCAACGTGTTTGGCGTGCGGGTTTCCATCACTTTTGCTCCTCAATGGTCGGCTGCCGGAAATCAATAACTTGGCATAATTTGTGCCGACAAAATGCGCGCAGAGTATAGGGGCGGTTCAGCCCCTATTCAACTGCCGGGTAGTGATTTCCGATCGCGCGCTACATGAGCAAATGTTTCAGCGGATGTGAGCAAGAACACCCTGAAGCTCATCCAGCGAGTTATACCCGATAACCAGTTGCCCTTTGCCCTTCTTGCCGTGACGAATTTGCACCGAAGAGCCCAGCCGCTCGGCCAGGCGCTGCTCAAGACGCGCGATATCCGGATCAGGTTTGGCCGTTTCGACCGGTGCAGGTTTGCCGCTGAGCCACTGGCGAACCAGCGCCTCGGTCTGACGAACGGTGAGCCCGCGTGCGACAACGTGTCGCGCCCCCTCAACCTGTTGATTTTCCGGCAAACCGAGCAAGGCACGCGCGTGGCCCATCTCCAGGTCGCCATGGGACAACATGGTCTTGATGACTTCCGGCAATGCGATCAGGCGCAGCAAGTTGGACACGGTCACGCGGGACTTACCCACCGCGTCCGCGACTTGTTGCTGGGTCAACTGGAATTCCTGCTGCAGACGCTGCAAAGCGATCGCTTCTTCGATCGGGTTGAGGTCTTCACGCTGGATGTTCTCGATCAACGCCATGGCGATGGCGGTTTCATCCGGCACATCGCGCACCATCGCCGGGATGGTTTCCTTGCCAGCCTGTTGGCTCGCGCGCCAGCGGCGTTCACCGGCGATGATCTCAAAACGGCCGTCACCAATCGGGCGCACCACGATTGGCTGCATCACGCCCTGGGCCTTTATCGAATTGGCCAACTCCTCTAGCGCCTGGGGGTCCATGTCCCGGCGTGGCTGGTATTTGCCGCGCTGGATCAGGTCCAGGGGCAGGTGTTGCAGCTCGCGCTCGTCGGCCTGCACCGCTTGTTCTTCAAGCGATGTGACGGTCGGACCACTCAGCAGTGCATCCAGTCCACGTCCGAGACCTCGTTTCTTGACGGCCATGGGGATTCCTTAAGTTGGCTGGGCTGCAGCGGTGCGTAAGTTGCGGCGTTGGCGACGAACCATCTCGCCGGCCAGTGCCAGGTAAGCAATGGCACCGCGCGACGTTTTGTCATAGGCCAACGCGGGCATGCCATAGCTTGGCGCTTCGGCAAGGCGGATGTTGCGTGGAATCACAGTGTCGTACAACTGCTCGCCGAAGTGTTCCTTGAGCTGCGCGGACACATCGTTCATGAGGCTCAGGCGCGGATCGTACATCGTACGCAGCAAGCCTTCGATCTGCAGGTTCGGGTTGAGCAACTCGGCGATACGCTTGATGTTATCCACAAGGTCGCTCAAACCTTCCAGTGCGAAGTATTCGCACTGCATGGGGATAATCACCCCATCGGCGGCCACCAACGCGTTGAGCGTGAGCATCGAAAGCGAAGGTGGGCAGTCGATCAAAATGTAGTCGTAGTTCTCGCGGATCGGCGCCAATGCGCTGCGCAGACGGCTTTCTTTCATCTGCATTTCAAGCAGCACCACTTCCGCCGCGGTCAAATCGCGGTTCGCCGGCAGCAGTTGATAACCGCCGTGTTCGGAGTAGTGCATGGCCTGGCCCAGGTCGCACTCGCCAATCAGCAAGTCGTAGACTGAGTTCTCCAGGCCGTGTTTATCCACACCGCTACCCATTGTGGCGTTGCCCTGTGGATCGAGATCGATCAACAGCACCCGGCGCTTGGTTGCGACCAGGGATGCTGCGAGGTTGATACAGGTGGTGGTTTTACCCACGCCACCTTTCTGGTTCGCTATCGCGAATACCTTAGCCATTCTTGCTTGTGTTCCCAATCATGCCGTGCGGCGCAGTATCAGCAGATGGCGTTGGCCTTGGCAACCGGGTACGGCCAAGGCGTGTTCGCCATCGAGGTGGAAGTCTGCCGGCAATGCTAACAGCTCGTCGCTGGGATGAACGCCCTTCATTGCCAGCCAGCGCGTGTCACGGTCGCCAAGGTGGCGGGTCCAGTTACTGAAGTTCTCCATGCTGCTGAACGCCCTGGAAACAATTCCGTTGAAGGGCCGCTCAGGCGTGAAGTCTTCGACGCGGCTGTGGATAACCTGCAGGTTGTCCAGTTTGAGTTCAAGTTTGACTTGGGTCAGGAAGCGGGTTTTCTTGCCGTTGCTGTCAAGACAAGTCACTTGCGACTCAGGAAACAGGATGGCTAGCGGGATGCCAGGCATGCCGCCGCCACTGCCCACGTCCAACCAGCGACCGTTTTCGATGAATGGCATCACGCTCAAGCTATCGAGCAAGTGACGCGACACCATTTCATCAGGATCACGCACGGCAGTCAGGTTGTAAGCTTTGTTCCACTTGATCAACAGGGCAAGGTAGCCCAGCAGCAATTCGTGCTGGGCCGGGGTCAGGTCGACGCCCAACTGGAGCGCCCCTGTGGATAACTCTTCGGCGTGTTGCGAGGTAACAGACGAACTCAAGCGCTTTGCTCCAACTGACGGCCCGCGCCGCGTTTTTTCAAATGAATCATCAACAGCGAAATGGCTGCCGGGGTGACACCGGGGATACGTGACGCCTGCCCCAAGGTTTCTGGCCGAGTTATCCCCAGCTTGCTTTGAATTTCTTTCGACAGCCCGGAAATCCCGGTGTAGTCGATATCCACAGGCAGCTTGGTGTTTTCACTGGCGCGCAACCGAGCGATCTCGTCCTGCTGGCGGTCAATGTAACCGGCGTATTTGGTCTTTATTTCGACCTGCTCGGCAACCTGCGGGTCTTCCGCGCCTTGGCCAGTCACTTCGACCAAGCCTGTGTAGTCGATTTCCGGGCGCGATAGCAGGTTCAGCAAGTTGTATTCGTGGGTCAGCGGCGTGCCGAATTTTTCGGCGATCGCGTCGCCCTGCTCGGTGCCCGGGCGAACCCAAGTGCTTTTCAGGCGCTGCTCTTCAAGCGTAATGCTTTCGCGTTTTTTGCAGAAAGCTTCCCAGCGTGCATCATCGACCAGGCCTAGCTCACGGCCTTTTTCGGTCAGGCGCAGGTCGGCGTTGTCTTCGCGCAGGATCAATCGGTATTCCGCCCGGGAAGTGAACATTCGGTACGGCTCCTGGGTACCCAGGGTAATCAGGTCGTCGACCAATACGCCGATGTACGCCTCATCGCGGCGCGGGCACCAGCTGTCTTTGCCTTGCGCGCGCAGTGCCGCGTTTGTCCCGGCCAGCAAACCTTGGGCGCCGGCTTCTTCGTAACCGGTGGTGCCGTTGATTTGCCCGGCGAAAAACAAACCGCCGATGACTTTGGTTTCCAGGCTGTACTTCAGGTCACGCGGGTCGAAGTAGTCGTACTCGATGGCGTAGCCCGGACGCACGATGTGTGCGTTTTCCATACCGCGAATCGACTGCACGATCTGGATCTGTACGTCGAACGGCAGTGAAGTGGAAATCCCGTTCGGGTAAAGCTCGTGGGTGGTCAAGCCTTCGGGCTCGATGAAGACCTGGTGGCTTTCCTTGTCGGCAAAGCGGTGGATCTTGTCTTCAATCGACGGGCAATAACGCGGGCCGATGCCTTCGATCACCCCGGAATACATCGGCGAACGGTCGAGGTTCGCCGCGATGATTTCGTGGGTGCGCGCGTTGGTGTGGGTGATCCAGCAGCTGACCTGTTTGGGGTGCTGTTCTTTGGAGCCCATGAACGACATGACAGGGATCGGTGTATCGCCGGCTTGCTCGGTCATCACCGAGAAATCCACTGAACGCCCGTCGATACGCGGCGGTGTCCCGGTTTTCAAACGGCCGACGCGCAGCGGCAATTCACGCAGGCGTTTAGCCAGGGCGATCGAGGGTGGGTCACCCGCACGGCCGCCGGAATAGTTCTGCATACCGATGTGGATAAGTCCGCCGAGGAACGTACCGGTGGTCAACACCACGGATTCTGCGTGAAAACGCAGGCCCATCTGCGTGACAACACCGCGTACCTGGTCTTGCTCGACGATCAGGTCATCCGCTGCCTGCTGAAATATCCACAGGTTCGGCTGGTTTTCCAGGGTTTCGCGTACCGCGGCCTTGTACAGGATGCGGTCGGCTTGAGCCCGGGTAGCGCGTACGGCCGGGCCTTTGCGGCTGTTGAGCACGCGAAATTGAATGCCACCTTTGTCAGTAGCCATGGCCATCACGCCCCCAAGGGCGTCGATTTCCTTGACCAGATGGCTTTTACCGATCCCACCAATGGCGGGGTTACAGCTCATGGCGCCGAGGGTTTCCACGTTATGCGTCAACAACAGGGTTTTGACACCCATGCGTGCTGACGCCAGTGCTGCCTCGGTACCGGCATGACCGCCGCCGATGACGATCACTTCAAAACGGGAAGGGAAATCCACCACGCACCTCGTGCCTGCTTATGTAGGTAATCAGGAATTGTCTGTTGAAAGAGATTGGAGCAATGCCGGCAAGTATAGGGACTTAGCCCTTGCTAAAGAACCCTTTGCACAAAATTTAACCAGCTGTGGATGAATCACAGACAATAGAAATTAAAAGAGAGAGATTTATTAAATCTTTGTTTTTATGTTTATTTCTACTGAGCACCTTTTCTGTGGATAGATCTCTATAAGCCTTTATTTACAGTGTGTACAGAGATTCAAAAGTCTGTGGTCATGTGCCAGTGAGGCCCTTGGATAAGCGGCTTAAGCCTGTGGATTAAACAGGTGGTTATCCACAGGCAAGTTTTTACTCAGGTTTCAGGCCCTGTTATCAACTGGGCACAAGGGCGGTTATTCACAGGGCTTAATCCACAGAAATCGGAGCAACAGTGTGAATTTCGCCCACATGGAGGCCAACCCAATCCTCAAATTCGTTGGTAAGCGCAGAAAGTAGAGATCTATTGTGAGAACACCGTAGAGCAGTTAATAATAGCGATTATCATTAACCTACTTCGTCATGCCCTATGTCCCCTTCTTCACACACGGTTGCAGTCCAGCACATCTATGAGCAGCACCATTCCTGGTTGCACGGGTGGCTCAAAGGGAAGTTGCATAACGCGTGCGATGCGGCCGATGTGGCGCACGATACGTTCGTGCGGATACTAGGCGGACGGCATGCGTCGCAGATCGTTGAACCACGGGACTATCTGGCGACCATCGCCAGGGGCCTAGTGATTGATCGTTATCGCCGGCACGCCATCGAACAGGCCTACAGACAAACACTGGCTGAACGGCCTGAAGCCACCGCCATCAGTGAAGAAGACAAGGCCATCATCATCGAGACGCTGGTGGCGGTGGATAAAGCCCTGTTCAGACTCGGCGAGCGGGCGCGGCGGATTTTCATGTTGTCGCAGATCGAGGGGCTGACTTATCAACAGATCGCCAATCAACTGCAGGTGTCACTGACGACAGTGAAGAAGCACATGATCCGGGCATTGACTGAGTGTTCGCTGATCATGGCCAGCTTGTAATGGCTATTCCCGATCGCAAGACCTTCGAGTCCGCAGCCAGTTGGTATGTGCAATTTCAATCCCAACCGGCTACACCCGCAGAACGCCTGGCCTGGCAGCAATGGCTCAACGATGATCCGGCCCATCAGGCGGCCTGGAACCAGATAGAACAGTTACAGCGCAGTCTTGGCGCCCTGCCCCAGGATTTAACCCGCCGTGCATTGTCGACCACGCAGCAACGTCGCCAGGTACTGAAGTGGATGTTGGTGTTGGGCGGTACCGGGTACTTGGGCTGGAATGTTCAGCAACACACGTCTCTGGGCGATGTATTGGCCGACTACAGGACCTCCGTGGGTGAACGCCGGCGTATCGAATTGGCCGATGGCACGCGGCTTGATCTCAACACCGGCACGTCGATTGATGTGGTGTTCGACGGGCGTCAACGTTTGATCCGCCTGCGCGAAGGTGAAGTACTTATCCACACGGGAAAATTCGGTGGGCACACGCCCTTTTATGTCGAAACCCGCCAAGGGCGAGTCCAGGCATTAGGTACCCGATTTACCGTGCGCCAACTCTCGGACACCACACGTGTCGGAGTGCTAGAGGATCGCGTGAGCGTGTCGCCAGGTGACCAGCCCAGTCACGGCCGCTTGCTCGGAGCAGGTGAAAGCGCTGACTTAGATCGCCAAAACGTAGGGCCAAACACTGCGTATCGCGGCTCCCAGGCTGCCTGGGTGGATGGCCAGTTGATCGTATTGGATGCTCGGCTCGGGGATGTACTCGACGAGCTCGCGCGTTATCGACCCGGCGTATTGCAATGCGACCTGGCTTCGGCACGTCTGCGCGTTTCCGGTACTTTTCGCCTGGATTCAACGGAAGCGGTACTGGCCAATCTGCAAGCGACCTTGCCGATCAAAGTGAAGTATTTCACTCGCTATTGGGTTTCGGTGAAGCGAATCGGCTGACTGGAAAAATTATCCGTAAGGGGGTTATCTTTTTTTTGCCTGGCGCGGCCCTTCAGGTAATCACGACGCAACCTTCAGGGCTAACCCACCTATGCGCCTCCCTACCAAGTTTCGCCAGCGGCTCTCCTACCACAGTTTGACCGGCAGCCTACTGCTCAGTACTGCAGCCACGGCCGGTGTTTTGCTATCAACCGGCGCCATGGCTGCCAGCGCGGTGCAACACTACGCTATTGCGGCAGGCCCGCTGGATAATGCCTTGAGCCAATTTGCAGCCAGGGCGAATGTGATTCTGTCTTTTTCGCCCCAGCAAACCACGCGTTTGAACACGCCGGGGTTGGAAGGTGACTATTCGGTGGATCAAGGCTTTGCGCTGCTGCTGCAAAACTCAGGATTGCAGGCGGTAGTCCAGGCGCCCGGCAGTTATGTCCTGCAGGCCATACCTGCTGGTGAACTCACACTGGCGCCCACCACGGTAAGCACTTATCAACAGGCTGGTTTCAATCAGGAGATCGCCGGTGACGTGGGCTACAAGGCGCAAAACAGTCGTATCGGCACCAAGACCAGCACGCCTTTGTCAGAAACACCGCGTTCGGTTTCGGTTGTCACCGGCCAACGCATCAAGGACCAGAAGTCGCAGACGCTGACTGAAGTATTGGGCTATGTGCCTGGCATCTTCGCCCCCCCTTTTGCGGCCGGCGATGGCTTGGCAGGTGACCTGTTCTTCATCCGCGGTTTCAACGCCACGGATTACGGCTACGGCCTACTGCGAGACGGCCTACGCGTACAAGGCAACCGGTACGACACCACTAGCGAGCCTTACGGCCTAGAACGAGTCGAAGTATTCCGCGGCCCGTCTTCTCTGCTCTACGGTGAAAACGCACCAGGTGGCTTGGTGAACCTGGTCAGTAAACACCCGACCGCCACGCCGCAAGGTGAGGTGCAACTGGGTTACGGCTCAAATAACCGACGCCAAGTGGGTGTGGATATCTCTGGCCCTCTCAATGACAGCGACAACATTCTTGGACGGGTGGTGATGCTTGGCCGCAAGTCCGATACACAGACCGATCACGTCCCGGACGATCGACTCTACATTGCGCCTTCCCTGACCCTTAATTTCGACGACTACAACACCCTCACCCTGTTGGCGAATTACCAAAAGGACCACACCAACCTCGAACTTGGCCTACCAGCCGCAGGTACCTTGCTTACAAACCCCAATGGCAAGCTGTCCAAGCACACCATGCTCGGTAACACGGACTGGAACACCTTTGAACGCGAATCCTGGAGTACTGGCTACGAATTCAGCCACAGCTTCAACAACGATTGGCAGTTCCGCCAGAATTCGCGTTATATGCAGTCGCGCATAAACCGTCATGAAACCTGGCCTGGTGCGTTGAATAACCGTGGCTTCGGCACTCAACTGAACATGACCGCCTACGACCGCTACAACAAGTCGATGGTCTACTCCCTGGATAACCAACTGGAAGGCAAATTCCAGGTCGGCGAGCTGGAAAATACCGTGCTGTTCGGCGCGAGCTATGACCGCACCTCGTTCAACCAGGACTGGGACGCGGGCTTTGCCGGGACCATCAATGTGTATAACCCGGTGTACCTGCGAGACCCGCTGACCCCTGTGGCTGTGCAAAACACCTTGCTCGAACAACAGATGAAAGGGGTTTATGCACAGATCCAGAGCAAGTATGACCACTGGTTATTCTTGCTCGGCGGCCGTCAGGACTGGGTCGACAGCGATTTTCGCGACAAGGTGAGCAAGGCCAGCAACACAGGCTCCGAGGACCGCAAGTTCACCTACCAGGGTGGGGTGATGTACCAGTTCGACAATGGGCTGACGCCCTATGTCAGCTACTCCACTGCGTTCGTCCCGGTGCAGCAGATTTCCAACGCGGGTTCACCGTTAAAACCGATCACCAGCAGCCAATACGAAGTGGGCGTGAAATACGAGCCGATCGGATGGGATACGGCGATGACGGTTTCGGTGTATGACTTGCGCAAGCAGGACGACACTTACCTCGATGCCACCACCAACAGCTATCGCCAAGTCGGCGAAAGCCAGGCCAAGGGCGTGGAAGTTGAAGTGAACAGCGCCATCAGGCCTAACCTGAATGTGACTGCTGCCTACACCTACACTGACGCGCGGATTACCAAGGATTCGGCCACCTCTCTGGTTGAGGGGCACCAGATGACTGGCGTGCCACGTAACCAAGCGTCGATTTGGGGCAAGTATCGCTTCCTCGACAATCAACTCAAAGGTCTGTCCCTGGGGGGTGGCGTGCGCTACTTCGACAGTACGTTTTCCTACACGGCACCCAGCCTTTACGGAAAACTGGATGCCGGCAGCGTGACGCTCGTAGACGCTGCAGTTGGCTATCAAATCGACAAAAACTGGTCAGTCGATTTAAACGCCAAGAACCTGTTCGACAAGGAATATGTGTCTGGTTGCAACGATGCAGGGCGTTGCTATTGGGGGGACATCCGTACCTTGCTCGGTACGGTGTCTTACACTTGGTAAGGTTGTGGATAACTCGGTTATTTACCGATGCAGAAACTGGAGAAGATCCGGCCCAACAAATCATCGGAACTGAATGCGCCGGTGATTTCCCCCAACAGCTGCTGCGCCTGACGTAAATCCTCAGCCAGCAACTCCCCTGCGCCCGCCAGGGTTAATTGTGCCCGACCGTGTTCCAAGGCTGCGCTCGCGTGGCGCAACGCCTCCAGGTGCCTGCGGCGCGCACTGAAGCTGCTTTCCGAGGTCTGCTCGTAGCCCATGCAGGCCTTGAGGTGATTACGCAGCAATTCCAAGCCATCACCTGCTGACTTTGCGCTGAGGCTGATAGTGACATGGCCATCCGCGCTGGTTTCCATCGCTATGGCTTCACCCGTCAAATCGGCTTTGTTGCGAATCAACGTGACCTTGGCCGGGTCTGGGCGTTGCTCGAGGAATTCCGGCCATAGGGCGAAAGGATCCACAGCTTCGGGCGCCGTCGCATCCACCACCAGCAACACCCGATCCGCTTCGCTGATGGCCTTAAGGGCGCGTTCCACGCCGATCTTTTCGACCTGGTCATCGGTATCGCGCAAACCCGCAGTGTCAACCACGTGCAGTGGCATGCCGTCGATGTGGATATGTTCGCGCAGGATATCCCGGGTCGTGCCGGCGATCTCAGTGACGATGGCTGCTTCACGTCCCGCCAGTGCGTTGAGCAGGCTGGATTTGCCCGCATTGGGCCGTCCAGCGATCACTACCGTCATTCCATCACGCAACAAAGCGCCCTGCCCGGCTTCGCGCAGCACTGTGGATAACTCGTCGCGAACCTTATCCAGCATCGCCAATACGTGGCCATCGGCAAGAAAGTCAATTTCTTCCTCGGGAAAATCAATCGCCGCCTCGACGTAGATACGCAGGCTGATCAATTGCTCGGTCAAGTGATGCACACGCAGGGAAAACGCCCCCTGCAGCGAGCGCAATGCATTGCGCGCCGCTTGTGCAGAACTGGCTTCGATTAAGTCAGCGATCGCTTCGGCCTGAGCCAGGTCGAGCTTGTCGTTCAAAAACGCGCGTTCGCTGAATTCTCCTGGGCGGGCCAATCGGCAGCCCAATTGCAGGCAGCGCTGCAACAACATATCCAACACGACGGGGCCGCCATGGCCCTGCAACTCGAGGACGTCTTCGCCGGTGAAGGAATTTGGGCCCGGGAAATAAATTGCCAGGCCTTCGTCCAATACGCTTTCGTCAGCATCCAGGAACGCGCCGTAATGCGCATAGCGCGGCTTCAACTCACGACCGCTGATGGCCTTCGCTGCCAAGCCCGCGAGCGGCCCGGAAATTCGAACGATACCGACACCACCGCGACCTTGAGCGGTAGCGACAGCAGCGATGGTTTCACGAGGAGCGCTCATCAGCAGGTTCCAGAACAAAAGTGACGGAAAGCAAAACGCCCCACTAGGGGGCGTCTTGAGTGGTTATCCACAGAGTAAATTACGCCTCGGCTTTTTTGGTAGCCGCTTCGATTTTACGTGTGATGTACCACTGTTGAGAGATCGACAACACGTTGTTGACTACCCAGTACAGCACCAGACCCGCTGGGAACCACAGGAAGAAGAAGGTGAAGATGATTGGCATCATTTTCATTACCTTGGCCTGCATCGGGTCCGGCGGAGTCGGGTTCAGACGCTGCTGGATAAACATGGTTGCGCCCATGATGATCGGCAGGATAAAGAACGGGTCTTTGATCGACAGGTCAGTTATCCACAGCATGAACGGTGCTTGGCGCATTTCCACGCTTTCTAGGAGTACCCAGTAAAGCGACAGGAATACCGGCATCTGTACCAGAATCGGCAAGCATCCACCCAGCGGGTTGATCTTCTCTTTCTTGTACAGCTCCATCATGGCCTGCGACATTTTCTGCCGGTCATCGCCATGTTGCTCTTTCAGTGCCGCCAGTTTCGGAGCCACGGCACGCATGCGCGCCATCGACTTGTAGCTGGCTGCCGACAGAGGGAAGAAGATCCCTTTGATCAGCATGGTCAGGAAGATAATCGACCAGCCCCAGTTACCGACGATGCTGTGGATATGTTGCAGCAGCCAGAAAATCGGCTGGGCAATGAACCACAGGAAGCCGTAATCCACAGTCAGTTCGAGACCTGGGGACAACTCTTTCAGTACAGCCTGACTTTTAGGACCGGCGTACAGGGTAGCGCTGGTTTCTGCCTTGGCACCTGGAGCAACGGTCAATGCCGGGCCAGTGTAGCCAATGATGTAATTACCTTTGGTGTCCTTGCGAGCCGCAACCACATTGTTCTGGCCAGGCTGAGGAATCCAAGCGGTCACAAAGTAGTGTTGCAACCAAGCAACCCAGCCGCCATTCACGTTATAGGTGATCGGCGCCTTTTGTTTGTCTTCGTTGACCTTGTCGATATCTTTCATCGACACTTTTTTGTACGGCTCCGAACTTGTCCACAGGGCAGCGCCCAGGTAAGTCGCGGTGCCAGTGGCGGTGCTGGAAGACGGATCGGAGCTGGCATCACGCTTGAGCTGCGCAAACATCGCGCCGGTCCATGGCTGAGCGCTCTGATTGTCGATCAAATAGGTGACGACAACGTCGTACAGTCCACGTTTGAGGGTGAACCGCTTGATGTAGTTGACACCGTCCTTGCTGAACTTCAAGTCAACAACCAGTTGGTCCTGGCCGTCGGCCAGTTGGTAACTCTTCTTCTCCGAAGAGAAAACCGGACGACCGGTAGCGCTTGCATCGGGACCGTTCGTGCCGATCAGGCCACTTTGAGCCAGGTAAACACGCTCGCCACCGTTATCGAACAGCTGGAATGGAATTTCCGGGTGATCCTGACGGCGCGGATACAGCGGAAGCGTCAGCTTGGCAACATCGCCACCTTGCGGGTCGATAGCCAGGTCCAATACATCCGTCTTGATCTGGATGAGGTCCGTGCTGGCGGCAACTGGAACTTCGGCAGGTGCGTTTGTCTCGCCCGGTGCACGTGGAATGTCGTCACTGGCGGCAGTTTTGTTGCCACTTACTGTGTCGGGAAGCCCCGCAGGAACAGCATTGGCAGCAACATTCTGAGTCGGCAGGGCAGCTTGGCCGTAGTCCTGGTTCCACTTAAGAACCATGACGTAGGACACGATTGCCAGGGCGACGATCAGGATCGTGCGTTTAATATCCATGATTACTCGGCCATCGAAGAAGAACGGGAGGTAGGGATAGATGGAACCGGGTCATAACCACCGGGATTCCACGGATGACAGCGACCTAAACGACGAAAGGTCAGCCAGCCACCGCGCAGAAGACCATGATTTTCTATGGCCTCTAACGCGTAGCAGGAACAACTGGGGTAGAAACGACAGTGGCTGGCCATCAGAGGACTAATGGCATAGCGATAAAACTGGATCGGAACGATTGCCAGTTTACGCATCAAGGCTGTCTACCCCTACAGTTTCGGTGCTGACTTCTGGTACTGGCTTGTGGGTACGCGCCAAACGTTTCCAGAGCTTGTCGAAATGCTGAATCAATTCGGGGTTTTCTACGTCCCCCAAGCCTTTGCGCGCGACGATAACAATATCCCAACCAACCAGAGTGTCCTGGTGGAGGCGAAACGATTCGCGCATCAGACGCTTGAGGCGATTGCGCTCAACGGAGAGCTTTACGCTCTTCTTGCCGATCACCAACCCAAGACGGGGGTGATCAAGATCGTTGTTACGCGCAAGGAGCAGGAGATTTTTCCCCGGAACCTTGCCGGTGGGGGAGTCAAAGACTGCCTTGAAATGCCGGGGGGTCAGCAAACGCTTTTCCCGACTGAAGTCCTGACTCACCACCAGTACCGGATTATCAAACTGCCAGACGCGCACGACCTTTGGCGCGACGACGCGACAGGACAGCACGGCCGTTCTTGGTAGCCATGCGAGCACGGAAGCCGTGAGTGCGGGCGCGTTTGATGGTGCTTGGTTGGAAAGTACGTTTCATGGCGTTGTTACCTGGTTCGTCCACAACGGGCCGGAATGGCCCCCGTTTTAAGAGACCGGCGATTCTAGAGAAAGCAAGCCTCTAGGTCAATTTCCAACCAGCTTTTCCTTCAATTAGATCTCTAGGCGCCATTTGGCCTTTTCTGTCTGCTTGGCCTTCAAGGGCAGTGGCATAGATATAAAAATAAAGAAGGAAGTTATTTAAAGCTTTTCTGTAAAGCTTATAAAAGCTAGGCAGGCCATCCTCTGTGGATAAGTACCTTTAGCCCATATTCCACGTGATGTACAGAGAATGACAACACGGGGGAGAAACGGTGCTCTGCCTGTGCTGCGCTGTCGGATAAGCTGTGTGTGGAATGGCTTGTTATCCACAGGCCAGTTACCCACAGACTTTAGCCCCCACTTGTACAACGACCTTAGGTACGCTTATCCACAGAGCTTATGCACAGACCATTGGTCGACTTTTTTACCGTTAAGACGTTGATTTTGGCTGGCCTCTGATCAACCTACATGTGGATAAGTGGGCGGCTCGCCGCTACAATGGCGGCTGTTTTTGCCTCACCGGCTTTCAACTTAGGGGATATCCGTGTCAGTGGAACTTTGGCAGCAGTGCGTGGAGCTTTTGCGCGATGAGCTGCCTGCCCAGCAATTCAACACCTGGATCCGTCCGCTACAGGTCGAAGCCGAAGGCGACGAGTTGCGTGTCTACGCGCCCAATCGTTTTGTCCTCGACTGGGTCAACGAGAAGTACCTGAGCCGCGTTCTCGAATTGCTCGACGAACAGGGTAATGGCGTTGCGCCTGTGCTTTCCTTATTAATAGGCAGCAAACGTAGCTCCGCACCTCGTGCTGCGCCGAATGCGCCGTTGGCCGCTGCTGCGTCGCACGCTCAGGCCGCTGCTGCACCGGCCCCCAGTGCACCTGCGCCGACAGCCTCCAAGTCCTCTGCGCAAAAGAATGCAGCACAGCATGAAGAGCCGTCCCGTGACAGTTTTGACCCTATGGCCGGTGCCGCCTCTCAGCAAGCACCGGTTCGCGCTGAACAGCGCACCGTGCAGGTCGAAGGTGCGCTCAAGCATACGAGTTACCTGAACCGCACGTTTACCTTCGAGAACTTCGTTGAGGGTAAATCCAACCAACTAGCTCGTGCAGCTGCCTGGCAGGTAGCCGATAACCCCAAGCACGGCTACAACCCGCTCTTCCTTTATGGCGGCGTTGGCTTGGGTAAGACTCACTTGATGCACGCTGTGGGTAACCACCTATTAAAGAAGAACCCGAATGCCAAGGTCGTGTACCTGCACTCGGAGCGCTTCGTGGCTGACATGGTCAAGGCCTTGCAGCTCAATGCCATCAACGAATTCAAGCGGTTCTACCGTTCGGTTGATGCCTTGCTGATCGATGACATTCAGTTCTTCGCCCGCAAGGAACGTTCCCAGGAAGAGTTTTTCCACACCTTCAACGCCCTGCTAGAAGGCGGCCAACAGGTCATCTTGACCAGTGACCGTTATCCGAAAGAAATCGAAGGCCTGGAAGAACGCCTGAAGTCGCGCTTTGGCTGGGGCCTGACCGTAGCTGTAGAGCCGCCGGAACTGGAAACCCGTGTCGCGATCCTGATGAAAAAGGCCGACCAGGCCAAGGTCGACTTGCCGCACGACGCGGCGTTCTTCATCGCCCAACGCATTCGTTCCAACGTACGTGAGCTGGAAGGCGCGCTCAAGCGGGTTATCGCGCACTCGCACTTCATGGGTCGCGACATCACCATCGAGCTGATTCGCGAATCCCTCAAAGACTTGTTGGCACTGCAGGACAAACTGGTGAGTGTGGATAACATCCAACGCACTGTGGCCGAGTACTACAAGATCAAGATTTCCGACCTGCTGTCCAAGCGCCGTTCGCGTTCGGTAGCGCGTCCCCGTCAGGTGGCCATGGCGCTCTCCAAGGAGCTGACCAACCACAGCCTGCCGGAAATCGGTGATGTGTTTGGCGGGCGTGACCACACGACGGTCTTGCACGCATGCCGCAAGATCAATGAACTTAAGGAATCCGACGCGGATATTCGCGAGGACTACAAGAACCTGCTGCGTACACTGACAACTTGATGACACCAGCGCAGCTTATTAAGGCAAGGGACTAGACCATGCATTTCACCATTCAACGCGAAGCCCTGTTGAAACCCCTGCAACTGGTCGCAGGCGTCGTCGAGCGCCGACAGACCTTGCCGGTGCTTTCCAACGTATTGTTGGTCGTCGAAGGCCAGCAGTTGTCCCTGACCGGTACCGACCTGGAAGTCGAGCTGGTCGGTCGTGTGCAGCTGGAAGAGCCTGCCGAACCTGGCGAGATCACTGTGCCTGCGCGCAAGCTGATGGATATCTGCAAAAGCCTGCCGAACGATGCGCTGATCGACATCAAGGTTGATGACGCGAAGTTGGTGGTCAAAGCGGGTCGTAGCCGTTTCACCCTGTCTACTTTGCCAGCCAATGATTTCCCGACCGTAGAAGAAGGCCCTGGTTCGCTAACCTGCAGCCTGGAGCAGAGCAAACTGCGTCGCTTGATCGAGCGCACCAGTTTCGCCATGGCGCAGCAGGATGTGCGTTACTACCTCAACGGCATGCTGCTGGAAGTGTCTGAAGGCATCATCCGCGCCGTAGCGACCGACGGTCACCGCCTGGCGATGTGCTCGATGCGCGCCGATATCGGTCAGCCAGACCGTCACCAGGTGATCGTGCCGCGTAAAGGTATCCTCGAACTGGCGCGCCTGCTCACTGAGCCGGAAGGTAATGTCAGCATCGTGCTGGGCCAGCACCATATTCGCGCGACCACAGGCGAGTTCACCTTCACTTCCAAACTGGTCGACGGCAAATTCCCGGACTACGAGCGCGTGCTGCCCAAAGGTGGCGACAAGCTGGTGATCGGTGACCGTCAGGCCCTGCGTGAAGCCTTCAGCCGCACCGCGATTCTTTCCAACGAAAAGTACCGTGGTATTCGTCTGCAACTGGCCAATGGTCAGCTGAAAATCCAGGCCAACAACCCAGAGCAGGAAGAAGCGGAAGAAGAAGTGGGCGTCGACTACAACGGCGGTTCGCTGGAAATTGGCTTCAACGTGAGCTACCTGTTGGATGTGCTGGGTGTGATGACTACCGAGCAGGTTCGCCTGATCTTGTCGGACTCCAACAGCAGCGCCCTGGTGCAGGAATCCGATAACGACGACTCGGCTTACGTTGTCATGCCGATGCGCCTGTAATCATGCTCAGCAGAAGCTAGATGTCCCTCAGTCGCGTCTCGGTCACCGCGGTGCGCAATCTGCACCCGGTGACCTTCTCCCCTTCTCCCCGCATCAATATCCTCCACGGCGCCAATGGCAGTGGCAAAACCAGCGTGCTGGAAGCCATTCACTTGTTGGGGCTTGCCCGTTCCTTTCGCAGTGCCCGCCTATTACCGGTCATCCAGTATGAACAATTGGCGTGCACGGTGTTTGGCCAGGTCGAATTGGCTGAGGGGGGGCACAGCAGTCTTGGGATATCCCGTGATCGCGGCGGAGAGTTCCAGATTCGCATTGATGGGCAAAATGCTCGCAGTGCTGCGCAGTTGGCGCAAATCCTGCCACTGCAACTGATCAACCCTGACAGCTTTCGTCTGTTGGAAGGCGCGCCGAAAATCCGTAGGCAATTCCTCGATTGGGGAGTGTTCCACGTGGAACCGCGTTTCATGGCCACTTGGCAGCGCCTGCAGAAGGCCCTGCGGCAGCGGAACTCATGGCTGCGGCATGGTACACTTGACGCCGCTTCGCAAGCGGCCTGGGACCGGGAACTGTGCCTGGCCAGCGACGAAATAGATGAATACCGCCGTGCCTATATCAAAGCCTTGAAACCAGTCTTTGAGCAGACCTTGAGTGAGTTGTTGGACCTCGAGGGCCTGACGTTGAGTTACTACCGTGGTTGGGACAAAGAGCGTGAGCTGAGTGCTGTGCTCGCGACGTCCTTGCAGCGGGATCAGCAAATTGGCCATACCCAGGCTGGACCCCAACGGGCTGACTTGCGTCTTAGATTAGGCGCTCACAATGCTGCGGACATTTTGTCCCGTGGTCAGCAAAAGTTGGTGGTGTGTGCACTGCGAATCGCCCAGGGCCATTTGGTTAGCCAGGCCCGGCGCGGTCAGTGTATTTATCTGGTGGATGACTTGCCGTCCGAACTCGACGAGCAACATCGCCGCGCGTTATGCCGCTTGTTGGAAGAATTACGCTGCCAGGTGTTTATCACCTGTGTAGACCACGAATTATTGAGGGAAGGCTGGCAGACGGAAACGCCAGTCGCTTTGTTCCACGTGGAACAAGGCCGTATCACCCAGACCCACGACCATCGGGAGTGAAGGCATGAGCGAAGAAAACACGTACGACTCGACCAGCATTAAAGTGCTGAAAGGTTTGGATGCCGTACGCAAACGTCCCGGTATGTACATTGGCGACACTGATGACGGTAGCGGTCTGCACCACATGGTGTTCGAGGTGGTCGACAACTCCATCGACGAAGCTCTGGCCGGTCACTGCGACGACATCAGCATCATCATCCACCCGGATGAGTCTATTACCGTGCGCGACAACGGTCGCGGCATTCCGGTAGATGTGCACAAAGAAGAAGGCGTTTCGGCGGCAGAGGTCATCATGACTGTGCTCCACGCCGGCGGTAAGTTTGACGATAACTCCTATAAAGTCTCCGGTGGTTTGCACGGCGTAGGTGTGTCAGTCGTGAACGCGCTGTCCGAAGAGCTGATCCTGACTGTTCGCCGTAGCGGCAAGATCTGGGAACAGACCTACGTGCACGGTGTTCCAAAAGAACCGATGAAAATTGTCGGTGACAGCGAAACTACCGGTACGCAGATTCACTTCAAACCGTCTGACGAAACCTTCAAGAATATCCACTTCAGCTGGGACATCCTGGCCAAGCGTATTCGCGAACTGTCCTTCCTTAACTCGGGTGTGGGTATCGTCCTCAAGGACGAGCGCAGCGGCAAGGAAGAGCTGTTCAAATACGAAGGCGGTCTGCGTGCGTTCGTTGAATACCTGAACACCAACAAGACTGCGGTCAACCAGGTGTTCCACTTCAACATCCAGCGTGAAGACGGCATCGGCGTGGAAATCGCCCTGCAGTGGAACGACAGCTTCAACGAGAACCTGTTGTGCTTCACCAATAACATTCCTCAGCGCGACGGTGGTACTCACCTGGTGGGTTTCCGGTCCGCACTGACGCGTAACCTCAACACCTATATCGAAGCCGAAGGTTTGGCCAAGAAGCATAAAGTCGCCACTACCGGTGACGATGCTCGCGAAGGCCTGACGGCGATCATTTCGGTGAAAGTGCCAGATCCTAAGTTCAGTTCCCAGACTAAAGACAAGCTGGTGTCTTCAGAAGTGAAGACCGCAGTGGAACAGGAGATGGGTAAGTACTTTTCCGACTTCCTGCTGGAAAACCCGAACGAAGCCAAGCTGGTTGTCGGCAAGATGATCGATGCTGCACGCGCCCGTGAAGCCGCGCGTAAAGCCCGTGAGATGACCCGTCGTAAAGGTGCGCTGGATATCGCCGGCCTGCCGGGCAAACTGGCTGACTGCCAGGAGAAAGACCCTGCCCTCTCCGAACTGTATCTGGTGGAAGGTGACTCTGCTGGCGGCTCCGCCAAGCAGGGTCGTAACCGCCGTACCCAGGCCATCCTGCCGTTGAAGGGTAAGATCCTCAACGTCGAGAAGGCTCGCTTCGACAAGATGATTTCCTCTCAGGAAGTCGGCACCTTGATCACGGCGTTGGGCTGCGGTATTGGCCGTGACGAGTACAACATCGACAAGCTGCGCTATCACAACATCATCATCATGACCGATGCTGACGTCGACGGTTCGCACATCCGTACCTTGCTACTGACCTTCTTCTTCCGTCAGTTGCCGGAGTTGATCGAGCGTGGTTACATCTACATCGCCCAACCGCCGTTGTACAAAGTGAAAAAGGGCAAGCAAGAGCAATACATTAAAGACGACGACGCCATGGAAGAGTACATGACGCAGTCGGCTCTGGAAGACGCCAGCTTGCACTTGAACGACGAAGCGCCGGGCATCTCCGGTGAGGGGTTGGAGCGTCTGGTTAACGACTTCCGCATGGTGATGAAGACCCTCAAGCGTTTGTCGCGCCTGTACCCTCAGGAGCTGACCGAGCACTTCATCTACCTGCCAGCCGTGAGCTTGGAACAGTTGGGCGATCATGCGCACATGCAGGATTGGCTGGCCCAGTACGAAGTGCGCCTGCGCACCGTCGAGAAGTCTGGCCTGGTGTACAAAGCCAGCCTGCGTGAAGACCGTGAACGTAACGTGTGGCTGCCGGAGGTCGAGTTGATCTCCCACGGCCTTTCCAACTACGTCACTTTCAACCGCGACTTCTTCGGCAGCAATGACTACAAGACAGTGGTTACCCTGGGCGCGCAGTTGAGCACTCTGCTGGATGACGGCGCTTATATTCAGCGTGGCGAACGCAAGAAGCAGGTCAAGGAATTCAAGGAAGCCCTTGACTGGCTGATGGCTGAAAGCACCAAGCGCCACACCATCCAGCGATACAAAGGTTTGGGCGAGATGAACCCCGATCAGCTGTGGGAAACCACCATGGACCCCTCCCAGCGTCGTATGCTGCGTGTGACCATCGAAGACGCCATTGGCGCAGACCAGATCTTCAACACCCTGATGGGTGATGCGGTCGAACCTCGTCGTGACTTCATCGAGAGCAACGCGTTGGCGGTTTCTAACCTGGACTTCTGATTCAGATAATCGCAAACACAAAAAAGGCCAACGCTTAGCGTTGGCCTTTTTTATTGAGTGCAGATTGGTGACTTTCCAAATGCTCCACGTGGAACACCATCATTTTCAGTCTTGAGATACCGCTGCCACACTCTCCAACCGATACCCATACCCGTAGATCGTCAGCAACTGCCAACCTCGGTCTGCGGTCAACCCCAGCTTGTTGCGCAGCCGATAGATATGGGTATCGAGCGGCCGCGACGAGACCATTTCTTCATGGGTCCAGAACCGCTCGTAGAGATACTCTCGGGACAGTGGCCGCGCCAGGTTGGCAAACAAGCAGCTAGCCAGACGATACTCACGTTCGGTGAGGTTGATCGGTTTACCCGCGCGCGTCACGGTCAGTTCAGCATCGTCAAAGGTCAGGTCATTAAAGCTCTGTACTTCGTGAGTTGCTGACTTCTGCAGGCCGTGGCGACGTAGAACCGCGGTGACCCGTGCTTTCAACTCATTGGGACGAAAGGGTTTGCTGACGTAATCATCGGCGCCACTGTTCAGTGCGGTGACGATATCGCTCTCGGCATCACGGCTGGTGAGCATGATTACCGCTGGTGGCGACTCCATGTGTTCACGGGTCCAGCGCAGCAACGCGATACCGGTGATGTCCGGCAGGTGCCAGTCGAGTATCAACAGGTCGAAGGTTTCCCGACGCAGTTGGCGTAACAGGTCTTCACCGCGTTCGAAGCAATGCAGGGTCCAGGGCTGTTCGGCGGTACTGGGGATCTGTCGCAGTGTCTGTTCCACCCGTCGCAATTCCGCGGGCTCGTCATCCAGTATTGCGACACGCATGGGTGGGTCCTTTCTTCTTGAAGAGTACAGCAGCCGTTGGCCGGTTTATTTACAGGCACATACAGCGCAGATGCTGGTCTTTGAATCTGAATAATTGTGCTCAGATTCGTCGACCCCTTGGATCTCTCGGTACGCTGACATCAATGAGCGATTAACCCATTGAAAGTCTTTAATCCGATGGGGAAAGATACCGGCTCCCGACCGTAAGGAAAAGGATCAGCCGACGCATGCGCTGTCGTAAACTTGCGTGTGCTGATGTCAGATGCCCTCTGGAATCCCAAGCATGATGAGCACCATGATTCTTTCCCCCAACTGCTTGCGCCTCGCCCTCCCCTCATTGTTGATCATGGCGGTCGGTTCTGTGGATGCTGCCGCCAAGATTCGCTCGCCTTACATTGATGACAACCAACTGTGCCGCGCCCAGCCGTTGCCTGCAGTCGTGCTGCACCTCACCGGGGGCGCCTGGAAGCTCGATTCCAAGGGCAACGCGAGCCCTTTGCTTGAAGGCATGACCATTGATGAACAGGAAGGCGTAAAGACGTCGGCGACGGCGTTTGTCAGCCTGATGCTCGGCGATGGTTCCCGGGTGGTGTTGCCCGCCAGCTCCCAAGTGCGATTGCATCTGGATGAAAAGCTGTCGATTCCCCAGGTCGTGCTTGAACAGGGCCAAGCCGAGGCCTATGTGATCAAGCGCGCCAGTGACCACGACCGCTTTCAGATCGTCACGCCGGTGGGGGTACTGGGCGTGCGAGGTACGCACTTTCGGGTGCGCAATGATGCGGAGCAATCGGTGCTTGAGGTGTTGGAAGGCCAGGTAGCAGTCAAGCGCGAGATGAAAACCAAGACAGTGGAAAACGAGGTAAAAGTGGGCGCCCGGCAAGGTCTGCTTTTCAAGACACAGGGTGAACTGAAACCCAAGAAACTGCTCGCCGCACCGAAGCTTGTTGGGCAGGACGGTCAGAAAGGCGACGCTCCCGTCTGGAGTTTGTACCTTCGGTCTTTACCCGGTGCCCAGCGATACCGTGCCCAGGTCGCCACCGATAAAGCCTTTCTGAACATCAAGCAGGAAAATTATTCCAGCGTGCCGAAAATGAGCTTCACTGGGCTCAAAGCCTCGTTTTATCACGTGCGCCTGTCGGCATACGATGAAAACGGCCTGGAGGGAGAAACCGGGGTCTATGACATCTTTTACTACCCGCCCACCCCTCAGGCACATAACCAATGATGCTCTGGCACAAGACCGAGAAACGTCAACCTACCCATGCTCAACGCCTGTTCCATGGCTTGGTGCGTGAGTGGTTATGGATTGGTTTGCTGCTGCTGCCCTTCACCGCTTACCTCTCATTGAGCCCAGGCCTGGCTCTGAATAACCCGTTGTACGACAGCCTGCGCCGTCTCACTCCCCTGCCGGTCGACCCGCGTATCCTACTGGTGACCATCAATGATCCCAGCCTGAAAAAGCTCGGCCAATGGCCCTGGCCGCGAAGCCTGCACGCGGATCTGATCGACCGCCTGAGTGCCGCCCAGCCCATGGGTATTCTGTTCGATGTGATCTTCAGTGAACCCGGCGATCCCACACAGGATAAGCGCCTGGCCGAGTCGGTCTGCAACGCCGGCAATGTCTTGTTGCCGCTGGTGCGAGAGGGTACGGCGAGCTACAGCCAACCCGGCGCGCAGATGCTGCCGTTGCTCAAATGTGCCAAGGGCTTGGGCCATATCAATGTGGAGGCGGACAGTGATGGCGTAGTCCGCAGGTTGTATATGCGTGAAGGCCCACCCGATGCCACGGCGCCGCAACTGGCCTGGCTGGCCTACGAGATGAGCGGCGAGTTGTCAGAGATGCCGGGTGAACCTCAGCGGTCGATCACCCAACACTGGCATCGTGAACATGCAATTCGTATCCCGTTTATCGCGTCACATGCGCGTTTTCCCAGTGTGTCCTATGTCAGTGTCCTGCGCGGTGAAGTACCTCCTGAGCAGCTGCGCAATCGCCTGATCCTTGTCGGCTCGACGGCTTCCGGGATGGGCGATCGGTTCGTCACGCCACTCTCCTCCACGGTGGGCAACACGGCGGGCGTGGAGATCCAGGCCAACGTGCTGAATGGCTTGCTGCAAGGCCGCAGCATCGTTGATCTGCCGTCCTGGCTCGCGGCGCTGATGGCGACCTCCCTGGTGGCGTTGCTGCTGGGCCTTCTGCTCTACCGACCGCGCTATGCGCTCTGGATGACCCTGGGCTGCATGGCCACCTCACTGCTGGGTTCCTGGGCATTGTTGCGCCTCGGCCATTGGTGGTCGCCCGCTGCCTGTTTGATCGGCTTGTTGCTCAGCTACCTGATCTGGAACTGGCGTCGTCTCAGCGTGATCATCGCCTATTTCGGCTGGGAACTCACACGCCTTGATAACGAACCCAAAGTATTGCCCGAGCGCCGCCGTGCGCCCGCCAGCAAAGGCGACGTATTACAGGCGCGTATCTTTGCCCTGGAACAAGCCGTAAGCCGCACTCGCGACACACGACGCTTCATGTCCGATGGTCTGGAGTGTTTGCCGGTAGCGACGCTGATTACCGATCCCAAGGGCAATATCCTGCTGGCCAACCGCATTGCCCGGGAAGTGTTCGGTAGTGTCCTGGTCAATGAAAACCTGTTGGAGCAACTGGCAGATCTCGGCTACCCGCCGCTGCACAATGGCGTCCGCCCTGCCCTCCCAATGCTGGAGCTCGTCGAGTTCCGGGATATCCACCAGCGCAGCCTGCGGATGGAGCTTGCGCCGTTGCTACCGGCCGAGGGCGATGTTGCACTTGGATGGCTGCTTAGCCTGACGGACTTGAGTAAAGAACGCGAAGCCCAGCAACACCGCGAGACCATGTTGCGGTTCCTCTCCCACGACCTGCGCGCACCGCATTCGGCAATCCTCGCGCTGCTGGATGTGCATAACGGCGAGTCACCGGTTTTCGCTCAGATCGAACAACAAGTTCGTCGCGCCTTGAGCCTCACCGAATCCTTCGTGCAGCTGGCGAAAGCCGAAGCTGACGGTTACCAGTTCCAGCCAACGTTGTTCGCCATGTTGGTAATGGATGCCTTTGATCAAGTCGCAGTGATCGCCCAACTGAAGGGGATCCATCTGGTTCACGACCTGGATGAAGCCGATGAGGGGATGGTCTCGGCTGACCAGTCACTGCTTACTCGTGCGTTGTTCAACGTGCTTGAGAACGCCATCAAGTATTCGTCCTCCGGTACGACCGTGAGGTTGAGGCACAGCAGTGCGCAAGGCTGGTTGGAATGTCGCATCAGTGACCAAGGTCCAGGGATTGCCGAACAGGACTTGCCGGAACTGTTCAGTCAATACCGTCGCTTCGATTCAGCCCAGGGCAGCGAGGGATTAGGATTGGGACTGACCATGGTCAAAGCCGTGGTGGAGCGCCACGGTGGGCGCATCCGTTGCGAAAGCGTGGTGGGTAAAGGCAGCACTTTCAGCCTGCAACTGCCGCTGCTGGAAGACTGAAAAATTCGACTTTGCCGCTGTGCATAAAAAACCGGTCACAAGGACCGGTTTTTTTATGCTGAAAAAACTTATGCACGTTTTTCTTGATTTTATGAGCTCTGGAAATATCTAATAAAATCAGATTCTTATAAGACAAAAATGGCAATTCACCAACAATCCGTGCACAGCTTATCCACAGATGCTCAGATCGCGGGTGTGTCGACCACAATCGGCTCCGGCGGCAGCGAACCCATCGCCCGTTGCTGCGCTTGATTCCATGCCTGGGCGCGGTCATTCAACGCGGCAATTGCACGTGGTCCTTCACCTTCGGCGTACATCGGTTCGCCAATGACCACCGTGATAGTCCCCGCGCGTTTGGCCCAGCCAGTCTTAGGCCAAAATTTGCCAGCGTTATGGGCAATCGGCAGCACTGGCAGGTTGGCGTTGACCGCCAAAGCCGTACCTCCGCGTGAGAACTTGCCTACGGTGCCGAAGGGCACACGTGTACCTTCGGGGAAGATCAGTACCCAAACGCCATCCTTGAGCAGCTCGTCGCCCTTCTTGGCCACATGCTTGAGCGCTGCCTTGGGGTTGTCACGGTCAATAGCGATGGGACGCAACATGGCCATCGCCCAGCCGAAGAACGGCACGTACAGCAGCTCACGCTTTAGCACCTGGCTCAACGGCGAGAAGTACGCCGAAAGAAAGAACGTCTCCCAGGTGCTCTGGTGGTTCGACAGAATCACGCAGGGCTGATCCGGGACATTTTCCGCGCCTTTGATCTCGAAGCGAATGCCCAGGAACACCTTGGTCAACCACAACGCGCAACGGCACCAATAGACATTGATAAAGCGATAACGCGCTTTGAATGGCAGGAACGGTGCAATAAAAAAGCTCAGGGTGCACCAGAGAAACGAACTGGTGCCCAGCAGCAGGTAAAAGAAAAAGGTTCTGATGGCCTGCAAAATCGACATGGCGGCATTTACCGTTGCGGGACAACGCCCGCCTGTTAAAAGCGCTCTCCCGCACATCCTTGGTCAGGAAGTCGAGGGCGGCTAGTTGTTGATAAGTTCTGCGGCCACGGCCGCCAGATCGTCAAAAATCAAAGTGCCTACCGGCAGGTTTTTCGCCTGGGTCTTTTCGCCTTTTCCGGTCTTAACCAAAACTGGCTGAGAGTCGACGGCTTTGGCCGCCTCCAGGTCACCGAGGCTGTCCCCGACGAACCATATCCCAGCCAAGGGCACCTTGTAATGTTCTGCAATGATTTTCAACATGCCGGGCTTGGGTTTGCGGCAATCGCAGCCCTCATCCGGCCCGTGGGGGCAATACACCACCAACCCCACCTCGCCACCCTGCTCGGCCACCATGGTGCGCAGGCGCGCGTGCATGGCGTCCAGGGTTGCGATGTCGTAGTAGCCACGGGCGATGCCGGACTGGTTGGTGGCGATGGCCACCGTCCAGCCGGCTTTGCTCAACTGCGCGATGGCCTCGATCGAGCCGGGCAGTGGAACCCATTCCTCCACCGACTTGATGTAAGCGTCGGAGTCGTAATTGATCACCCCGTCCCGATCGAGAATCAGAAGTTTCAACAGGGTCAGCTCAGCGTCGAAATGTCAGCGATGTTGACGAACAATCCACGCAGACGCGCGAGCATGGCGTAGCGGTTTTTCCGCACGCCTGCATCTTCGGCATTGATCATCACCGCTTCAAAGAACGCATCCACCGGCTCGCGCAAGGTCGCCAGGCGCGCCAGTGCTTCGGCGTAGTTACGCTCAGCGATCAGCGGTTTCACTGCGTTTTCAGCCTTGGCGATGGCCGAGTTCAGCGAGAACTCCTTGGCATCGGCGAACAGGCCAGGGTCGACGTCAGCGTTGCCCAGGCCTTCGGCCTTGCTCAGCAGGTTCGACACACGCTTGTTCACGGCGGCCAATGCGTCGGCTTCCGGCAGTTTGCGGAAGGCCTGCACGGCTTGTACGCGCTGGTCAAAGTCCAACGCCGACCCTGGTTGCAGGGCACGCACCGACAGGTACACGGACACGTCCACGCCTTCATCTTCATAGCGCGCGCGCAGGCGGTCGAACACGAATTCCAGCACTTGCTCGGCGAGGCCCGCTTGCTTGACCTTGGCACCGAACTGGCCGACCGCAAACGCCACGGCCTGGGTCAGGTCGAGGTCCAGCTTCTTGTCGATCAGGATGCGCAACACGCCGAGGGCCGCACGGCGCAAGGCATACGGGTCTTTGCTGCCGGTGGGCAGCATGCCGATACCGAAGATGCCAACGAGCGTGTCGAGCTTATCAGCGATGGCCACGGCTGCACCGGTCAGGGTGCTTGGCAATTCAGCGCCAGCACCGCGCGGCATGTACTGCTCGTTCAGCGCCAAGGCAACGTCATCCGGCTCGCCGTCGTTGAGAGCGTAGTAGTAGCCGGCAACACCTTGCATCTCCGGGAACTCGCCGACCATCTCGGTGGCCAGGTCGCACTTGGACAGCATGCCCGCACGCGCAGCCCACGTAGCATCGCCGCCAATGCGTGGCGCAATATAAGCGGCAAGCTTGGAAACCCGCACGGCCTTATCGTAGACACTGCCGAGTTTTTCCTGGAACACCACGTTTTGCAGGCGCAGGTTGAAGTCTTCGAGCTTCTGCTTTTTGTCTTGCTTGAAGAAGAACTCGGCGTCGGTCAGGCGCGGGCGAACGACTTTCTCGTTACCGGCGATGATCTGCTGCGGGTCTTTGCTCTCGATGTTGGCCACGGTAATAAAGCGCGGCAGCAACTTACCCTCCACGTCCAGCAGGCAGAAATACTTCTGGTTGTCCTGCATGGTAGTGATCAGCGCTTCTTGCGGCACATCGAGGAAACGTTCTTCGAACGAGCACACCAACGGCACCGGCCATTCGACCAGCGCGGTTACTTCGTCGAGCAGGCTTGGCGGCACGATGGCGGTACCTTCCTGCAGGCGGGCCAGCTCCTCGGTGCGCTTGCTGATCAATTCGCGACGCTCATTGGCGTCGGCCAGCACGTAGGCAGCACGCAGGTCTGTCGCGTAGTTGGCCGGCGAAGTGATGCGCACGGCTTGCGGGTGGTGGAAGCGATGACCACGCGAATCACGACCTGCTTTTTGGGCGAGGATCGTGCAGTCGATGACCTGGTCACCGAGCAGCATTACCAGCCACTGGGTCGGACGTACGAACTCTTCTTTGCGCGCGCCCCAGCGCATGCGCTTCGGGATCGGCAAATCGTTCAGCGAGTCCTCAACGATGGTCGGCAACAAGCTGGCGGTCGGTTTGCCAGTGATGACCTGGCTGAACCGCAGTTTCGGGCCGCTCTGGTCGATCTCGCTCAGCTCGACGCCACACTTCTTGGCGAAGCCAAGGGCGGCTTGAGTCGGGTTGCCTTCGGCGTCGAACGCAGCCTGGCGTGGCGGGCCGTCGATGTTGATGCTGCGGTCCGGCTGCTGGGTTTCCAGTGCGGTCAGCAGTACGGCCAGGCGGCGTGGCGCGGCGTAGACCTTCTTCGCTTCGAACTTCAAGCCAGCGCTTTGCAGGCCTTTTTCGATACCGGCCAGGAACGCGTCGGCCAGTGTGTTGAGGGCCTTGGGTGGCAGCTCTTCGGTGCCCAGTTCAACCAGGAAATCTTGAGCACTCATTGTGCAGCCTCCAGCTTAGCCAACACTTCATCACGCAAATCCTCGGTTGCCATCGGGAAGCCCAGCTTGGCGCGAGCCAGCAGGTAGGCTTGGGCGACGGAACGCGCCAGCGTGCGCACACGCAGGATGTATTGCTGACGTGCGGTCACCGAGATAGCACGGCGCGCATCCAGCAGGTTGAAGGTATGGGACGCCTTCAACACCATTTCATAGCTTGGCAACGGCAGCGGCTGGTCGAGCTCGATCAGGCGCTTGGCTTCGCTTTCATAGAAGTCGAACAGTTCGAACAGCTTGTCGACGTTGGCGTGTTCGAAGTTGTAGGTGGACTGCTCCACTTCGTTCTGGTGGAACACATCGCCGTAGGTGACCTTGCCGAACGGACCGTCAGCCCACACCAGGTCGTAGACCGAGTCCACGCCCTGCAGGTACATGGCCAGGCGCTCGAGGCCGTAGGTGATCTCGCCGGTCACCGGGTAGCACTCGATGCCACCCGCTTGCTGGAAGTAAGTGAACTGCGTCACTTCCATGCCATTGAGCCAGACTTCCCAACCCAGGCCCCAGGCGCCCAGGGTTGGCGATTCCCAGTTGTCTTCGACGAAACGGATGTCGTGCACCAGTGGGTCCAGGCCGACGTGTTTGAGCGAGCCCAGGTACAGTTCCTGGAAGTTGTCCGGGTTCGGCTTCAATACCACCTGGAACTGGTAGTAGTGCTGCAGACGGTTCGGGTTTTCGCCGTAGCGGCCGTCAGTCGGGCGACGACTGGGCTGCACATAAGCGGCGTTCCAGGTTTCCGGGCCGATGGCCCGCAGGAATGTAGCGGTGTGGAAAGTGCCGGCGCCTACTTCCATATCGTAGGGCTGAAGTACCACACAACCTTGCTCGGCCCAGTATTGCTGGAGGGCGAGGATCAAGTCTTGGAAGGTACGCACGGCTGGCGTAGGCTGGCTCACGAAATTCACCTGTTACTTGGGCTGCGATTTAAAGAGCGGGAGTATACCCGATTCGGCCGCGCCACCATCCCCTGGAGCCTTATGCCACGCTGCTTTTGGTGTTCTGAAGATCCGCTGTACATGGCTTATCACGATCAGGAGTGGGGAACGCCGCTGCGCGATGCGCAGGGTTTGTTCGAGTTGCTTTTGCTCGAAGGGTTCCAGGCGGGCCTGTCCTGGATCACCGTTTTACGCAAACGCGAGCATTATCGAAAGGTCTTGTTCGGGTTTGATGCGCAACGGTTGGCGCAGTTGAGCGATGGCGAGATCGAAGCACTGATGCAGGACCCTGGCATCGTGCGCAATCGCCTGAAACTCAATGCCACCCGCCGCAATGCCGCCGCCTGGCTGGCGCTGGAAGATCCGGTCGACTTGCTCTGGTCCTTCGTCGGTGGCAAACCCAAGGTCAATCATTTCAAGGACCGCAGCGAAGTCCCGGCGATCACGCCCGAGGCCGAAGCCATGAGCAAAGCCCTGAAAAAAGCCGGCTTCACCTTTGTCGGCCCGACCATTTGCTACGCGTTCATGCAGGCCTGCGGCATGGTCATGGACCACACCCAAGACTGCGACCGTTACGCGGACTTGGCCAACGCCGGTTAGAATGCCGGCTTTGCGCACCACACACGAACAGGAGTGACCTGTGGAAAAGTTTAAAGGCGCCTTGCTGGTAGGCGCTCTCCGGTTGTTCGCCCTGCTGCCTTGGCGCGCTGTGCAGGCCGTCGGCACGGCCATTGGCTGGGTCATGTGGAAAACCCCCAACCGTTCCCGCGAGACGGTGCGGATCAACCTCTCCAAGTGCTTCCCCGACATGGACCCCGTCGAGCGCGAAGCGTTAGTCGGCCGCAGCCTGATGGACATCGGCAAGTCCCTGACCGAAAGCGCTTGCGCCTGGATCTGGCCAGCCCAACGCTCAATCGACCTGGTGCGCGAAGTCGAAGGTTTGGACGTGCTGCACGAAGCCCTGGCTTCGGGCAAAGGCGTGGTCGGCATCACCAGCCACTTGGGCAACTGGGAAGTGCTGAACCATTTCTATTGCAACCAGTGCAAACCCATCATTTTTTACCGTCCGCCCAAGCTCAAGGCAGTGGATGAGTTGCTGCGCAAGCAGCGGGTGCAACTGGGTAATCGAGTGGCGGCGTCGACCAAGGAAGGCATCCTCAGTGTGATCAAGGAAGTGCGTAAGGGCGGCCAGGTGGGTATCCCCGCCGACCCGGAGCCGGCGGAATCTGCGGGGATCTTCGTACCGTTCTTCGCCACCCAGGCGCTGACCAGCAAGTTTGTGCCAAATATGTTGGCGGGCCACAAAGCGGTCGGCGTGTTCCTGCATGCGCTGCGGCTGCCCGACGGTTCGGGTTACAAAGTGATCCTGGAAGCGGCGCCGGAAGATATGTACAGCACCGACACCGCCACGTCCTGCGCGGCGATGAGCAAGGTGGTGGAGCGGTATGTCGGTGCTTACCCGAGCCAATACATGTGGAGCATGAAGCGCTTCAAGAAACGCCCGCCGGGTGAGGCGCGGTGGTACTGAGCCACCCCTGACTCAAGACTCATGAAGATCTCCTGTGGGAGCTGGCTTGCCTGCGATGGCATCAACTCGGTTTAACTGAAAGACCGAGTTGCCGACATCGCCGGCAAGCCAGCTCCCACAGGAGATGGGCTCAAGGTTGGCGGTCGAGTTTCTTCAGGAACACCGTCATCTCTTTTTCGGCCTGTTTATCACCATGGGCCTGGGCCGCTTCAATGCCCTTCTCCCATGCCAGCCGCGCCGCCGAACGATCTTCCAACCCCAACTGCGCCTTGCCCAGAAGCTTCCACGCCGCTGAATACTTCGGATCAAACTCGACGCACTTCTGCAGATGCTCCGCCGCCTTGGCGTTTTCCTTCACGTCCAGATAACCCTTGCCCAAACCAAACCGAAGCAGCGAGTTATCCACACCTTTGGCGAGCATTTTTTCCAGGGATTCGAGCATGTCGGTCACTCCGCTTGATCAGAAGAAGCTCAACCCCACGTGGAACAGTTTCTCCACATCGCGGATATGTTTCTTATCCACCAGGAACAGGATCACATGGTCCCCGGTTTCGACCACCGTGTCGTCGTGGGCAATGATCACCTCTTCGTCACGAATAATCGCGCCGATGGTCGTTCCCGGCGGCAAGCCGATATCGCGAATGGCCTTGCCGATCACCTTGCTCGACTTCGAGTCACCGTGGGCAATTGCCTCGATGGCTTCCGCCGCGCCACGGCGCAGGGAGTGCACGCTGACGATGTCGCCCCGGCGCACGTGGGCCAGCAAGGTGCCGATGGTTGCCAACTGAGGGCTGATGGCGATGTCGATATCGCCGCCCTGGATCAGGTCGACATAGGCCGGGTTGTTGATGATGGTCATCACCTTCTTCGCGCCCAGCCGTTTGGCCAGCAAGGAGGACATGATGTTGGCTTCGTCATCGTTGGTCAGGGCCAGGAAGATATCGGCGTCGGCGATGTTTTCTTCCATCAGCAGGTCGCGGTCCGAGGCGCTGCCTTGCAGTACGACGGTGCTGTCTAGGGTGTCGGACAAATGCCGGCAGCGTGTCGGGCTCATCTCGATGATCTTCACCTGATAGCGGCTTTCGATGGCCTCGGCCAATCGCTCGCCGATCTGCCCGCCGCCCGCGATGACGATGCGCTTGTAGGTCTCGTCGAGGCGGCGCATTTCGCTCATGACGGCACGAATATTCGCCTTGGCGGCGATGAAGAATACTTCGTCGTCGGCCTCGATCACCGTATCGCCCTGGGGCAGGATTGGCCGGTCACGCCGGAAAATCGCCGCGACGCGGGTTTCCACGTTGGGCATGTGCTCACGCAACTGGCGCAGTTGCTGGCCGACCAGTGGGCCGCCGTAATAGGCCTTCACCGCGACCAGTTGGGCCTTGCCGCCGGCAAAGTCGATCACCTGCAAGGCGCCTGGAATTTCGATCAGGCGCTTGATGTAGTGGGTGACCACCTGTTCCGGGCTGATCAGTACGTCCACCGGAATCGCGTCGTTGTCGAACAAACCGGCGCGGGTCAGGTAGGCCGCTTCGCGCACACGGGCGATTTTGGTCGGGGTGTGGAACAGGGTGTGGGCGACCTGGCAGGCGACCATGTTGGTTTCGTCGCTGTTGGTCACGGCCACCAGCATATCCGCGTCATCGGCACCCGCCTGGCGCAGCACCGTCGGGAACGACGCGCGGCCTTGTACCGTGCGGATGTCGAGGCGGTCGCCGAGGTTGCGCAGGCGCTCGGCATCAGTGTCGACCACGGTGATGTCGTTGGCTTCGCTGGCCAAATGTTCAGCCAGCGTGCCGCCGACCTGCCCTGCTCCTAGGATGATGATTTTCATCCGGTCACTCCCTTAAACCATTTAGCCGCGCTCGGCGGCAATCTTGATCAGTTTGGCGTAGTAGAAGCCATCGTGTCCGCCTTCTTGCGCCAGCAGTTGGCGACCGTGGGGCTGCTTGATGCCGGCGGTTGTGGCGAGGTCCAGCTCCCGGGCGCCGCTGGTGCGGGCGAGGAAGGCTTCGATCACCTCGGTGTTTTCAGTCGGCAAGGTGGAACACGTGGCGTAGAGCAGGATGCCGCCGACTTCCAGGGTCGGCCACAGCGCGTCGAGCAGCTCGCCTTGTAGCACGGCCAGGGCGGCAATGTCGTCGGGTTGGCGGGTGAGCTTGATGTCTGGGTGGCGGCGGATCACACCGGTGGCGGAGCACGGCGCATCAAGCAGGATGCGCTGGAACGGTTTGCCGTCCCACCAGGTGGCGGTGTCACGGCCGTCGGCGGCGATCAGCTCGGCGCTGAGGCCCAGGCGTGCAAGGTTTTCCCGCACGCGCACCAGGCGCTTGGCTTCGAGGTCGACAGCGACGACACCGGCGAGGTCGTTTTCGACTTCCAGAATGTGACAGGTCTTACCGCCAGGTGCGCAGCAGGCGTCTAGCACGCGTTGGCCGGGCGCCAGGTCGAGCAGGTCGCCAGCCAATTGCGCGGCTTCATCCTGCACGCTGATCCAGCCTTCGGCAAAGCCCGGCAGGCTGCGCACATCGGCGGCCGCTTCGAGCACGATACCGTCGATGCTGTACACGCACGGCGTGGCGTTGATGCTGGCGTCGATGAGCAACTGCAGGTAGGCGTCGCGGCTGTGATGACGGCGATTGACCCGCAGGATCATCGGCGGGTGCGCATTGTTGGCTGCGCAAATGGCTTCCCATTGCTCAGGCCAGCACGCCTTCAACGATTTTTGCAGCCAGCGTGGGTGAGCGGTGCGCACTACCGGATCATGTTCCAGTTCGGCCAGCAGCGCTTCACTCTCGCGCTGGGCGCGGCGCAGCACGGCATTGAGCAAGGCCTTGGCCCAAGGTTTTTTCAGCTTGTCGGCGCAACCGACCGTTTCACCGATGGCGGCGTGAGCGGGCACGCGGGTGTAGAGCAACTGATAGAGGCCTACCAGCAGCAGCGCTTCGACGTCAGCATCCGCAGCCTTGAACGGCTTTTGCAACAACGTGGCCGCCAACGCCGACAAGCGTGGCTGCCAGCGGGCGGTGCCAAAGGCCAGGTCCTGAGTGAAGCCGCGATCACGGTCTTCAACCTTATCCATCTGCGTGGGCAACGAACTGTTCAGCGATGCCTTGCCATTGAGCACGGCGGCAAGGGCCTTGGCGGCGGCCAGTCGCGGGTTCATTGGGCGACCATCCCGAGAACGGTGCCCAGGGCAAACTTCTCACGACGGCTGTTGAACACATCGCTGAAATTAAGCGCCTTGCCACCGGGCAATTGCAGACGGGTCAGGCACAGCGCCTGTTCGCCGCAAGCGACCAATAGGCCGTCCTTGCTGGCGCCGATGATTTCACCCGGAGCGCCTGTGCCCTCGGCCAGGGTCGCGGCCAGTACTTTCAAGGCTTCGCCGTTGAGGGTGCTGTGACAGATCGGCCACGGGTTGAAGGCGCGTACCAGGCGTTCCAGCTCCACGGCCGGGCGGCTCCAGTCGATGCGTGCTTCGTCTTTGTTCAGCTTGTGGGCGTAGGTGGCCAGGCTGTCATTCTGCACGTCGCCTTCCAGGATGCCGGCAGCCAGGCCGGCGATGGCCTGGATTACGGCGGGCGGGCCCAGCTCGGCAAGGCGGTCGTGCAGGCTGCCGCCAGTGTCTTGGGCGGTGATCGGGGTGGTGACTTTGAGCAGCATCGGGCCGGTGTCCAGACCCGCCTCCATGCGCATCACGGTCACGCCGCTTTCGCTGTCACCCGCCTCCACTGCGCGTTGGATCGGCGCCGCGCCGCGCCAGCGCGGCAGCAGCGACGCATGGCTGTTGATGCAACCCAGGCGTGGAATATCCAGCACCACTTGCGGCAGGATCAAGCCGTAGGCCACCACCACCAGCAGGTCCGGCTTCAGGGCAGCCAGCTCGGCCTGAGCCTCGGCGTTACGCAGGGTTGGCGGCTGCAGCACGGCAAGGTTGTGTTCCAGCGCCAGTTGCTTGACCGGGCTCGGCATCAGTTTTTGCCCACGACCGGCCGGGCGATCCGGCTGGGTGTACACCGCGACGATGTCATAAGGGCTGGCAAGCAGTGCCTTCAGGTGTTCGGCCGCGAATTCAGGCGTGCCGGCAAAAACAATGCGCAGTGGCTCGGTCATGGGTGGTCTCGGTTAAAAGCAGTCACAAAAGAAAAAGGCTTGCCGCAGCAAGCCTTTGGAAGGAGGGCATCAAGCTTGCTGGCGATGCTTTTTTTCCAGCTTCTTCTTGATTCGGTCGCGCTTGAGCGTCGACAGGTAATCGACAAACAGCTTGCCATTGAGGTGGTCGCACTCGTGCTGGATGCACACCGCCAGCAGGCCTTCGGCGATCAGCTCGAACGGCTTGCCGTCGCGGCCCAGGGCCTTGATCTTCACGCGCATCGGGCGCTCGACGTTCTCATAGAACTCCGGCACTGACAGGCAGCCTTCCTGGTATTCGCCCATCTCTTCAGTCAGCGGTTCGAACTCGGGGTTGATGTACACCCGCGGCTCGCTGCGGTCTTCCGACAGGTCCATGACCACGACACGCAAATGCACGTTGACCTGGGTCGCGGCGAGGCCGATGCCCGGGGCTTCATACATTGTTTCAAACATGTCATCGACCAACTGACGAACCTTGTCGTCCACTACGGCCACCGGCTTGGCGACAGTGCGCAGGCGCGAGTCGGGGAATTCGAGGATGTTCAAAATAGCCATAAGCGTAATTGCTGCACATGTGAGGTAGAGGCAAATCGGCGTTGGGATGGACCCAGACCGCCGGTGTGAAACACCCAAAAGCCACGAAGGCTCTGGCATTTCACGCGAACGCACATAATAAAGGAGATTCACCCCATGAGGAAATCGCTACTCGTCTTGCTGTTGTGGGCCCCGTTCGCCATGGCCCTGCTGCCGCCGCCCGTGCAGCGGCTGGATCAGCCAACGCAACAGGCTATCCAGCGCTTTTTACTGCATAACCGCCTTCTTGATTCGCCTCGAGACCTGGACAACGCGCCGTACATCGTTGCCGCCGATGCTGGCCGAGTGCTGGGTGCCAATGGCGAGCGGGTATATGCCAGGGGCGACTTGGAGCCTTCCCAGCCGAATTACGGAATATTCCGACGAGGCAAGGTTTACACCGACCCGGTGACTAAAGAGCTGTTGGGCGTCAACGCCGACGATATTGGCACTGCGCGATTTGTCGTGGCGGGCGACCTTACTACCCTGACCTTACAGCGAGTCACGCAGGAGGTGCGCCCCGGAGACCGCTTGCTGCGTGCACAACCTTCTATCGTCCCGACAACCCTTGCGACCGCGCCCACCGTGCCCTTTGTCGAAGGACACATCATCGATATCCCCAAGGGTGTTACGCACATCGGCGTGCTCGACGCCGTAACCCTCAACAAAGGGCGTCGCGATGGTCTGGTCGAAGGCCAACTGCTCAGCGTGATCAAGACCGGCGCCACCGTCCGCGATGGCCTTAGTGGCGCGTCGACGCAACTTCCTGATGAACGCGCCGGCACCCTGCTGGTGTTTCGCACCTACGAAAAGCTCAGTTACGCCCTGGTGCTCAGTGCCTCACGGCCGCTGGCGGTCATGGACAGTTTCGAGACTGCCCATCAAACACAATAAATAGCCTGCTAAATAAGTTACCAACAGAGTTATCCACAGCTTGTTCCGGTCAAGGACGATCAAATGCACCCGATACACAACCAAGAAATCTCCCCGTCAGAACTGGAAGCCCGACTACGCTTGCACAGGCTGCCGGAACTGGGTCCGAAGCGTTTTCGCTTACTGATCGAAGCGTTCGGCTCTGCGTCAAAGGCCATCAGCGCGCCTGCCAGTGCCTGGCGTTCGCTGGGGTTGCCAGCCATTAGCGCCGATGCCCGGCGCAGTCATGAAGTACGCGACGGCGCCAGTGCGGCATTGGCCTGGCTGGCGTGCCCGGCCCAGCATTTGCTGATGTGGGACCAACCGGAGTACCCCGCTCTGCTCGCCGAGATTGATGATGCGCCGCCGCTTTTATTCGTCGCCGGTGACCCTGCAATCCTGGAAAGACCGCAACTGGCGATGGTCGGAAGTCGTCGCGCGTCTCGTCCTGGCATGGACACCGCCGCTGCGTTTTCGCGCAGTCTGGCGAGCGCTGGTTTCGTCATCACCAGTGGCCTTGCATTAGGCATCGACGGCGCAGCCCATCAAGCGGCATTGGAGGTGGGCGGTCAGACAATCGGCGTCCTCGGCACCGGGCTCGAAAATTTTTATCCACAACGCCACAGACGGCTCGCGGAGGCGATGATTGACCAGGGCAGCGCCGTGGTTTCCGAGTTTCCACTGAACGCCCCGCCCCAGGCCAGCAACTTTCCCAGGCGTAACCGGATCATCAGTGGTTTGTCCCTGGGCGTACTGGTGGTGGAAGCCGGCATGGCCAGTGGTTCGCTGATCACCGCGAAGCTGGCGGCCGAGCAGGGGCGTGAGGTGTATGCGATCCCGGGCTCCATCCATCATCCCGGCGCCAAGGGCTGTCATCAGTTGATCCGCGACGGCGCGGTGCTGGTGGAGACCATCGAGCATATCCTTGAAGGTTTGCGTGGCTGGCAAGCGCTGTCGCGCCCGGCGCCGATGCCTGTCGTCCATCCGCTGGTGGCGCTGTTGCACGCAGCACCCCAGACCAGCGAGGCCCTGGTGATTGCCAGCGGGCGCCCGTTGTCCCAAGTGCTGGCGACGCTGACCGAGTTGGAGCTGGAAGGCCAGGTTATCTGTGAAAATGGGCGCTGGCTTGCGCGCTGCTAGGTTTTGTAAAGAAGATCGGTAAACTGCGCAGAGCTTTAGTCTGGAGAGTAAACAATGGTCAACCGGTGGCGTGTGCTGGAAACCGCACGAGAAATTCGCGCAGGCGCGGTGATTGCCTATCCAACAGAAGCGGTTTGGGGCCTTGGCTGCGACCCGTGGAATGAAGAAGCAGTGGACCGTTTGCTCGCCATCAAGAACCGCTCGGTGGACAAGGGCCTGATCCTGGTGGCGGACAATATCCGCCAGTTCGACTTTCTGTTCGAAGACTTCCCCCAGGATTGGATCGATCGCATGGCCAGCACCTGGCCTGGCCCGAACACCTGGCTGGTGCCTCATCAGGGGTTGCTGCCGGAATGGGTGACAGGTGTGCACGACACCGTCGCGGTGCGGGTCACTGACCATCCGCTGGTGCGGGATTTGTGCTCGTTGGTAGGGCCTTTGATTTCCACCTCGGCCAACCCCCAGGGGCGCCCGGCTGCGCGCACGCGGATCCGCGTTGAGCAGTACTTCCGTGGGCAGGTGGATCTGGTGTTGGGTGGTGCGCTGGGTGGGCGCAAGAACCCAAGCTTGATTCGGGATTTGGTGACGGGTGAGGTGGTGCGGCCTTCCTGAGACCGCCTCATGGCCATCGCGGGCTTGCCCGCGATGAGGCCCTTACAGACTCCAGATATCCATTGCTTTACGGCAGGAGAATGGTCGACCCAGTCGTCCGTCGCCCCGACAACTCGGTCTGCGCCTTTGCCGCATCCGCCAGCGAATACCGCTGGTTGATATCAATACGCACCTTGCCACTCTTGATCATCGAGAACAGGTCATCAGCCATCGCCTGCAAGTTCTGCGGGTTGTTGGCATAGGTCGCCAAGGTTGGCCGGGTGACGTACAGCGAGCCCTTGGCCGACAGAATCCCCAGGTTCACCCCATCCACCGCGCCTGACGCATTGCCGAAGCTCACCACCAGCCCACGCGGCGCCACGCTGTCCAGCGACGTCAGCCAGGTGTCCTTGCCGACGCCGTCGTACACCACCGGGACTTTTTTGCCGTCGGTCAATTCCAACACGCGCTCTGCGACGTTTTCCTTGCTGTAGTCGATGGTTTCCCAGGCGCCGAGGGATTTGGCCAGTGCGGCCTTTTCCGGCGAGCTCACGGTACCGATCAACTTCACGCCCAGGGCCTTGGCCCATTGGCAGGCCAGCGAACCCACGCCACCGGCAGCGGCGTGGAACAGGATGGTTTCACCGGCTTTCACTTCATAGGTCTGGCGCAGCAGGTACTGCACGGTCAGGCCCTTGAGCATGGCGCCGGCCGCTTGTTCGAAGCTGATCTCGTCCGGCAGGTGCACCAGGTTGGCGGCGGGCAGCACGTGCAGATGGCTGTAGGCACCCAACGGACCACTGCCGTAGGCCACACGGTCGCCGACCTTGAATTGGGTGACTTCGCTGCCGATCGCGTCGACCACGCCGGCGCCCTCTGCGCCCAACCCTGAAGGCAATGCTGGCGGCGCGTACAGACCACTGCGGAAATAGGTGTCGATGAAGTTCAGGCCGATCGCCTCGTTACGCACGCGAACCTGCTGCGGGCCAGGCTCCGCTGGCGTGTAGTCGACATACTCAAGCACTTCGGGACCGCCATGGGCGCTGAACTGGATACGTTTTGCCATCTGCCTTCTCCTTGGTTCGAACTCGCGTAGCCGCCTATCGAACTCCTAAGCTTGATCTTCGTCAACTGCGGCGCAATGGGGTGCGGTGTTATCCTGTGCGCCCATTTGCCGCCGACGCCCAATGGCTTCGCGTAGCTTTGCCCGATTCAAGGTGATGCCATGACTACCCGCACCGAGGCCGTAAAGGCCTACCTGCTTGATCTGCAAGACCGCATTTGCAGCGCCCTGGAAACCTTCGAGACGGACACTCGCTTTATCGAAGACGCCTGGACCCGGCCTGCCGGCGGCGGCGGTCGCACCCGTGTGATTACAAACGGTTCGGTGATCGAAAAAGGCGGCGTTAACTTCTCCCACGTATTTGGCAGCGGTCTCCCACCGTCCGCCAGTGCGCATCGCCCAGAGTTGGCCGGTCGCGGCTTTGAGGCCTTGGGCGTATCGCTGGTGATCCACCCGCATAATCCCCACGTACCGACTTCCCACGCCAACGTGCGCTTTTTCATCGCCGAAAAAGAAGGCGAAGAGCCGGTGTGGTGGTTTGGCGGCGGTTTCGACCTCACGCCCTACTACGGCAACGAAGAAGACTGCATCCACTGGCACCGCGTGGCCGAGCAGGCCTGCGCGCCGTTCGGCCCGGACGTGTATTCGCGCTACAAGGCTTGGTGCGACAGTTATTTCCATATCAAGCACCGCAATGAACCGCGTGGCATTGGCGGCCTGTTCTTCGATGACGTGAACGAGTGGGACTTCGACACCTGCTTCGCCTTTATCCGCGCCATCGGCGACGCTTATATCGACGCCTACCTGCCGATCGTGCAGCGCCGAAAGTCCATCGCCTACACCGAGCAACAGCGCGAATTCCAGGAATTCCGCCGCGGCCGCTATGTTGAATTCAACCTGGTCTACGACCGTGGCACCCTGTTTGGTCTGCAATCGGGCGGGCGCACTGAGTCGATCCTGATGTCGCTGCCACCGCAAGTGCGCTGGAGCTATGACTGGAAGGCCGAGGCTGGCAGCGAAGAAGCGCGCCTTACCGATTATTTCCTGCAAGACCGCGACTGGCTGGGCCTTGCTGCGCCCAAGGCGGCGGTCTGATGGACCGTTATGTGGTGTTCGGCAATCCCATCGGCCACAGCAAGTCGCCGCTGATCCACCGCATGTTCGCAGAGCAGACGGGCGAGCACTTGGACTACAGCACCTTGCTTGCGCCGCTGGAGGATTTCACCGGCTGCGCCCGTGAGTTTTTCCTACAAGGCCGTGGCGCCAATGTGACTGTGCCGTTCAAGGAAGACGCCTACCGCCTGGCCAACACCCTCACCGAGCGCGCCCAACGCGCAGGCGCGGTGAACACCTTGAGTAAACTCGCCGACGGCACCTTGCTCGGCGACAACACCGACGGCGCCGGCCTGGTGCGCGACCTCAAGGTAAACGCCGGGTTGACGCTGCAAGGCAAACGCATCCTGCTGCTGGGCGCCGGTGGGGCGGTGCGCGGTGCGCTGGAACCGTTACTGGCCGAACAGCCGGCTTCGCTGATCATCGCCAACCGCACGGTGGAAAAGGCTGAGTTGCTCGCCGAGTTGTTTGACGATCTGGGCCCCGTATCTGCCAGTGGGTTCGACTGGCTGCGCGAGCCGGTAGACGTGATCATCAACGCTACGTCGGCCAGCCTGTCAGGCGATGTACCGCCGATTGCTGGCAGCCTGATCGAGCCGGGTAACACCTTTTGCTACGACATGATGTATGCCAAGGAACCTACCCCGTTCTGCCGCTGGGCGACTGAACAAGGCGCAGCCTTGGCAATGGATGGGTTGGGCATGTTGGTGGAGCAAGCGGCGGAAGCGTTCTACCTGTGGCGCGGTGTGCGCCCGGAGTCGGCGCCGGTGTTGGCCGAGCTGCGCCGGCAGTTGGCTTAACTCAAATCTAAGGTGGGCACAGTCAATGTGTGTGCGGGCTCAGTCTTCGAAATGGAGGGGGCACTTGTCGGGCCCCTCTAGTTTTTTCAACTCATCCACCACCTGCGGCCTAGCCCGGCGCAACGTCAAACTTCGCCCCAACCCCTTCAACCTCCGCGCTTCCTGGTGCAGCATCTCCACCCCCGAATAATCGATGAAGTTGATTTGCTGCGCCTCAATCACCACCCGCTCGCCCTGCAAACTTTGCAGGCGTACTTGCAGATACTGGCTGGCCCCAAAAAAGATTGAGCCGCCCACCCGCAGCACATCCTCATCCCCGTCTCGCCATTGCTGAACCCGAGGTTGCGACGTGCGTTTGAGATAGAAAAACAGCGATGCCAGCACCCCGGCGTAAATCGCGGTTTGCAGCTCCAGGAGTAAGGTGGCGACGCACGTCAGGCTCATCACCACAAACTCTGCGCGACTGACGCGGAACAACGCGCGAATGCCGCGATGGTCCACCAACCCCCAGCAAATCAGCAGGATGCTCGCGGCCATGCTCGGGATTGGAATGTGCGCGATCAGCGCCGCACCAAACAAGGCGAACAACGCCACCCACAGCGCAGAAAACACGCCGGCCAACGGCGAGCAGGCGCCCGCCTCATAGCTGAGGCCCGAACGTGTAAAGGAGCCTGCCGACAGATAACCAGAGAAAAATCCGCCAACGATATTGGATAGACCTTGCGCACGAACTTCTTGGTTGGCATCAAGCAATTGCTGCGAACGCGCCGACAGCGAGCGGGCAATCGACAGGCTGGTCACCAGCCCCAACATGCCCACCGCCACGGCGCTGGGCAGCAGGCGCAGGATCATGTCCAGGTCCATCGGCAACGGGCTGAACGGCGGTAGCTTGCCAATAAACGAACTGACCAGCGCCACATGCCCGAACATCGCCGGCCACAACCACGCCACCAGGCTGCTCAAAGCCAGCGCGATCAACAGCGTCGGCCAACGGGGCACCAGGTACTTGAGCAGTGCGCCCACCAGTAGAGTTCCCAGCCCCAGGGCAAGGGATGCGTGGTCCCATTCGCCGCTGTGGTGGATCAGTGCCAGCAGGCTATTGATCGCCGTGGCCTGGCTCGGTAGATCCAGCCCCAACAGGTTGGGCAATTGCCCCACGGCAATCACCACGGCGGCGCCCAGGGTGAAACCGAGCACCACCGAGTGGGAGACAAAATTCACCAGCGCGCCGAAGCGCAGCATGCCCAGCAGCCACTGGAAAACCCCGGCGAGGAAGGTGAGCAGCAAAATCAGGGTGATGTAGTCCTGGGAGCCCGGCACGGCCAAGGGACTGACGCTGGCATACAGCACAATGGAAATCGCCGCCGTGGGCCCGCAGATCAGGTGCCAGGATGAACCCCAGAGGCACGCGATCAGCACCGGGATGATCGCAGCGTACAGGCCGTATTCGGGGGGCAGACCGGCGATCAGTGCGTAGGCAATCGACTGTGGCAGGGCGAGCACGGCGCCGCTGAGGCCGACCAGTGCGTCCCGACCGACGCTGGCGCGGGTCTGGCGCGGGAGCCAGGCGAGGAAGGGGAAGAGTGTATGGCGGTTGGGCCGGGGCATCGCGAACTCGGTTTAAAGGTTTGGCGCAGAATATCAGTACTGATTAGTTCCCGTGGGAGGGGGACTTGCCCCCTCCCACATTTGGATTGCATCAAGCCTTAGAGTTTGGCTTTAACTGCAGATAGTGCGTCTTTGCCGTCCAGTGTTTTTACACCATCCAACCATTTGTCCAACACCGCTGGGTTGGATTTGATCCACGCCTTCGCCGCCTCAGCGTTGCTGACCTTGTTATTGGCCACCTGCGCCATGATTGCGTTCTCCATCTCCTGAGTAAAGCTCAGGTTGGTCAGCAATTTCCCTACATTCGGGCAGCCCTGCGCATAGCCCTTGCGGGTCAGGGTGTACACGCTGCCGGTGTCGCCAAAGTATTTCTCGCCTCCTTTGAGGTAGTGCATTTTCAACTGCACGTTCATCGGGTGCGGGGTCCAGCCAAGGAAGGTGACGAATTTCTGCTTCTTAACAGCCCGTGATACTTCGGCGAGCATCGCCTGTTCGCTGGACTCCACCAGCTTCCACTGGCCGAGATCAAAGTCGTTTTTCTTGATGATTTCCTGCAGCGAGATATTCGCCGGCGCACCGGAGCCGATGCCATAGATTTTCTTGCCGAACTTGTCGGTAAACTTGTTCAAGTCGGCGAAGTCATGCACCCCGGCGTCCCATACGTAGTCGGGCACGGCGAGGGTGAACTCGGTGCCGTCGAGGTTTTTCGCCAGTTGCACCACATCGCCGTTGGCCACAAACTTGTCGTAGAAGCCTTGCTGCGCCGGCATCCAGTTACCCAGGAACACATCCACCTGGCCGTCCTTGAGCCCGCCGAAGATGATCGGGACCGCGAGGGTGTCGACCTTGGCCTTGTAGCCCATGCCGGTCAGTAAAAAACCGGTGATGGCATTGGTGGCCGCAATATCGCTCCAGCCTGGATCGGCCATCTTTATCGTTTCGCAGCTGGCGTCCGCGTACACATTGGCACTACTCAACACCAACATACCCAGCACTACAGTCAACTTTTGCATGGCCTTCCCTCAGTCTATTTATTGGTTTTGGCAGGGTTGTGGATAACGTGCCTTGCGCTCCAGGTCGTCGAGGTCGATGTGGTTGCGCATGTACTGCTGACTGGCGTCCACCCATGGCTGGTGATCCCAGCTCTTCAGCTTGCCTTGGGTCAGTGCTTCAAACACCAGACGGCGGCGGCGTTGGCTGACGAGCACCTGTTGGTGGATCGCCGGGATGTCCCATTTGGCCCGCGCCTCGTCAAGGAAGGCTGCAAACAGCGCCTGATGCTGCGGCGACTGGCTGAGTTCTTCCTGTTCCCGAGGGTCATTGTGTACATCGAACAGTAGACAAGGGTCGTCTTCGCTGTAGATGAATTTGTACGCGCCACGGCGAATCATCATCAGCGGGCTGATGGTGCCTTCAGCCATGTATTCGCCGAACACCTCGTCGTGCCCCCCCTGCCCTTGCAAGTGTGGGACCAGCGAACGGCCGTCCAGCGGCAGGCGCGGGTCCAGCTCGCCGCCGGCCAGTTCCACCAGGGTCGGCAACAGGTCGGCGGTGGACACGGCTTTGGACACGCGGCCTGCCGCGAATTGCCCCGGCGCACTCACCAGCAGTGGCACGCGGGCGGCCATTTCGAACCAGTGCATTTTGTACCAGAGGCCGCGCTCGCCGAGCATGTCGCCGTGGTCGCCGGAGAAGATGATGATCGTGTCGTCGGCCAGGCCGGTGTCTTCCAGGGTTTGCATGAGCTTGCCGACATTGCTGTCGATGTAGCTGCACGCGCCGAAGTAGGCACGGCGCGCATCACGAATCTTATCCACAGGCAGCGGCTTGTCCCACAGGTCGTAGACCTTGAGCAGGCGCTGGGAATGCGGGTCGAGATCACCTTGCGCGGGTGTTGCAGGCAACGGGATGTCGGCGTCGTCGTACAGGTCCCAGAATGGCTTGGGAATCGTGTACGGATCGTGTGGGTGAGTCATCGACACGGTCAGGCAGAACGGCTGGTCGCCGTCCTCGCGGATGTGATCGAACAGGTATTGCTGCGCCTTGAACACCACTTCTTCGTCGAAATCCAGCTGGTTGGTGCGCACGCACGGGCCGGCTTGCAGCACCGAGGACATGTTGTGATACCAAGTGGGTCGTACGTCCGGCTCATCCCAGTTCACCGCCCAGCCGTAGTCGGCGGGGTAAATGTCGCTGGTCAGGCGTTCTTCATAACCGTGCAGTTGATCTGGTCCGCAGAAGTGCATCTTGCCCGACAACGCGGTGCGGTAGCCGAGGCGCCGAAGGTAGTGGGCATAGGTCGGCATATCGGCGGGGAAATCGGCGGCGTTGTCGTAGGCGCCTATCTTGCTCGGCAACTGGCCGCTGACCAGCGTGAAACGCGACGGTGCACACAGCGGGCTGTTGCAGTACGCCGCGTCGAACACCACGCCCTGCGTAGCGAGGCGGCTTAGATTAGGCAGCTTGATAGGCGAAGAACCGTAGAGCGGAAGCAACGGCGCGGCCATTTGATCGGCCATGATAAAAAGAATGTTCTTGCGCTTCATGGGTTCTCGGCATTCCATAGGCGATGTTTATGCGAATGAGCATGCAGCCCATGAAAACTGGGGTAAAGCCCATGAAAAGCAATGTCTAGGATAAGCACAGCTTATGTATGAAGCCCTCGGTGACGTGTCCCTCGATTTGCTGCGTGCCTTCGAAGCCGCAGCGCGCCACCGCAGCTTCACCGCCGCCGCGATGGAGCTGGGCACCACCCAACCGGCCATCAGCCAGCAGATCAAGCGCCTGGAAGAGCAACTGGCGATCCGCTTGTTTGATCGGATCTACCGTGGCATTGAGCTGACCGACGCCGGCGCCCTGTTGTTCGAGCATGTGCAAGGTGGCTTGCAGGCCATCAACCAAGGCCTGAGCGCGATCACCCAACAGGATCAACATGAAGTGCTGCAAGTCGCGACGGACTTTGCGTTTGCCGCCTACTGGTTGATGCCGCGCTTGCACCGCTTTCACCGCGCCAATCCCCAGGTAGACGTAAGCCTGGTGACCAGCGAACGCAACCACGCCACCCTGCGCAGCGATATCGATGTGGCGGTGCTGTTTGGCGATGGCCGTTTCAAGCAGGGCGACAGCCTGTGGCTGTTCAACGAAGAAGTGTTCCCGGTGTGCAGCCCGCAATGGCTGAAGAACCAGGCGACACCGCTGACTGTACAAAATTTGCACGATGTTCCTCTGCTGCACCTGCGTCAGGAAAACAACAGCCAGTGGTTCGACTGGAGCGGTGTGTTTCGCGAGCTGGGTATCACCACTGCACCCACTCCCGGCCAACTGCGCTTCGATAATTACACCCTGCTTATCCAGGCCGCGATTGCCGGCCAGGGCGTAGCCATCGGCTGGCGCCACCTGGTGGATAACTTGCTGGAGCAGGGCTGGTTGTGCCGGCCGGTGAGCGGCACGGTGATCTCGCGTTTCGGCTATTACGTGGTGCAGCCCCAGCGCAAACGCCGGAGGCAATTGGTCGAGCGGTTTGTCGACTGGCTGGTGGCCGAGCAGGCCAGCAGCGCGCAGTCGCTGACCGGGCTGGCCCTGCCGTCCATTGCGGTCTAGGATTTTGCGCACATTGGATCCGGAGTCGGTCATGCAACGTATCAAGGGCTATCACGCCCATATCTACTTTGACGCCAGCACCATTGAGCAGGCGCGCACCTTGTGCGAAGACGCCGCCAAACTCTTCCCGCTGCGCATGGGCCGTGTACACGAACGGCCCGTGGGCCCGCACCCGGACTGGAGCTGCCAGCTGGCGTTCGACGCCGAATACATTGGCGTGGTGTTGCCGTGGTTGGTGATCCATCGCAATGGGCTGGTGGTGTTCCTGCACCCCGATACCGGCGATGAGCTGAAGGATCACACCGACTACGCGGTGTGGATGGGGGCGGTGCGCGAGCTGGATCTGTCTGTTTTGTAACCTCTTTCTAATCCGCAACCCCCTGCTGCCTTAAAGGGTTGTGGGATTTTACGTGCTTAACTCCCAATATGTGGGACTGTTATTTATATATTGAGATATTCCTGATCATAGGTTTATATTCGCCCATCTGCTTTTTTCAGCACCCACTCATTTCAGGTGAAGCGATGCAGGCGCAATTGATCGCGCTCGATTGGGGAACCAGTTCCCTTCGTGCTTATAAACTCGGCCCCGCAGGCGTAGTGCTGGAACAGCGCTCGCTGGCGTGGGGCATCATGCATTTGCCCAGCGAGCCCCGCGACATCGCCGGCGTGCGCTGCAGCGATGGCTTCGAGTTGGCGTTCGACGCGGCATGCGGGGCTTGGCTCGAGGCGCAACCCGACCTCCCGGTGATCGCCTGCGGTATGGTCGGCAGCGCCCAGGGTTGGAGCGAAGCGGCTTATCGCAATACGCCCGTCGACGTCGCCCGCTTGGGTCAGGCGCTTCATAAGGTGCGCAGCCAGCGCGGGGTTGATGTGCATATCGTGCCCGGTGTGATCGAGCAAAGCGGTTTGCCCAACGTGATGCGCGGCGAAGAAACCCAAGTATTGGGCGTGCTGCAAGGGTTGGGCGCCGATGTATTGATCGGCCTGCCCGGCAGCCATTCCAAGTGGGTCGAGGTGGTCGATGGCTGCATCACTCACTTCGATACCTTCATGACCGGTGAGCTGTTTGCAGTGCTGAGCAAGCACAGCATCCTTGGCCGTACCCAGCAACCGTCCGCAATATTCCAGGCCGAAGCGTTTGACCGAGGCGTGCAAGTGGCGCTCTCCAAAGACGGCCTGCGCGGCGTGCTGTCCACCTTGTTCAGCGCGCGCACCCTTGGGCTCACCGCCCAACTCGCCCCCGACGAACAGCCCGATTACCTCTCGGGTTTGCTCATCGGCCATGAACTCGCCGGCTTGCCCGGCAAAGCCAAACACACGCCGATCATTCTGGTCGGTGCCGCGCCGCTCTGCGCCCGCTATCAACGCGCCCTCGCCCTCTGCGGCTTCGCCCACGTCAGCCTGGCGCAGGAAGCCAGCGAACGCGGCCTGTGGCAACTGGCAGTGGCGGCCGGGCTCACTCAACCTGTATCGGAGGCCTGACATGCTCAAGCAAGCACTCGCGCAAAACGGTTTGATCGCCATCCTGCGCGGCATCCGCCCGGACGAAGCCAAGGCCGTTGGCCAGGTGCTGTACGAGGCCGGGTTTCGGGTGATCGAAGTCCCGCTGAATTCGCCTGACCCTTACACCAGCATTCGTACTCTGCGCGACAGCCTGCCCGCCGATTGCCTGATCGGTGCCGGTACGGTGTTGCTGCCTGAGCAGGTCGAGCAGGTAAAAGCCGCGGGTGGCCAGGTGATCGTGATGCCTCACAGCGATGCCAAGGTGTTGCGTGCCGCGAAAACGGCGGGGCTGTTCCTGTCGCCGGGTGTGGCGACGCCGACCGAAGCCTTCGCCGCATTGGCCGAAGGCGCCGACGTATTGAAGCTGTTCCCGGCCGAGCAAATGGGCCCGGCTGTGATCAAGGCGTGGCTGGCGGTATTGCCGGCAGGCACCTTGCTGCTGCCGGTGGGTGGCATCACCCCGGACAACATGCAGGTGTTCATCGACGCCGGCGCTAAAGGCTTCGGGCTGGGTTCCGGGTTGTTCAAACCGGGCATGACAGTGGATCAGGTAGCGAGCCGCGCCCAGGCTTATGTCGCCGCCTGGAAAGCCCTGAGCTGACTATAAGTTCCGCGCCCACAGGCGCTGCATCTATAAGAGAGATAACAGATGAAAATCACCAAACTGACGACCTTTATCGTCCCGCCGCGCTGGTGCTTCCTCAAGGTCGAGACCGACCAAGGTGTGACCGGCTGGGGTGAGCCCGTGGTAGAGGGCCGCGCCCACACCGTGGCGGCTGCCGTCGAAGAACTGTCCGACTACCTGATCGGCAAAGACCCACGCAACATCGAAGACATCTGGACTGTGCTCTATCGCGGTGGCTTCTACCGCGGCGGCGCCGTGCACATGAGCGCCCTCGCCGGTATCGACCAGGCGCTGTGGGACATCAAGGGCAAGGCTCTTGGCGTGTCGGTCAGCGACTTGCTCGGTGGTCAGGTGCGCGACAAGATCCGCGTGTACTCGTGGATCGGCGGCGACCGCCCGGCCGACACCGCTCGTGCTGCCCAGGAAGCCGTGGCCCGTGGCTTCACTGCGGTGAAAATGAACGGCACCGAGGAATTGCAGTTCGTCGACAGCTTCGAAAAAGTCGACTTGGCTTTGGCCAACGTCGCCGCCGTGCGTGATGCCGTCGGCCCGAACGTCGGCATTGGCGTCGACTTCCATGGCCGGGTGCACAAGCCCATGGCCAAGGTGCTGATGAAAGAACTGGACCCGTACAAACTGATGTTTATCGAAGAGCCGGTGCTCAGCGAAAACTACGAAGCCCTCAAGGAACTGGCGCCACTGACCAGCACCCCGATTGCCCTGGGCGAGCGCCTGTTCTCGCGCTGGGACTTCAAGCGCGTGCTCAGCGAAGGCTACGTCGACATCATCCAGCCGGACGCCTCCCACGCTGGCGGCATCACCGAAACCCGCAAGATCGCGAACATGGCCGAAGCCTACGACGTGGCCCTGGCCCTGCACTGCCCGCTGGGCCCGATTGCCCTGGCGGCTTGCCTGCAACTGGACGCGGTTTGCTACAACGCGTTTATCCAGGAGCAAAGCCTGGGCATTCACTACAACGAGAGCAACGACTTGCTCGACTATGTGAAGGACCCGCGTGTATTCGATTACGACAAAGGCTTCGTGAAAATCCCTAACGGACCGGGCCTGGGTATCGAGATCAACGAGGAATACGTGATCGAACGCGCGGCCATCGGCCATCGCTGGCGCAACCCGATCTGGCGCCATGCCGACGGCAGCTTCGCCGAGTGGTGAGTCCTGACTGAAGGCGCGCGGTCAGAAATGTGGGAGCCGGCTTGCTCGCGCCCACATTTTTGATCCGGTTTCTTCAGTCAGCGCCATTCCAGACCTCAATAAACATAAGAAGAGGCACCCCCTCATGCACCCTGCATCCTCCACCGGGCAGGCGTCTTTAGTCACGCCTACCAGAAAGCGTTTTTTCATCATGGTGCTGCTGTTCATCACCGTGGTGATCAACTACCTCGACCGCAGCAACCTGTCGATCGCCGCCCCGGCGCTGACCAGTGAACTGGGGATCGACCCGGTGCACGTCGGCCTGATCTTCTCGGCCTTCGGCTGGACCTACGCCGCCATGCAAATCCCCGGTGGCTGGCTGGTCGACCGCGTGCCACCGCGCATCCTCTACACCGCTGCGCTGCTGTTGTGGTCCATCGCCACCGTGATGCTCGGCTTCGCCGCCAGCTTTATCGCGTTGTTCGTGCTGCGCATGGCGGTGGGCGCGCTGGAAGCGCCGGCCTACCCGATCAACAGCCGTGTGGTCACCACTTGGTTTCCCGAGCGCGAGCGCGCCACGGCGATTGGCGTCTACACCTCGGGCCAGTTTGTCGGGCTGGCGTTTCTCACGCCGGTACTGGCTTGGCTGCAGCACGCATTTGGTTGGCACATGGTGTTTGTCGCGACCGGTGGCGTGGGCATTGTGTGGGCGCTGATCTGGTACGCGGTGTACCGCGAGCCCAAGGATTTCAAAGGCGCGAACGCTGCGGAAATCGAGCTGATCCGTGAAGGCGGCGGGCTGGTGGACATGCAGGAAAAAACCGTCAAGGCGCCGTTCAGTTGGGTCGACCTGGGCATCGTGTTGAGCAAACGCAAACTCTGGGGGATCTACCTGGGGCAGTTCTGCCTCAACTCCACGCTGTGGTTCTTCCTGACCTGGTTCCCGACCTATTTGGTGAAGTATCGCGGCATGGACTTCATCAAGTCCGGCCTGCTGGCGTCCTTGCCATTTCTAGCGGCGTTTGTTGGTGTGCTGTGTTCCGGGATCTTTTCCGACTGGCTGATTCGCCGAGGTGCGTCGGTGGGCTTCGCACGCAAGTTGCCGATCATCAGTGGGCTGTTGATTTCCACGGCGATCATCGGCGCCAACTATGTGGACTCGACCGCGTGGGTAATTGCGTTCCTGGCCGTGGCGTTCTTTGGTAATGGCCTGGCGTCGATCACCTGGTCGCTGGTCTCGACTCTCGCGCCTGCACGGTTGCTGGGTTTGACCGGTGGGGTGTTCAACTTCATCGGCAACCTGTCGGCGATTGCTACACCGATCGTGATTGGCTTTTTGGCCAGCGGTGATTCGTTCGCGCCGGCGATTACCTATATTGCGGTGCTGGCGTTGCTTGGGGCGCTTTCCTATATCTTGCTGGTCGGCAAGGTCGAGCGGATCGAATTGAATGAGTAGCGCGTAGTGAGCGGGCTTGACCCGCGCTGGGCTGTGCAGCAGCCCAAAACCACACACCATATTCTGTCAGGCAGAAAGCGGTGTCTTCATTGGGGCGGCTTCGCCATCCATCGCGGGTCAAGCCCGCTCAAAGCTATTACTCGGCGTTAGTTGAGCACACCATCCAAGATCTCGTAGACGACGCCCGTACCCACGGCGATCAGTACCACATCCGGCCCCGAACGGCGCCATTCATAGCCCGGGTACACCGGCAGGCGTGCCAGGGCACGGCCGTCGAGGCGTTCACCGTAGTAACCACGCGGCAATGGCTGGCCACGTACCAGGCGCACGTTCGGCGGAGGCGGTGTGCCACGGGAGAACTGGCCGTGATTGTCGTGGATGATCTGCCGCACCGGGCCGAAGTCCTTGGGTGGGCCGCCGCGACGGTTGTCCTGAGGACCGCGATGCTCGTCGCCACGTTGTTCGTGCTGGCCTTGTGGGCCGCCACGGTCAGGGCCGCCTTGGTCATATGGCGCGGCTTGCACCAGGGCGCTGGCGCCGAGCACTAGCACGCCAAGGCCTGCAATCACGGATTTGGGCATTTTCATCGGGTATTCCTCAGGGCACACACACACAAAAGGGATCTCGAACGAGGTTCGAGATCCCTTGGTCTTGCTGTTTAGGCTGTGTCCGAGCGGGTTGATTCCTCTGTATCAGGAACTTTACCTACTGGTTACGGGGCCTTTACTTACGGGCGTTACGTACGCCTTCCGACAGCGCCGCGCAGAGGGTCAACACACCGTCGATGGCTTGTTGGTCATTGCTGGCATTGGCGATTTGATCGATCAGCGCCGAACCCACCACCACACCGTCCGCCAACCGCGCGATAGCCGCTGCTTGTTCCGGTGTACGAATACCGAAACCAATGCTGATCGGCAGGTCGGTATGCCGACGCAGGCGGGTCACGGCTTCTTCGACGTGCTCCAGGGTAGCGGCGCCGGCACCGGTCACACCAGCCACCGACACGTAGTACACAAAGCCGGAGCTGCCGTTGAGGACGGTCGGCAGGCGCACGTCATCGGTGGTCGGCGTGGTCAGGCGGATAAAGTCGATACCGGCGGCCTGGGCCGGGTCGCACAGTTCGCCGTTATGCTCAGGCGGCATGTCGACCACGATCACGCCATCCACGCCGGCTTCCTTGGCGTCGGCGATGAACTGCGGCACGCCGTATTTGTGGATCGGGTTGAAGTAGCCCATCAATACCAGCGGCGTGTCGTTGTTGTCCTTGCGGAACTCGCGGACCATTTGCAGGGTTTTCGCCAGGTTCTGCTTGGCTTCCAGCGCACGGATGTTAGCCAGCTGGATCGCCGGGCCGTCGGCCATCGGGTCGGTGAAAGGCATGCCCAGCTCGATCACGTCGGCGCCAGCGGTGGGCAAGCCCTTGAGGATCGCCAGCGAGGTGTCATAACCGGGGTCGCCGGCGGTGACGAAGGTCACCAGGGCGGCACGGTTTTGTTCTTTCAGCTGCGCAAAGCGGGTTTGCAGGCGGCTCATTAGTGTTTCTCCTGCTGGGACTGTTCCATGTGGTGCATCACGGTCTGCATGTCTTTGTCGCCACGGCCGGACAAGTTCACCACCATCAGGTGATCTTTCGGCAGGGTCGGTGCGCGTTTGAATACTTCGGCCAGGGCGTGGGCAGTTTCCAGAGCGGGAATAATCCCTTCCAGGCGGCAGCATTTGTGAAACGCTTCCAGGGCTTCGTGGTCGGTCACCGACGTGTACTGGGCGCGGCCGATGTCATGCAACCAGGCGTGTTCCGGGCCGATGCCGGGGTAGTCGAGGCCGGCGGAAATCGAGTGGGCGTCGATGATCTGGCCGTCGTCGTCCTGCAGCAGGAAGGTGCGGTTGCCGTGCAGCACACCCGGTACGCCGCCGTTGAGGCTGGCGGCATGCTTGCCGGTTTCGATGCCATAGCCTGCCGCTTCAACGCCGATGATTTCGACGCTGGTGTCATTCAGGAACGGGTGGAACAGGCCCATGGCGTTCGAGCCACCGCCGATACACGCCACCAGGCTGTCCGGCAGGCGACCTTCCTGGGCTTGCATCTGGTCACGGGTTTCCTTGCCGATCACTGCCTGGAAGTCGCGCACCATTGCAGGGTACGGGTGCGGGCCAGCCACGGTGCCGATCAGGTAGAAGGTGTCATCAACGTTGGTCACCCAGTCGCGCAGGGCTTCGTTCATCGCGTCTTTGAGCGTGCCGGTGCCGGACACTACCGGGATCACTTTGGCGCCCAACAGTTTCATGCGGAACACGTTGGCCTGTTGGCGCTCGATGTCGGTGGTGCCCATGTAGATCACGCAGTCGAGGCCGAAGCGCGCAGCCACGGTGGCGGTGGCCACACCGTGCATGCCGGCGCCGGTCTCGGCGATGATGCGTTTTTTGCCCATGCGCCGCGCCAGCAGGATCTGGCCGATGCAGTTGTTGATCTTGTGCGCGCCGGTGTGGTTTAGCTCTTCGCGCTTGAGGTAAATCTTGGCGCCGCCGCAGAACTCGGTCAGCCGCTCGGCGAAATACAGCGGGCTTGGTCGACCGACGTAGTCGCGCTGGAAGTAGGCCAATTCCTCGTTGAATGCCGGATCAATCTTGGCCGCTTCGTATTCACGGGCCAGCTCAAGGATCAACGGCATCAGGGTTTCAGCGACGTAGCGGCCGCCGAACGCGCCAAACAGGCCGTTGGCGTCAGGGCCGTTGCGTAGATCGGTCTGGGACTGAGTCATGGGACGCTCCAGGAAAAGAATCGGTGTGAGAAACAATGAGGGCCACTCTACCCCTGACGGCCTATGCTGAAAACCGATAAGATCGCCGTAACCTGTCAGGAAAACTCACAGATGAGCCGAGACCTTCCACCCCTCAATGCCCTTCGCGCGTTTGAAGCCACCGCGCGGTTGAACAGCGTCAGCCAAGCGGCTGAGCAATTGCACGTGACCCACGGTGCCGTCAGTCGGCAGTTGAAGGTGTTGGAGGAGCACCTCGGTGTCAGCTTGTTCGTCAAGGATGGGCGCGGCCTTAAACTCACAGATTCCGGCGTGCGGCTTCGGGATGCCAGCGCCGAAGCCTTCGAGCGATTAAGGGATGCATGTGCAGAGCTGACCCAGGCCAGCGCTGACGCGCCCTTCGTGCTTGGCTGTTCAGGTAGCCTGCTGGCGCGTTGGTTGATCCCGCGCCTGGGTCGCTTGAATGCGGACCTTCCGGATTTGCGCCTGCACCTGTCGGCAGGTGACGGTGATCTTGATCCTCGCCGCCCGGGCCTGGACGCCCTGCTGGTGTTTGCCGAACCGCCTTGGCCGGCGGATATGCAGGTGTATGAACTGGCCAGTGAACGCATCGGCCCGGTGATGAGCCCGCGTTTTACCGGCTACGAGCGGATGCGCGAGGCGCCCGCCGCTGCGTTGTGCGATGAGGCGTTACTGCACACCACATCGCGCCCGCAAGCTTGGCCCAGTTGGGCGCAGCAACACGGCATCAAGCCGGACGCGTTGAAACACGGCCAGGGTTTTGAGCATTTGTACTATTTACTGGAGGCGGCGGTGGCTGGGCTGGGTGTGGCGATTGCGCCGCAACCGCTGGTAGCAGAGGACTTGCGGGCGGGTCGCCTAGTGGCGCCGTGGGGGTTCAGCGAAACCCCGGCGCACCTGGCGTTGTGGCTACCCAAGCGCGCCGCAGACGGGCGCGCCGGGCAACTGGCGCAGTGGCTCAAGGCTGAGCTGTTGCGCCAGCCTATTTAGTCACCACGTTTGCACAGCAGATAGGCCGCCAGCAGACCCAATGCGCCTACAGCAACGCCGGCTGTAGTCCATGGGTGCTCTTGCGCGTAATCACGGGTAGCAACACTGGTTTCGCGAATTTTGACTTTGCTTTCTTCGTAGGCATCGCTGATCAGATGACGGGAATGCTTGAGGGCATTCTCGGCATTGCTTTTCAGGGCCTTCAACGTTTTGCGCGACTCGTCGGACGCATCGTCCTTGAGGCTCTCAAGGGACTTGAGTAGGCTCGAAATCTCGGCTTCCATGCTTTCCAGCGATGCTTTGCGTAAAGAAGTGTTGGCCATGTGGACATCTCCTGAAGTGATTGAGTGGCGTGTGTAGATACCGACTGCGGCCTATTCAAAAAGTGCAGTAAATCTGAACTTTCGAGGACGAATCGTCGACAGAAGCAGTAGGAACATTGACTGCTACGCTCACTAGAGACCTCAGGAGAAACGCCATGTCTGATCATCACACCTACAAGAAAGTCGAATTGGTGGGTTCGTCCACCACCAGCATCGAAGACGCCATCAACAATGCGGTGGCTGAAGCCAACAAGAGCATCAAGCACCTGGAATGGTTTGAGGTGACTGAAACCCGCGGCCATATCGAGAATGGCAAGGTCGCGCACTATCAGGTCACGCTCAAGGTAGGGTTCCGAATTGCCAGCAGTTGATCCTGTGAGTTGAACTTGCTGACTGGCCGATTGCCATAACCTGCGCTACAACGTTGGGGTGCCGAGGCGACAGCCTCGGCACGTTCTATTCGATCAGCGTAAGGAAGTAACGGATGAAGAAGTTTCTGTTAGCAGTCGGTCTGTTGAGCATTGCAGGTACTGCCCTGGCGGCGGGCAAGCCATGCGAAGAGCTGAAAAGCGAAATCGCAGCGAAAATCGACGCCAAGGGCGCGTCAGGTTATTCCCTCGAAGTGGTGGATAAAGGCGCTTCTACCGACGCTCAAGTGGTCGGCAGCTGCGAAGGCGGCACCAAGGAAATCGTCTACAAGCGCGGTTAACCTCGTGCTCCAGACATAAAAAACCGACGCGGGTGCGTCGGTTTTTTTCGCCTCGGTTTTAGCCTTTCATTACTTGCGCGAGCAGCTCGTAGGAATGAATCCGGTCAGCGTGTTCGTACAGGTCGCTGGTGAAAATCAGCTCATCGGCGCCGGTCTGCTCGATCAACACCTCCAGCTTGGCGCGAATCTTCGCCGGGCCGCCGACCATCGCCAGGCCCAGGAAGCTGCCGACCGCGTCTTTCTCGTGAGGGAGCCACAGGCCATCCATGGTGTTCACCGGTGGGCGCTGCACCAGGCTCTGGCCGCGCATCAGTGCAAGGATGCGTTGGTACACCGAAGTGGCCAGGTAGTCGGCCTGCTCATCAGTGTCTGCGGCGACCAGCGGAATGCCGAGCATCACGTAGGGTTTGTCCAGCACGGCTGAAGGCTTGAAGTGGTTGCGGTAGACGCGAATCGCTTCATGCATCAAGCGCGGTGCGAAATGCGAGGCGAATGCGTAGGGCAAACCGCGTTCGCCAGCCAGTTGTGCGCTGAACAGGCTGGAACCGAGCAGCCAGACCGGCACATTGGTACCGCTGCCGGGCACCGCAATAACCCGTTGGTCGGGCGTACGTGGGCCCAGGTAGGCCATCAGTTCGGCCACATCGTCCGGGAAATCATCTGCGCTGCCGGAGCGTTCACGGCGCAGCGCGCGGGCGGTCATCTGGTCAGAGCCGGGCGCGCGGCCCAGGCCCAGGTCGATACGCCCGGGGTAGAGGCTTTCCAGGGTGCCGAACTGTTCGGCGATCACCAATGGCGCGTGGTTGGGCAGCATGATGCCGCCGGAGCCGACGCGAATGGTCGAGGTGCCGCCGGCCAGGTAACCCAGCAATACCGAGGTGGCAGAGCTGGCGATGCCGTCCATGTTGTGGTGTTCGGCCACCCAGAAACGGTTATAGCCAAACTTCTCCACATGCTGGGCCAGGTCCAGGGAATTACGCAGCGCCTGCGCCGGGCTGCCGTTGGCGCGCACGGGCACGAGGTCAAGGGTCGAGAATTTTACGTCGGACAGCGATTTCATAAGCCTGCTTCTCCAATGGGGGCGCAGGCTTCTTAGACGAACCAAAACCTGCCGCTTCATGTGCATGGTCTATGCAATGAGGGCATATACCCGAGATTCAATAGCGGAATGGAAATTTCCTACTAAATTGCTAGGTTTCTCCGACAAGATGAACTTTGCCACGCCAACTATCCTCAGAACCCTTACTGAAGCAAAACCACCGTTCGAGGAGACCGCTATGAGTATTGTTAAAAAAGCATCCGCGCATTGGGAAGGTGACCTGAAGACTGGCCTGGGTTCCATTTCTACGGAGACCGGGGTATTGCGTGAAGCGCCCTACGGCTTCAAGGCCCGTTTCGAAGGCGGCAAAGGCACCAACCCTGAAGAATTGATTGGCGCGGCCCACGCTGGCTGTTTCTCCATGGCGTTTTCCATGATTCTCGGCGACGCCGGGCTCAAGGCTGACAGCATCGACACCCAGGCTGACGTCACTCTGGATCAGGTCGAGGGTGGTTTTGCGATCACCGCCGTGCACTTGACCCTCAAGGCCAAGATCCCTGGCGCGAGCCAGGCGCAGTTCGATGAGCTGAGCAAGAAGGCCAAGGAAGGATGCCCGGTGTCCAAGGTGTTGAATGCAACCATCACCCTGGATGGCACGCTGGTTAACTGACACAGCAGATCCAATGTGGGAGCTGGCTTGTCGAATCGTCGATCCGACAAGTCAGCTCCCACACTTAGTTATGCGTTAAATCAGAACTCGTGTTTCACAAATGTGGTCCTATAGCCATTGCAGCCTTAGCCACATACTCGTGCGCAATGCATTCAGGGAGCTTCACACATGAAACGTTTTGCCTTGGCGATCTTCTGCGGTGTATTGGCCACATCGGCTGTGGCCGCTCCGAAAGATTGTGAAGAGCTCAGGAAAGAGATCGAGGTAAAGATCCAGGCCAAGGCTATCCCCTCCTACACCCTGGAAATCATTACCGCCGAAGAAGCCAAGAATCACGACAGGGCGATGCTTGTCGGTTCGTGCGAAAACGGTACCAAGCGTATCCTCTACCAGAAGAACAACGACTGATCAGATGCAGTTGACGCTACGTTCTTGCGCGAGCAACTGACGCGCCGAGTCATACAGCCGGATATTAGGTGTGAAGGCCAGCGAGCGCCCTTCCAGCACATAGCGCTGGCCAGCCTGGAAGTGGTCGTATTGCAGGGTCATGAAGCAGGTGCGATACATCATCGAGCTGAGTCCGCCCAGACCACCGCCTGCCGGCACTTCAAAATCGAAGCGCACCATTAATTCGTGACTGCCGGGCGGCATTTGGAAGTAACGCCCATCATTGAGGTTCTTACCGTCCAAACGCTGTGCCATCACCAGCCTGGATCCCGGCGTCGGCGTAGTGAAATCGACCCAGGCCTGTTGCGGGTCTGCCGGTGGCACAGGGGTTGTGGTGCAGGCACTGAGGAATAGGGCGGCGACGGGAAGCAAGAGCTGACGCATGGCAGGCACTCAACAGGATGAAAGAACTAAGCCTGGCGCCGACGGCAACAGACACCCTGTGAGTATAAACACGTCATGCCATGGAAAAACTCCACGCCGGCACGATAGTCTGGCGAGCAAATTTCCCAGGAGCGGTCGGGGCATGGTCAGGCGTTTTCTTCCAGGGCTGATGGTGGTGGTGCTCAGCGGCTGCTCGAGCGTGAGCTATTACAGCCAATTGGCGAGTGGCCAGTGGCAATTGCTGCGGGCCCGGGAGCCGGTGGCGCAGGTCATCGCTGACCCTTCCCGCCCACTGCTGCTGCGCGAGCACCTGGCGCAATCACAAAAAGCGCGAACGTTCGCCAGTGAACATCTGCACCTGCCTGACAACCAGAGTTACAGGCTGTACGCCGATATCGGCCGGCCTTATGTGGTCTGGAATGTCTTCGCCACGCAAGAATTTTCCCTTTCACCTGAAACCCATTGCTTCCCTATTGCCGGTTGCGTGGCCTATCGCGGTTACTACAACCAGGGCGCGGCGCGGGGCGAAGCGGCGTTGTTGAGGCAGCGTGGCATGGATGTGTCGATTGGCGGCGTCGAGGCTTACTCCACATTGGGTTGGTTTAATGACCCGATCATGAATTCGATGTTGAACTGGGGGGATGAACGCCTGGCCACGCTGATTTTTCATGAGCTGGCGCACCAGCGCTTCTATGTGAAGGACGACACCGAGTTCAATGAATCATTTGCCAACTTCGTTGAGCAGGAAGGCACTCGCCAGTGGCGAGCCGTGCGAGGTTTGGCACCGCTCAGCAGTGCAATACTGCAGCAGCGCGACCAATTTATCCGCCTGATTCTCGATACCCGTAAACGCCTGGAAGCGCTCTACGCCAAGCCCTTGGCGGCCGCCGTGATGCGCCAGGCCAAGGCCGCGCAGTTCGAGCGCTTGCGCAGTGATTACCGACAATTGCGCGATAGCCAGTGGGGCGGTGATAAGCGGTATGACGCCTGGATCAACCAGCCGATGAACAATGCGCGGCTGTTGCCGTTTGGGTTGTATGACAGGTGGGTACCGGCGTTTGCGGCGTTGTTTGCGCAGGAGGGTGGGGATTGGGTGAGGTTTTATGCGGCGGTGGAGAAGATGGGCGGGTTGCCGGTGGAGCAGCGTAGAGCGGCGTTGCAACAGTTGGAAGGTGTTGGGCTTTAGGGCCTCATCGCAGGCAAGCCAGCTCCCACATGGGTCCTCTGTACACCGGTCAAAATGTGCGAGCTGGCTTGCCTGCGAACGCTATCTCAAGAACGCTGCATAAACGCCTGATGCATCTCGGCCAATGTCTCAAAATGCCAAGTCGGCGCCTCGGCATTCAACTCCTCAAAACTGCCAAACCCGTACCCCACCGCCGCCGAATCCAGCCCGTTGCTGCGCGCGCCGATCAGGTCATGCTTGCGATCACCAATCATCAAGGTGGTGGCCGGGTCCAGGCCTTCCTCACTGATCAGGTGGGCGATCAACTCGACTTTATTGGTGCGCGTGCCGTCCAGCTCGCTGCCGTAGATCACGTTAAAATGCCTGGCAAAATCGAAGTGCCGGGCGATCTCGCGGGCAAACACCCAAGGCTTGGACGTCGCCACATACAGTTGGCGGCCCTGGCTATTCAGGTCATCCAATAGCGGCATCACGCCGTCGAACACGCGGTTCTCATACAAACCGGTCACTTTGAAACGCTCGCGATAGAAATTCACCGCCTCCCAGGCCTTGGCTTCATCGAAGTCGTAGAACTGCATAAAGGCTTGCAGCAACGGCGGGCCGATAAAATGTTCCAGCTTTGTCAGGTCCGGCTCGTCGATACCCAGCTTGCCGAGGGCGTACTGGATCGAACGGGTGATGCCCTCGCGCGGGTCGGTGAGGGTGCCGTCCAAGTCGAACAGGACGGTTTGGTAGGGCAGGCTCATCGGTCGAATCCTTCAGCCAGGTGCAGGTCTTTGAGCTTCACGTAGTTCGCGGCGCTGTAGGTGAAAAAGGCGCGCTCCTTGTCAGTCAATGCGCGGACTTGTTTAACCGGGCTGCCAACATACAAAAAACCGCTTTCGAGCTTCTTGCCCGGTGGCACCAGGCTGCCGGCGCCGATGATCACGTCATCTTCCACCACCGCGCCGTCCATCACGATGCTGCCCATGCCGATCAGGATGCGGTTGCCCACGGTGCAGCCGTGCAACATGACTTTGTGGGCGATGGTTACATCGTCGCCGATCAACAGCGGGAAGCCGTCCGGGTTGAACGGCCCGGCGTGAGTAATGTGCAATACGCAGCCATCCTGCACGCTGGTGCGTGCACCGATGCGGATGCGGTGCATGTCGCCACGAATCACGGTCAGCGGCCAAACCGAGCTGTCGGCGCCGATTTCGACATCGCCGATCACCACCGCCGAAACATCGACAAAAGCCCCGGCGCACAGGGTTGGCGTGTGGTTCTGATAGGTGCGAAGGGTCACGATAGCCTCTCTCTCTTCTGCTGATAGCTGCGGTGGGTGTTGATTGTAATTAAGATGGCCCCATCTTTGTCTTATCAGTTTCTTCAGCCAAGGTGCCAACCGTGAGCGCGAACAACCCTCTTCTGCAGTCCTACGACCTGCCGCCGTTCTCGGCGATCCGTGCCGAGCACGTCCAGCCGGCCATCGAACAGATCCTTGCCGATAACCGCGTTGCCATCGAAGGCATCCTGCAAAGCCAGGGGAAAAATCCGACATGGGCCGGCCTGGTCCTGGCGATGGATGAACTGAATGACCGCCTGGGTGCCGCCTGGAGCCCGGTCAGCCACCTCAACGCCGTGTGCAACAGCGCTGAACTGCGCGAAGCCTACGAAGGCTGCCTGCCCGCGTTGAGCGCCTATTCCACAGAGATGGGCCAGAACCGCGCGCTGTTCCAGGCTTTTGAAGCCCTCGCCAATAGCCCGGAAGCCGCCGGTTTCGACGTGGCGCAAAAAACCATCCTGGAACACGCCCTGCGTGATTTCCGCCTGTCGGGCATCGATTTGCCGCCGGAACAGCAAAAGCGCTACGCGCAAGTGCAAAGCAAACTGTCCGAGTTGGGCAGCAAGTTCTCCAACCAGTTGCTGGATGCTACCCAGGCGTGGACCAAGCACGTTGCCGAGGAAGCCACCCTCGCCGGCCTGACCGACTCGGCCAAGGCGCAAATGGCTGCCGCTGCCCAGGCCAAGGGCCTCGACGGTTGGTTGATCACCCTGGAATTCCCCAGCTACTACGCGGTAATGACGTACGCCGAGGATCGCGCGCTGCGAGAAGAAGTCTACGCGGCTTACTGCACCCGCGCGTCGGACCAAGGCCCGAATGCCAGTCAGAACGATAACGGCCCGGTGATGGAACAGATCCTCGACTTGCGTCAGGAACTGGCTCAACTGCTGGGCTACGCGTCCTTCTCCGAACTGAGCCTGGCCACCAAAATGGCCGAGTCCAGCGACCAGGTGCTCAGCTTCCTGCGTGACCTGGCCAAGCGCAGCAAACCGTTTGCCGCCCAAGACCTGCAACAGCTCAAGGCTTACGCCGCTGAACAAGGCTGCGCCGACCTGCAAAGTTGGGACAGCGGCTTCTATGGCGAGAAACTGCGTGAGCAGCGCTATAGCGTGTCCCAGGAAGCCCTGCGCGCCTACTTCCCCATCGACAAAGTGCTCGGTGGTCTGTTCGCCATCGTCCAGCGCCTGTACGGCATCGAGATCGCCGAGCAAAAAGGCTTCGACACCTGGCACCCGGATGTCCGCCTGTTTGAAATCAAGGAAAGCGGCCAGCACGTCGGTCGCTTCTTCTTCGACCTGTACGCCCGCGCCAACAAGCGTGGCGGTGCCTGGATGGACGGCGCGCGCGACCGTCGCCGCACGGTTGATGGCGTGCTGCAAAGCCCGGTGGCCAACCTGGTGTGCAATTTCACCCCGGCCGACAGCGGCAAGCCTGCCCTGCTGACCCATGATGAAGTCACCACGCTGTTCCACGAATTCGGCCACGGCCTGCATCACTTGCTGACCCGCGTCGAGCATGCCGGTGTGTCCGGCATCAACGGCGTGGCCTGGGATGCGGTGGAATTGCCTAGCCAGTTCATGGAGAACTGGTGCTGGGAGCCGGAAGGCCTGGCGCTGATCTCTGGCCATTACGAAACCGGCGAGCCGCTGCCCCAAGACCTGCTGGAAAAAATGCTCGCGGCGAAGAACTTCCAGTCCGGCCTGATGATGGTGCGCCAGCTGGAATTCTCGCTGTTCGACTTCGAACTGCACGCCACCCACGGTGATGGCCGCAGCGTGGCGCAAGTACTGGAAGGCGTGCGCGATGAAGTCTCGGTGATGCGTCCGCCGGCCTACAACCGCTTCCCCAACAGCTTTGCGCACATCTTCGCTGGTGGTTATGCGGCGGGTTACTACAGCTACAAATGGGCTGAAGTGCTCTCGGCGGATGCCTTCTCCAAGTTTGAAGAAGACGGCGTACTCAATGCCGAAACCGGCCGTGCTTTCCGCGAGGCGATCCTGGCCCGTGGCGGTTCCCAGGCGCCGATGGTGCTGTTCGTCGACTTCCGCGGACGTGCGCCGTCGATTGACGCACTCTTGCGCCACAGCGGCCTGAGTGAGGACGCGGCAGCATGAGCGAAGGGCCTGTGATGACCAAAAAGCAATTCATCGCCGGGGCGGTCTGCCCGGCGTGCAGCGAGCCGGACAAGTTGAAAATGTGGACCGAGGACAACGTGCCGCATCGCGAGTGCGTGGCCTGCGGTTATACCGACACACTGAATGACCAGGGTCTGTCGGTGCCCAAGGAATTGGGTACGCGGGTCAACACCTCAGCGCTGAAAGCGCCGGCTGATCCTAACATTCAAGCCGTACAGTTTTTCCCCAACCCGAAGCTGAAAAAAGACTAGGCGTTATTCGCTGATCTAGTGTGGGCGCTGCTTGTTTGGGGAGCTGGCTTGCCTGCGATAGCATCACCTCGGCCTGATAGGACGATTAAGGTGTTTGCATCGCAGGCAAGCCAGCCCCCCAAACAAGCAGCGCCCACTTTTTTTGCCCGCATTTACTCGACTTAGGTCGCTGAATCGATTCCCCTCATCCTTAGCCTGCTATCCTTTGTAACTATTGATTGCCAAAAAAAGCTCACTAGAAGCTGATAACCCGTGACCACATGATGAGGTGCCACCATGTCTGATCAAGATCAAGACAACCCCCGGCGTGACTTTCTGCGCAAATCCTTGACCTTGATCCCGGTGGTCACGGTTGCCAGCACCGGCCTCGGCGGCTCGATGCTGATGGCTACGCCAGAGCCAGCGCAGGCCGCGCCCGCCAAGTCTGCGGCCAGCGACAAAGCCTATGAGCCTACGTATTTCACCGCCGAGGAATGGTCGTTTATCAATGCCGCCGTCGAGCGCCTGATTCCCGCCGATGCCCAAGGCCCAGGTGCCCTGGAAGCGGGTGCACCGGAATACATCGACCGGCAGATGAACACGCCTTACGCCAGTGGTGCCCTGTGGTTCATGCAAGGCCCTTTCAACGCTGACGCACCGCCTGAGATGGGCTGGCAGAGCAAATTGGTACCCAAAGAAATCTATCGTCTGGGCATTGCCGCGACGGATGCATGGTCGAAGGCGTTCAACGGTAAAGCTTTTGCTGCGCAAGACAGCGCTACCCAAGACGATATGCTGCGCCGCCTCGAGGCTGGCGGTAGCGAAGTTGCTGCGCATTTCGAGACGGTGCCGCCGAAGATGTTCTTCAACCTGCTGTTGCAAAACACCAAGGAAGGCTTCTTCTGCGACCCGATCCACGGCGGCAACAAAGGCATGGTCGGCTGGACCATGATTGGCTTCCCCGGCGCTCGCGCCGACTTCATGGACTGGGTTGAACGCAACGAGCAATACCCCTTCCCGGCAGTTTCCATCCGCGGCGAGAGGGCATAAACGTGGCGACCATCATGAAAAAAGTAGATGCAGTGATCGTCGGCTTCGGCTGGACCGGCGCGATCATGGCCAAGGAGCTGACGGAAGCGGGTCTAAACGTGGTCGCGCTGGAACGCGGCCCGATGCAGGACACTTACCCAGACGGCAACTATCCGCAGGTCATCGACGAATTGACCTACAGCGTGCGTAAAAAACTCTTCCAGGACATTTCCAAAGAGACGGTGACCATTCGCCATAGCGTGAATGACGTGGCCCTGCCTAACCGTCAGTTGGGTGCGTTCTTGCCGGGCAATGGCGTCGGCGGTGCAGGCCTGCACTGGTCCGGCGTGCATTTTCGCGTCGACCCGATGGAGTTGCGCATCCGTAGCCATTACGAAGAGCGTTACGGCAAAAACTTTATCCCCAAGGACATGACAATCCAGGACTTCGGCGTGAGCTATGAAGAGCTGGAGCCGTTTTTCGACTACGCGGAAAAAGTCTTCGGCACCTCCGGCCAGGCCTGGACGGTGAAAGGTCAAGTCGTTGGTGAGGGCCGTGGCGGCAACCCATATGCACCGGACCGTTCCAATCCGTTCCCGTTGGAAGCACAGAAAATCACCGTTTCCGCACAGCTGTTTCAGAAAGCTGCTAGCGATGTGGGTTACAAACCCTACAACCTGCCGTCGGCCAATACCTCGGGGCCTTACACTAACCCCTATGGTGCGCAGATGGGCCCGTGCAATTTCTGCGGGTTTTGCAGTGGCTATGTTTGCTACATGTATTCCAAAGCCTCGCCGAACGTGAACATCCTGCCAGCGTTGCGCCAGGTGCCGAATTTCGAACTGCGGCCTAATTCTCACGTGCTCAAGGTCAACCTCGACAGCACCAAGAGCAAGGCCACCGGCGTGACTTATATCGACGCCCAGGGCCGGGAATGCGAGCAGCCGGCGGACCTGGTGATCCTCGGCGCGTTCCAGTTCCACAATGTGCGTTTGATGCTGCTGTCCGGTATCGGCAAGCCTTACGACCCGATTACCAATGAAGGTGTGGTGGGCAGGAACTTCGCCTACCAGAACATGGCGACCATCAAGGCGTTCTTCGACAAGGACACCCACACCAACAACTTCATCGGTGCGGGCGGCAATGGCGTGGCCATTGATGACTTCAATGCCGACAACTTCGACCATGGGCCTCACGGCTTTGTGGGCGGCTCGCCGATGTGGGTCAACCAGGCGGGAAGTCGGCCTATTGCGGGCACCTCGAATCCGCCGGGAACCCCGGCCTGGGGCAGCGCGTGGAAGCGCGCGACCGCCGATTACTACACCCACCAGGTGTCGATGGATGCCCATGGCGCTCATCAATCCTACCGGGGCAACTACCTGGATCTGGACCCGGTTTATCGTGATGCCTACGGCCAGCCGCTGCTGCGGATGACATTCGATTGGCAAGAAAACGACATCAAGATGAACCGCTTCATGGTAGAGAAAATGGGCAAAGTCGCCGAAGCGATGAACCCCAAGGCAATTGCCGTGCTGGGCAAAAAGGTCGGTGAGCACTTCAACACCGCGTCGTACCAGACCACCCACCTCAACGGCGGCGCGATCATGGGCACCGACCCGAAAACCAGTGCCTTGAATCGTTACCTGCAGTGCTGGGATGTACACAACGTGTTTGTGCCAGGCGCATCCGCGTTCCCACAAGGTTTGGGCTACAACCCTACCGGTCTGGTGGCGGCGCTGACCTATTGGTCGGCCCGGGCGATCCGCGAGCAGTACCTGAAAAACCCCGGCCCACTGGTTCAGGCATAAGGAGCGATGACCATGAAAGCACTTGTTATCGCGACGTTTGCCCTATTGAGCAGTTGCTCGATCAGCGCGGCTGAAACCGACCTGGTCAAGCAGGGCGAGTACCTGGCCCGCGCCGGTGACTGCGTGGCCTGCCACACCGCCAAGGGCGGTAAGCCGTTTGCCGGTGGCCTGCCGATGGAAACCCCCATCGGCGTGATCTATTCCACCAACATCACCCCGGACAAGACCGGCCTGGGCGACTACAGCTTTGAAGACTTCGACAAGGCCGTGCGCCATGGCGTCGCCAAGAACGGTAGTACGCTTTACCCGGCGATGCCCTACCCGTCTTACGCACGTGTCAGCGAAAACGATATGCAGGCGTTGTATGCGTATTTCATGAAGGGTGTTGAACCGGTCGCCCAGGAGAACAAGGACAGCGATATTCCCTGGCCACTGAGCATGCGCTGGCCGTTGGCGGCATGGCGCTGGATGTTTGCGCCCGAGGTGGCAGACTACCAGGCGCCGGCTAATGCTGATCCGGTGATCAGCCGGGGTGCTTATTTGGTGGAAGGCCTTGGCCACTGCGGCGCTTGCCATACGCCACGGGCTTTGACCATGCAGGAAAAAGCCCTGAGTGCCACTGATGGCAACGCGTTCCTGTCTGGCAGCGCGCCGTTGGAGGGCTGGATCGCCAAGAGCCTGCGCGGCGACCACAAGGACGGCCTCGGCAGTTGGAGCGAGGCGCAACTGGTGCAATTCCTCAAGACCGGCCGCAGTGATCGCAGTGCGGTGTTTGGTGGCATGAGCGATGTTGTGGTCCACAGCATGCAGTACATGTCGGAAAATGACCTGACGGCTATCGCCCGCTACCTCAAGAGCCTGCCGGCGGTGGACCCCAAGGACCAGCCGCATCAGTACGACAAGCAGGTAGCTGATGCCCTGTGGAAAGGTGATGACAGCAAGCCAGGTGCGTCGGTGTACATCGACAACTGTGCGGCCTGCCACCGTACTGACGGCCATGGCTATACGCGGGTGTTCCCGGCGCTGGCGGGCAACCCGGTGTTGCAGACGGCGGATGCCACGTCGCTGATCAACATCGTGTTGAACGGCGGCACGTTGCCGGCCACGCACGCGGCGCCGTCGACCTTCACCATGCCAGCATTTGCCTGGCGCCTGTCGGACCAGGAAGTGGCGGATGTGGTCAGTTTCATCCGCGGCAGTTGGGGCAATAAGGGCGCGCCGGTCAACGCCAGCGATGTGGCGGACCTGCGCGAGAAAGATCTGCGCACCACTTCAGGCGATGACTTGGGACAGGTCACGCAAAAGCACTGATCCTTCCCTGACCGCCAAACGGCACTGGTCAGAAACCTTGCGCCTCGATACTGTATATAAAAACAGCATCGAGGCGTTTTCATGTCTACTCCGCTGCCGCCCCGTGGCCGTGGCACGGCCACTAACCTGCATAACCGCTTTGCGCCCACCGTCAGCGTGGTCGAGGACGACGGCTGGTATCAGGAAGTGCCGCCGACCCAGGGCACCGAAGTGCGTATCGAAACGGCCAAGACCCTCATCACCCGCAACAACTCGCCGGACTTGCCGTTCGACCGTTCGATCAACCCGTACCGTGGCTGCGAGCATGGCTGCATTTACTGCTATGCGCGGCCCAGCCATGCTTATTGGGACATGTCGCCGGGGCTCGATTTCGAAACCAAATTGATTGCCAAGACCAACGCCGCCTATGTGCTGGAGCAGCAACTGTCGAAACCGGGCTATGTGTGCGCGCCGATCAACCTGGGTTCCAACACCGACCCGTACCAGCCGATCGAGCGCGAGTACACGATCACTCGGCAAACCCTTGAAGTGTTGCTGCGCTACCGGCATCCGGTGACCATCATCACTAAGGGCTCATTGATTCTGCGCGATCTGGATTTGCTCACTGAGTTGGCGCGTCAGCGGCTGGTGGCGGTGATGATCAGCCTCACCAGCCTGGACGACGAGCTCAAGCGCATCCTGGAGCCGCGCACGGCGGCGCCGAAGGCGCGGTTGCGAGCGATTCGGGTAATGCGCGAGGCGGGGATCCCGGTGGGCGTGCTGTGTTCGCCCATGATTCCGATGATCAATGACAGTGAGCTGGAAAGCCTGCTGACCGAAGCCCACGCCGCTGGCGCGCAGAGTGCGGCGTACATGATGCTGCGCCTGCCGTTGGAGGTGGCGCCGCTGTTCGAGGAGTGGCTGGCGGCGCATTACCCGCAGCGTGCGGCCCATGTGATGAGCCTGGTACGCCAGGTGCGCGGCGGTGAGGTATACGACAGCCGCTTCGGCGTGCGCATGCGTGGTGAAGGGCCATTTGCCGATCTGCTGGCGCAGCGCTTCAGCAAGGCGATCAAGCGCTTGGGGCTCAACCAGCGGGAGGGCTTCAATCTGGATTGCACGGCGTTCTGTCCGCCAGGCAGGCAGATGGCTTTGTTGTAGACTGAAGAGGCGATTTGCGAAGTCCGTGTAGGAATAGTCGCTTTTTGACATCACTGAAACCCGCGGACTAGAGCGGTTCATTCAGTTTGAGTTAAGTTTCGGCGGTTAACGTGTTCTGCGAGTGACTGATGAGTCGGCGTCCCGCTTTGTGGCTTTTGCAACTGTTCCACACGCCCGGCGTCGAACTGACCTGAAAGCTCCCCTGTATTTAATCAAGAGGATGAATCATGAGTGACCAGGATAAACAGCCGTTGGCTGCGTCGGCTTCAGCCCCTCAGGTGGCGGAAACCGCCGATGCAGCGCTTAAACATATTGTTGACGGCTTTTTGCATTTCCATCACGACGTCTTTCCCCAACAGGAAGAACTCTTCAAGAAACTCGCCACGGCCCAAAGCCCACGAGCGATGTTCATTACGTGCGCCGACTCGCGCATCGTGCCCGAGCTGATCACCCAAAGCTCTCCGGGCGACCTGTTCGTGACGCGTAACGTCGGTAACGTGGTTCCGCCTTACGGCCAGATGAATGGCGGCGTTTCTACTGCCATCGAGTACGCCGTACTCGCCCTGGGCGTGCAGCACATCATTGTCTGCGGGCACTCTGATTGCGGCGCCATGCGCGCGGTACTCAACCCCGATAGCCTGGAGAAGATGCCGACGGTCAGGGCCTGGCTGCGGCACGCCGAGGTCGCCAAGGCCATGGTCCATGACAACTGCGACTGCGCCAACGAAGGCGAGAGCATGAAGGTGCTGACCGAAGAAAACGTCATCGCCCAGCTGCAACATTTGCGCACCCACCCTTCCGTGGCTTCGCGCATGGCCAATGGTCATTTGTTTATCCATGGTTGGATCTACAACATCGAGACCAGCGAAATCCGTGCCTACGATGCGGACCAGTCGACGTTCCTGCCGTTGGGCGGCGAAGGGCCGATTCCTTCAGCGACGCCTAAAGCGCGCTTCTAAAACACTTCCCTGCCGGGTTTAGCGGTGGCTGCCATGGATGCAGCCAGGCTTTACCGCGCCCGGCCAATGCCTCGGGAGAGTCATCATGCGTGCTGCTCAATTGAAAGCTGTTTTGCCACGGGAGCTGCTCGCTTCGGTGGTTGTGTTTCTGGTCGCCCTGCCCTTGTGCATGGGTATTGCGATCGCCTCCGGCATGCCGCCGGCCAAAGGCCTGATTACCGGGATCATCGGTGGCTTGGTGGTGGGTTGGTTGGCGGGTTCACCGTTGCAGGTCAGTGGCCCGGCGGCGGGTTTGGCGGTGTTGGTGTTCGAACTGGTACGCCAGCACGGCATGCTGATGCTTGGGCCAATCCTGTTGCTGGCAGGCTTTCTGCAACTGGTCGCCGGGCGTTTGCGTCTGGGGTGCTGGTTCCGTGTTACGGCGCCGGCGGTGGTGTACGGCATGCTGGCAGGGATTGGCGTGCTGATCGTGCTGTCGCAGATCCACGTGATGCTCGACGGCGCGCCCAAACCTTCGGGGCTGGATAACCTGGCAGGCTTCCCTGCGGCGTTGGCTGAAGCGATCCCGACCCTGGGCGGCGGCCTGGGCTGGCAGGCGGGGTTGCTCGGTTTATCGACAATGCTGGTGATGTACACCTGGGACAAATTACGCCCGCAACGCCTGCGCTTTGTGCCGGGCGCCTTGTTGGGCGTGGGCCTGACCACCGTTGTCAGTTTGGTGCTGGCGTTGCAGGTCAAACGTGTGGAGGTGCCGGAAAATCTCGCCGATGCCATCGACTGGCTGCGTCCCAGCGACTTGCTGAACCTCGCTGATCCGCAACTGTTGATCGCCGCGTTCGCCGTGGCGTTTATCGCGAGTGCCGAGACCCTGCTCTCCGCTGCGGCGGTCGACCGCATGCACAGCGGTCAGCGTTCTGATTTTGACAGGGAATTGTCCGCTCAAGGTGTAGGCAACATGCTCTGCGGCTTGGTCGGCGCCTTGCCGATGACTGGCGTGATCGTACGCAGCTCGGCCAATGTGCAGGCCGGTGCAACTACGCGCTTGTCGGCGATGTTCCATGGCCTCTGGCTGCTGGGGTTCGTACTGTTGTTGTCGAGTGTGCTGCAGAGCATTCCGGTGGCGAGCCTGGCGGGTGTGCTGGTGTATACCGGGATCAAGCTGGTGGACATCAAGGCGTTCAAGGCGCTGGGGCGCTATGGGCGGATGCCAATGTTTACCTATGCGGCCACGGCGTTGGCGATCATCTTTACCGACCTGCTGACCGGCGTGCTGGTGGGCTTTGGGTTGACGTTGGTCAAGCTGGCGTTCAAGGCGTCACGGCTTAAAGTCAGCCTGATCGACTTGCCCCAGGTCGGTGAGATGGAGCTGCGCCTGACGGGGGCTGCGACCTTCCTGAAAGTGCCGGCATTGACCCAAGTGCTGGCGACAGTGCCCGCTGGGACGACCTTGCACGTACCGCTGAACAACCTGAATTATATTGACCATTCTTGCTTGGAGTTACTGGAAGAATGGGGGCGAGCCAATGCGGCGAAGGGTTCGACGCTGGTGATCGAGGCGCGTGGGTTGAAGCGCCGGTTGGAAGGGCGGGTGCGAATGACGACGGGGATAGGTTCGGCGCCATCTGTAAGCTGACGAAACCGGATCAAAATGTGGGCGGGCTTGCTCGCGAAGGCGGCGTGTCAGTCACCGGAAGTGTTGACTGAACCATAGCATTCGCGAGCAAGCCCGCTCCCACATGGGTTTTGTATTAGATCTAAGATCTAGGCCGGCTGATCCAACGCCAACTCAACCCCCAACTGCCGCGACAGGCACGGCCAGCGCTTCCACGCGGCCTCGGTGTTCGGGCTCTTGAGCGTTTCGCGGTAAGCCTCCACCGACTCCAGCGCAAAGCTCTCTTCGTTCAGCATTTCATCCACTGCTTGATGCACCGCCTCATCCAGTTGATTAGCGAATGTTTCGCCAATCAGTTGGTGGGCAATCACGTTAGCCACAGTGGTATCCGCCGGAATCAACGGCTGACCGAAATGCTTGATATACAGATCGTTGACCTCTTCCACCAGGCGATGGGCCAGGTAAGCCTCATCCAGCAGGCCGTCGAGCCCCTCGTGGCCTGCCAGGATCGCAGGCGGCTGCAGGAAGAAATGCTCGGCGATCTTCAGCACCGGCTTGATCTGGCTTTCGATACCGGCCTCGCGGGCTACGTCGTTGGCAGCGTCGAGCAAATCCGGGACGAGGTCGATGTAGGCGGTGACAAAGCGGGTCATGACAACGTTGCGATCACCGTCAGCCAGGGAAATGGCCGAATGCAGGTGCGGCAATTGTTTTTCCAGTTGCTGGGCAAGCTGGCCCGTGCTGGTTTCGTGTTGGTGGGCACGGGAAATCTGCTCGCGCAATGCGGCGGTGTTCATGAAGGCTCCAGTGATGCAGGCGTAGGAAAAGGGAGAGGATAAGGTAGCTCGTTTATACGAGCGCCTCAGACGCATTTGTCATAATTATTTCATGGTTATGCGCAGGCGTTATATCGAATCGCGATAGCGCACCGCATAAACGATTCCGCAGCCTGTTTCATTAAGCCCAAGTGCCTCATTTCAGCTCATTTACCCCTACACATTGCGGGGTTGCAGAGCCTGTCTATACTCGGATTTGTACGCGATTAGCTGATGACGCCAGACTGCATAAGCAGGCAAGGCTAAGCGGTTGTAAGCAGTATGGAAGCCGCTCCCTTCGACGCAGGTGCAAACCGGCGGGATAACAAGAACGATAAGGGGAACCCGCAATGATGCGACATCCACACGTTTGGATGGGCCTCCTGTTGTGGTCAGTATTCGGCCAGGCACATGCCGCCTGGACAACGAATATGGCGCCAGGGGCGACAGAAGTCAGTCACGCTGTGTTCGACCTGCACATGACCATTTTCTGGATATGTGTGGTGATCGGCATCATCGTGTTTGGCGCGATGTTCTGGTCGATGATCGTTCATCGCCGGTCCACGGGCCAGGTCGCGGCGAAGTTCCACGAGAGCACCACCGTGGAGATCCTCTGGACCGTAGTGCCCTTGCTGATCCTGATCGCGATGGCCATTCCTGCGACCAAGACCCTGATCAATATCTACGACAGCAGTGAATCGGATATCGATATCCAGGTCACCGGCTACCAGTGGAAGTGGCATTACAAATACCTGGGCCAGGACGTGGAGTTCTTCAGCAACCTGGCCACGCCCGCCGAACAGATCCACAACCAGGCGACCAAGGGCGAACATTACCTGCTGGAAGTCGACCAGCCGCTGGTGTTACCGGTGGGGGCCAAGGTGCGCTTCCTGGTGACGGCCGCGGACGTGATCCACTCGTGGTGGGTGCCGGCCTTTGCGGTCAAGCGCGACGCCATTCCTGGCTTCGTCAACGAGGCCTGGACGCGTGTCGAGAAGCCCGGCATCTACCGTGGCCAGTGCGCCGAACTGTGCGGCAAGGACCACGGCTTCATGCCCATCGTGGTCGAGGTCAAGTCCAAGGCCGATTACGAAACCTGGCTCGGCGAGCGCAAGGCAGAGGCCGCCAAGCTCAAGGAGCTGACCTCCAAAGAGTGGACCCTGGAAGAGCTCGTGGCGCGTGGCGACAAGGTCTACCACACCACCTGCGTGGCGTGTCACCAGGCTGAAGGCCAAGGCCTGCCGCCGATGTTCCCGGCGCTCAAAGGCTCGAAAATCGCCACCGGCCCGAAAGACGGCCACCTGAGCATCGTCTATCACGGCAAGCCCGGCACCGCGATGGCGGCGTTCGGCAAGCAGCTCTCTGAAGTGGATATCGCCGCCGTGGTGACCTACGAGCGCAACGCGTGGGGCAACAACAAAGGCGACATGGTCACGCCTAAAGACGTGCTGGCCATCAAGCAGGCGGAAAGCCCATGAACTCTTTCATGGCGTTTACCTCGACCTGCCCTGCCCACTTGCTCTCAGGAGAACGGCCATGAGCGCTGTGATTGATGACCATGGTCACGCTGACCATGCCCACGGCCCCGCCAAGGGTTTGATGCGCTGGGTGCTGACCACCAACCATAAAGACATTGGCACACTGTACCTGTGGTTCGCCTTCACCATGTTTCTGCTCGGCGGTTCGTTCGCCATGGTGATCCGTGCCGAACTGTTCCAGCCCGGCTTGCAGATCGTGGAGCCGGCGTTTTTCAACCAGATGACCACCATGCACGGGCTGATCATGGTGTTCGGCGCGGTCATGCCGGCGTTTGTCGGCCTGGCCAATTGGATGATTCCGCTGATGATCGGCGCGCCCGACATGGCCCTGCCGCGCATGAACAACTTCAGCTTCTGGCTGCTGCCGGCGGCATTCCTGCTGCTGGTATCGACCCTATTCGCCCCCGGTGGTGGGCCGAATTTCGGCTGGACCTTCTACGCGCCGCTCTCCACCACCTATGCACCGGAAAGCGTGACGTTCTTTATCTTCGCCATTCACCTGATGGGCATCAGTTCGATCATGGGCGCCATCAACGTGGTCGCCACCATCCTCAATCTGCGCGCTCCAGGCATGACGTTGATGAAAATGCCGCTGTTCGTCTGGACCTGGCTGATCACCGCGTTCCTGTTGATCGCGGTAATGCCGGTGCTGGCAGGCTGCGTGACCATGATGCTGATGGATATCCACTTCGGCACCAGCTTCTTCAGTGCGGCCGGTGGCGGTGACCCAGTGCTGTTCCAGCATGTGTTCTGGTTCTTCGGCCATCCCGAGGTGTACATCATGATCCTGCCGGCGTTTGGTGCCGTGAGCTCGATCATCCCGACCTTTTCTCGCAAGCCACTGTTTGGCTACACCTCGATGGTCTACGCCACGGCGAGCATCGCATTCCTGTCGTTCATCGTATGGGCGCACCACATGTTCGTGGTCGGTATTCCGTTGGTGGGCGAGCTGTTCTTCATGTACGCCACGCTGCTGATCGCCGTGCCGACCGGGGTGAAGGTGTTCAACTGGGTCAGCACCATGTGGCAAGGCTCTCTGACGTTTGAGACGCCCATGCTGTTTGCGGTGGCCTTCGTAATCTTGTTCACCATCGGCGGGTTTTCCGGGCTGATGCTGGCGATTGCCCCGGCCGACTTCCAGTACCACGACACCTACTTCGTGGTGGCGCACTTCCATTACGTACTGGTGCCCGGCGCGATCTTCGGCATTTTTGCCTCGGCCTACTACTGGCTGCCGAAATGGACCGGCCACATGTACGACGAAACCCTGGGCAAGCTGCACTTCTGGCTGTCCTTCGTGGGCATGAACCTGGCGTTCTTCCCGATGCACTTCGTCGGGCTGGCGGGCATGCCGCGGCGGGTGCCGGACTACAACCTGCAGTTCGCCGACTTCAACATGGTCTCGTCGATTGGTGCCTTCATGTTCGGCGCCACGCAGATCTTCTTCCTGTTCATTGTGATCAAGTGCATCCGTGGCGGTACACCCGCACCGGCCAAGCCTTGGGATGGCGCCGAAGGCCTGGAGTGGAGCATCCCTTCGCCTGCGCCGTACCACACGTTCACTACGCCGCCGGAGGTCAAATGAACACGCTGGTGGCCATGGCCCCGAACTCCTGTGGGAGCTGGCTTGCCTGCGATAGCGGTGTATCAGGCGCCGAATATGTTGGCTGCCAAGCCCTCATCGCAGGCAAGCCAGCTCCCACAGAAAGTCAAAAGCGAGGGTGGTGTGATGGCTGAGTCAGTTCCACTCAAACGCCTGGTCACCCGCCTGCTGATCCTGGTGGTGGCGATGTTCGCCTTTGGCTTTGCGCTGGTGCCGATCTATGACGTGATGTGCAAGGCGTTCGGCATTAACGGCAAGACGGCCGGACAGTACGAGGGCTCGCAGGTGGTGGACGCCTCACGCCAGGTGCGGGTGCAGTTCTTGTCCACCAATGCCATCGACATGGTTTGGGATTTTTATGCCAAGGCTGACGAAGTGGTGGTCAACCCGGGTGCGGTGACCGAGATGCTGTTCGTGGCCTACAACCCTACCGACAAACCGATGACTGCCCAAGCCGTGCCGAGTATTTCGCCGGCTGAAGCGGCGATGTACTTCCACAAGACCGAGTGCTTTTGCTTCACCCAGCAAGTGCTGCAGCCAGGCCAGCGCATTGAGATGCCGGTGCGGTTCATTGTCGACCGCGACATGCCCAAGGATGTGAAGCATTTGACCCTGGCGTACACGCTGTTTGACATCACTGCGCGCCAACCGCCCGTGGCTGTCCATACCGGCGGCTAGCTACTGTTTGCCCGCTCAATCAGGAGAGCGAATACATGTCGACTCATGATACGTACTACGTACCAGCGCAAAGCAAATGGCCGATAATTGCCACCTTTGGCCTGTTGATCACTGTGTATGGCTTGGGTGTGTGGTTTAACGACTTGAAGGCGGCGCGCCCGGAATCCCACGGCCCGTGGATCTTTTTCGTCGGTGGCCTACTGTTGGCCTACATGATGTTTGGCTGGTTCGGCGCGGTGATCAAGGAAAGCCGCGCCGGTTTGTACAGTTCGCAGATGGACCGCTCGTTCCGATGGGGCATGAGCTGGTTCATCTTTTCCGAAGTGATGTTTTTTATCGCGTTCTTCGGTGCGCTGTTTTACGTGCGGCACATGTCCGGCCCGTGGCTGGGAGGGGAAGGCCACAAGGGCATCGCGCATATGCTGTGGCCGAACTTCGAGTTTGCCTGGCCGTTGCTTAACAACCCTGATCCAAAACTGTATCCGGCGCCAGAAGGCACCATCAGTCCTTGGGGCCTGCCACTGGTCAATACCATTCTGCTCGTGAGTTCCAGCGTGACCATCACCATCGCCCACCATGCCTTGCGCAAAGGCCATCGCGGCGCGCTGAAGATTTGGCTGGCGATCACCGTGCTGCTGGGCCTGGCATTTCTTGGGTTCCAGGCCGAGGAATATATCCACGCTTATAAAGAGTTGGGGCTCACGCTCGGTTCGGGCGTGTACGGCGCGACCTTCTTCATGCTCACCGGCTTTCATGGTGCGCACGTCACCATCGGCACCATCATTCTGTTCGTGATGCTGATGCGCATCCTGAAGGGGCATTTCAATGCCGAGCACCAGTTCGGCTTCGAAGCGGCGAGTTGGTATTGGCACTTTGTGGACGTGGTGTGGATCGGGCTGTTTTTCTTCGTCTATGTGCTGTGAGGCGCCTTACCACGGCGCATGAGAAACCAGCTGGCCGCTAAAAAAGCCCCAGGCGATCAGCGCCACGGTGATCACGGCCAGTACCACGCGCACGGTCAGGGCAGTGACGAGGCGGTTGGAGTTGCCCTCGTCCTTGACCAGAAAGAACAAGCCACTGAACAGGCTCACGACAGTCGCGATCAGCATCAGGGCAATAGCGGCTTTGAGCATGGTCTGGCTCCAATTGGATGGGCGGGCAATGAAAACAAGTATAGCCAGCGCCATAAAAAGCTTTCGCCCTGGGATTGCGCCGACGCTGGTGGTGTTGGTGCTGCTGCCGTTGATGGTGGGCCTGGGGTTCTGGCAATTGTCCCGCGGCCATGAAAAACAGCTGATGGTGGACAGTTATGCCGAGCGGCGTGCGGCTGATCCGATCAGCAGTGCACAGCTTAACGAACTGGCTGACCCGGCTTTTCGTCGTGTGCGCCTGCGCGGGCAATTCGACGCCGAACACAGTGTGTTTCTCGATAACCGCCTGCGTGACGGCAAGGCCGGCGTAGAGCTGCTGCAACCCTTCCACGACCAGGCCAGCGGCCTGTGGCTCTTGCTCAATCGCGGCTGGCTGCCTTGGCCGGATCGGCGCACGCCGCCCGTCTTTGCCACCCCTGAGCAGCCCTTGAACCTGGATGCCTGGGTTTACGTCGCCCCCGGCGAAACCTTCCAACTGCATGCTGACCCGACGAGCGCGCAATGGCCGCGCTTGCTGACCGCCCTGCATCCGGCCGCGCTGTGGGCTGAACTGGGGCGCAGCGGTTTCGCCTACGAGCTACGGGCCGAAGCAGGCCCCGGCACCTACGAAACCACCTGGGCCATCGTGGCCATGGGGCCGGAAAAACACCTGGCTTATGCCGTGCAGTGGTTCGCCATGTCGCTGGCCCTGCTGGCGCTTTACCTCTACCTCGGATGGCACAACAAAAAGGAGAAGCCCCATGGGAGCGGCCATGAATCCACTCAACATGTCTGACGTGCCTGATCGGCGCAAAGGCCGTTGGCAGCTGTTGCTGATCCTGATGATGGTAATCGGCCCGATGGCGCTGGCGACCTTCATGTACAAATTGCAGTTCTGGGTGCCGGAAAGCCGCAGCTACCATGGCGAGATAATCGGCAACGGCCAGACCCGCGCCGATATTGGCGTGCAAGCCGATGAACAGCGTTGGCAACTGCTGGTCACCGCGCCCGCTGCCTGTGCCGCAGATTGCCAGCAACTGGTGTACCTCGCGCGCCAGTTGCAGATCGGCCTCGGCCGCGACGCCTCCCGTGCCAGCCACGCCTTGGCCAGTGCGCAGCCGGTCACCACCGACTACGAGGCCAAGCTCAAGGCGCAATATCCGCAACTGCAGCGTTACCCGCTGAACCTGGCGACCTTCACCAAGGACGCCGGCGCGCCGGGCGATGCACAGCTGTGGATCGTCGATCCCCACGGCAACCTGGTGCTGCGCTACGACGCCAAGGTCAAGGGCAAGGACGTGCTCAACGACCTGCGCCATCTGCTGAAACTGTCGAATATCGGATAAGGGCATCGTCATGGCCAAACCTGGATTTCGCCTCGCGTTGTTTGCCACCTTGCTGGCGCTGATCGTCGTGCTGCTGGGCGCTTATACCCGCCTGACCCATGCTGGACTGGGGTGCCCGGACTGGCCCGGCTGTTACGGTTTTATCAGCGTGCCGCAAAGCGAAACTCAGCTGGCCCATGCCGAACTGCATTTCCCCGCTACACCGGTTGAGGCGGACAAGGGCTGGAGCGAGATGATTCACCGCTACTTCGCAGGCACTTTGGGCCTACTGATCTTGTTGCTCGCGGCGCGCTCGTGGAGCCATCGGCGTGATCCCGGTCAGCCGGTGAAATTGCCGCTGTTTCTATTGGCGGTAGTGTTTGCACAGGCGGCGTTTGGCATGTGGACGGTCACGTTGAAGCTGTGGCCGCAGGTGGTGACGGGGCATTTGCTCGGCGGCTTTGCGACCTTGAGCCTGCTGTTTCTGCTGACCCTGCGCTTGTCGGGCGTGCTGCCTGCGTTGATTGTGCCCAAGCGCCTGCAGTATTGGGCGACGGCAGGCTTGGTGCTGGTGATCGGGCAGATTGCGCTGGGCGGCTGGGTCAGCTCCAACTACGCGGCGGTGGCCTGTGTTGATCTGCCAACGTGCCATGGCGAATGGTGGCCGGCGGCGGATTTTGCCAATGGCTTTCATCTTACCCAGCATATTGGCCCTAATTACCTTGGCGGGCAGTTGGACAGCGAAGCGCGCACGGCCATTCACTTGACCCACCGCATCGGCGCCGTGATCGTCAGCCTGGTATTGCTTGGCCTGGCCTGGCAACTGCGCGCGGTCGGCATGACGCGGCTAGCGGGTTTGTTGCTGATCGCCCTGGCTGCGCAAATCTGCCTGGGCCTGAGCAATGTGGCGTTCGGGCTGCCGCTGGCAATAGCTGCAGGCCATAACGCAGGAGGCGCCGTGTTGTTGCTGAGCCTGGTGCTGGTCAATTACCACGCCCGCACCAGCCTGGTCCGGGTGCGTAATCAACGGCCGTTCGGCTGGCGTTTTATCCCGCGCAAACACGTATCGGGCCTCATCACCCTTAAAGGAGAGATGCCATGGCGACCTTGAGCGGCGCGCGTCACGGCCAGGCGATCTGGCGTGACTACCTGGAGCTGACCAAGCCGAAAGTGGTGGTGCTGATGCTTATCACCTCGCTGGTGGGGATGTTTCTCGCAACGCGCGCGGGTGTGCCGTGGACAGTGCTGGTGTTCGGCAACCTGGGCATTGCCCTGTGTGCCGGTGGCGCGGCGGTGGTGAACCACGTGGTGGACCGGCGGATTGATGCGGTGATGGCGCGCACCCATAAGCGGCCGCTGGCGCAGGGGCGTGTGTCGCCGTTGGCTGCGTTGGCCTTTGCATTGTTCCTGGCTGTTGCGGGATTGGCGCTATTGCTGGCCTTTACCAACCCATTGGCGGCATGGCTGACCTTGGCTTCGCTGCTGGGGTACGCAGTGATTTACACCGGTTTCCTGAAGCGTGCGACGCCTCAAAATATCGTCATCGGCGGCCTCGCCGGTGCTGCGCCGCCATTATTGGGCTGGGTCGCCGTCACCGGCCATGTCAGTGCCGAACCGCTGCTGCTGGTGCTGATCATCTTCGCCTGGACCCCGCCGCACTTCTGGGCGCTGGCCATCCACCGCAAGGAGGAATACGCCAAGGCCGATATCCCCATGCTGCCGGTCACCCATGGAGAGCACTACACCAAGGTGCACATCCTGCTCTATACCTTCGCCCTGCTGGCGGTGAGCCTGATGCCCTATGTGATCCATATGAGCGGCGTGTTGTACCTTGCGTGCGCGCTGATATTGGGCGGGCGCTTTCTGCAATGGGCCTGGGTGTTGTACCGTGGCGCTCGGCCGCACGCGGCGATCAACACGTTCAAGTACTCTATTTGGTACTTGCTGCTGCTGTTCATCGCCCTGCTCGTAGACCACTACCTACTGTTGAATCTATGACTCGAACTCAAAAAACTGTCTTCATCCTGGTGGCCCTGGTGGCATTGATCATGGGCCTGACCGTCAACAAAGTGCTCTCGGGCAAAGGCCAGGGCGACCCCACCGCTTTGATCGACGCCGGTATCATCCTGCTGCCGCAAAGCCGTCAGCTACCGCCGGTGACCATGACTAATCAGGAAGGCCAACCGGTGCAGGTTAATGAGTTGAAAGGCAAGTGGAGCCTGCTGTTCTTCGGCTACACCTTTTGCCCGGACATCTGTCCGACGACCCTCGCCCAGCTGCGCCAGATCAAAAGCGAACTGCCCAAGGACGTTGTGGATAAGTTGCAGGTGATCCTGGTCAGCGTCGACCCGCACCGCGACACGCCGACTCAGCTCAAGCAGTACCTGGGCTACTTCGACCCGCAGTTCCAGGGCCTGACCGGCGCGAATGTGGAGGATGTGCAAAAGGTTTCAAATGCGGTGAGCATTCCGTTCATTCCGGCGGATACCAGCAAGCCGAACTACACCGTCGACCACAGCGGCAACCTGGCGCTGATCGGGCCGGATGGGACGCAGCGTGGGTTTATCCGGGCGCCGTTGAACAATCAGAAGCTGGTGGTGCAACTGCCGGTGTTGCTACAGCGTAAATAGGCCGGACGCCAACCCAGCCAACACCACAAAACAAATGTGGGAGTGGGCTTGCCCGCGAATGCGGTGTATCAGTCGACGAAGATGTTGACTGGTCCACCGCATTCGCGAGAAAGCCCGCTCCCACATTTTTTGATCTCCAGTGTTTGGGAGATCGAGTCAGGTCAGAACGCCGGCTTGATCGCGCCTTTGTACTTCTCTTCGATGAATTTCTTCACTTCAGGCGTGTGCAGGGCTGCGACCAGCTTCTTCACGGCGTCCGAGTCTTTGTTGTCTTCGCGGGTGACGAGGATGTTCACGTAAGGCGAGTCGCTGCCTTCGATGACCAGCGCGTCCTTGGACGGGTCCAGCTTGGCTTCCAGCGCGTAGTTCGTGTTGATCAGCGCCAGGTCAACCTGTGTCAGCACGCGCGGCAGGGTGGCGGCTTCGAGTTCGCGAAACTTCAGGTTTTTCGGGTTGGCGGTGATGTCTTTGATGGTCGACAGGATGTCTGTCGGATCCTTCAGGGTGATCAGGTTGTGCTTGGCCAGCAGCAACAGCGCACGGCCGCCGTTGGTGGCGTCGTTCGGGATCACCACGTTGGCACCATCAGGCAACTCGTCCAGTTTCTTGTATTTGCTGGAGTAAGCGCCGAGGGGTTCCAGGTGTACACCGGCTACGCTCACCAGGTGAGTGCCCTTGGTTTTGTTGAACTCATCCAGGTACGGCTGATGCTGGAAGAAGTTGGCGTCCAGGCGCTTTTCAGCGACCTGTACGTTCGGCTGCACGTAGTCGGTGAAGACTTTGACCTGCAGGTCCACGCCTTCTTTGGCGAGGGCAGGTTTCACGAATTCCAGGATTTCCGCGTGCGGGACCGGCGAAGCGGCGACCGTAATGGTCTCGGCGTGGGCGGAAAACGCGGCAACGGCGGCGAAAGCAACCAGTAGTTTTTTCATCCAGCAAGCTCCTTGTTCGGGCATAGCCGGCGGGGGCCGGCAATGGCCGTTATTTTCGAGAATAGTGCGTCACCAGCTTATCGCCGATGGTCTGCAGAATTTGTACCAGCACAATCAACATCACCACGGTGACGACCATGACGTCGTCCTGAAAACGCTGGTATCCATAACGAATGGCCAGGTCACCCAAGCCTCCGGCGCCCACTACACCGGCCATCGCGGTGTAGCCTACCAGTGCGATCGCAGTGACTGTGATTGCAGCAATGATACCGGGCTTAGCCTCCGGCAAAAGCGCCTTGATGATGATCTGCCGGGTGGTGGCGCCCATTGCTTGAGTCGCCTCGATGATGCCGCGGTCCACTTCGCGTAGGGCGGTTTCCACCAGCCGTGCGAAGAACGTCGAAGCTCCTACCACCAGCGGTGGAATGGCCCCGGCCACGCCAAGCGATGTGCCTGTGATAAAGATCGTCGTAGGGATCATCACAATCAGCAGAATGATAAATGGCAGAGAGCGTATGGCGTTGACCACGAATGCCAGTACTGCGTAGGTGGTCTTCTGCTCCAGCAACTGTCGAGGGCTGAAGAGAAACAGCAGAACGCCCAGCGGCAGGCCCACCAGCACGGTGAACAGCAGCGATGTACTGAGCATCAGCATGGTGTCGCCGGTGGCAACCCAGATGTCAGCCCAGTCAACTTTGTCGAAGTAATGCAGTAAAACGTCCATTAACGCAGGACCTCCATGTGCACATCGGCTGCGGTAAAGCGGGCGAAGGCCGCTTCCATGTCACCGCCGGTAATGGCCAGGGTCAATTGCCCGTAGGGAATGTCTTTGATGCGGTCGATACGACCGGCAAGGATGCTGTAGTCCACACCCGTTTCGCGGGCGACGGTACCCAGCAACGGCGCGTAGGTCGATTCACCCTGGAACGTCAGGCGTACGATGCGGCCTGGGACGTGGGCGAAATCATCGCGCTGTTCACCTTCGTCGACCTGCTCGGATTCTTGTACGAAGCGCTTGGTGGTCGGGTGCTTGGGGTGCAGGAACACATCGGCGACCGAGCCTTGCTCGACGATCACGCCGGCGTCCATTACCGCCACGTGGTCGCAGACGCGGCGGATCACGTCCATTTCATGGGTGATCAGCACGATGGTCAGCTTCAACTCGCGGTTGATCTCGGCCAACAGTTGCAACACCGAAGCGGTGGTTTGCGGGTCGAGGGCGCTGGTGGCTTCGTCGCACAGCAGGATCTTTGGCTTGGTCGCCAAGGCACGAGCGATGCCGACGCGTTGCTTCTGGCCGCCGGACAACTGCGCCGGGTACTTCTTGGCGTGGTCTGACAGGCCGACACGTGCGAGCAATTCGGCGACGCGCTGGTCGATTTCCTTGCGCGACAATTCGCCGGCCAGGGTCAGAGGCAGCGCCACGTTGTCGGCAACGGTCTTGGACGCGAGCAGGTTGAAGTGCTGGAAGATCATCCCGACCTGCTGGCGGAAACGGCGCAGGCCGTTGGCGTCCAGGGCGGTGACTTCCTCGCCATCAACCGTGATCTGGCCGCCACTCGGTTCTTCGAGGCGGTTGATCAGGCGCAGCAGTGTGCTTTTGCCTGCACCGGAGTGGCCAATCAGGCCGAACACCTGGCCGTTTTCGACACTCAGGCTGGTGGCATGCAGTGCGGGAATATCCTTACCGGCAACGCGGTAGGTTTTATGGACGTTATGAAACTCGATCACGTAGCGAACCTTGTGGGGCGCATGGAAAAGGGATCAGCGGTTAGCCGGGCGCGCATTTTAGCCTGTCCGTATAGCGTTTCTTAGCATTTATTTCGCATTCAACCAGCGATTTGGCAATAACGCGATCAAAGGTCATAAAAAAGGAACGGCCCAAAACCTCATCAGTCACTACTTAAGCAACGCGATATCCCAGGTGCCGTGCCTGGGGTTTTTGCTCAAACGAGCCGGGGATCGCTCTGGCCACTTTGAATAAGGAGTTTTGTCTGATGAGTACCAAGAAGCCAGCCACCCCGTCGAAGAGTGAGCTCGCGGGCACCGATACCCTGGACCGTGGCAACACCAACGCCAAGCTGCAGGCCTTGGAGGAATTCCGTTCCGATGCGACCGGCCAGGCCCTGCGCACCAACCAAGGCGTCAAGATTTCCGATAACCAGAACACGTTGAAAGTCGGCTCCCGTGGCCCGTCGCTGCTGGAAGACTTCATCATGCGTGAAAAAATCACGCACTTTGACCATGAGCGCATCCCGGAGCGCATCGTGCATGCCCGTGGCACTGGCGCTCATGGCTATTTCCAGACGTATGAGAACCATTCGGCGCTGACCAAGGCCGGGTTCCTGCGTGACCCAGGCCACAAGACGCCGGTATTTACCCGGTTTTCGACTGTGCAGGGGCCGCGCGGCTCTGGCGATACGGTGCGAGATGTACGGGGTTTTGCCGTGAAGTTCTTCACCGAAGAAGGCAACTTCGACCTGGTGGGCAACAACATGCCGGTGTTTTTCATTCAGGACGCGATCAAGTTCCCTGACTTTGTGCACGCCGTTAAGCCAGAGCCTCACAACGAGATTCCTACAGGCGGCTCGGCTCACGATACGTTCTGGGACTTCGTCTCGTTGCAGCCTGAATCTGCCCACATGGTGATCTGGGCAATGTCTGACCGCGCCATTCCAAAAAGCCTGCGCAGCATGCAGGGTTTTGGTGTGCACACCTTCCGCTTGGTGAATGCCGAGGGTAAATCCAACTTCGTCAAATTCCACTGGCGTCCTACCGCGGGTACTTGCTCGCTGGTGTGGGATGAAGCGCAAAAGCTCGCCGGTAAAGACACCGACTACCATCGCCGCGATCTCTGGGAAGCCATTGAGATGGGCGATTACCCTGAGTGGGAATTGGGCGTGCAGGTGATTCCTGAGGATAAGGAGCATGCGTTTGACTTCGACATTCTCGACCCGACCAAGCTGATTCCTGAGGAGCTGGTGCCGATCACCCCGCTGGGCAAAATGGTGCTGAACCGTAATCCGGACAACTTCTTCGCTGAAGTCGAGCAGGTCGCGTTCTGCCCCGGCCATATCGTGCCGGGTATCGACTTCTCCAATGATCCATTGCTGCAAGGTCGGCTGTTTTCGTACACCGATACACAAATCAGCCGACTGGGTGGCCCGAACTTTCACCAGTTGCCGATCAACCAGCCGGTCGTGCCGTTCCATAACAACCAGCGCGATGCCATGCACCGCACCACCATTGATAAAGGTCGTGCGGCTTACGAGCCAAACTCGATTGATGGCGGCTGGCCGAAAGAAACCCCGCCAGCGGCGCAGGATGGCGGCTTCGAGACGTACCCAGAGCGCATCGACGCCCACAAGATCCGTGAGCGCAGCGAGTCGTTCGGCGATCACTTCTCTCAGGCCCGCCTGTTCTTCCGCAGCATGAGCAAGCACGAGCAGGAGCACATCATTGCGGCCTACAGCTTTGAGCTGGGTAAGGTTGAGCGTGAGTTTATTCGTGCGCGCCAGGTCAATGAGATCCTGGCCAACATCGACTTGGAACTGGCCAAGCGCGTGGCGCATAACCTGGGGCTGCCAGCACCGACCAAAGGTACTGTGCCTGAGCACCAAACCAAGCCGGAACGTTCGCCAGCGTTGAGCCAGGCGAACTTGCTGCCGGGTGATATCAAAACCCGCAAGGTGGCGATCCTGGCGGCGAATGGTGTGGACGGCGTGGCGATTGCCGCGTTGAAGAAGGCACTGGCAGCGGAAGGCGCACATGCCAAGCTGCTGGGGCCGACGTCAGCGCCGGTGAAGACGGCTGACGGCAAGAGCCTGCCAGTCGACGCGTCGATGGAGGGTATGCCGTCCATTGCGTTTGATGCGGTGTTTATCCCGGGTGGGAAAGAGTCGGTGAAGGCGCTGAGCGGCGACGGCGTGGCACTGCATTACGTGCTGGAGGCGTACAAGCACCTGAAGGCGATTGCGGTGGCCAGTGACGTGAAGCCTTTGCTGGATCTGCTGAAGCTGGAGGCGGATGCGGGGTTGATCGTGGGGTCGGATGCCAAAGCGTTCAAGGCATTCTTTGCTGCGATTGGCCAGCATCGGGTTTGGGATCGTGAGGTGAAGGCGAAGGCGATTCCGGCTTAAGTCATCTGTTGTTTGTTAGATCGCTATCGCGGGCAAGCCCGCTCCCCCACTTGAAGTGTTCACCGTTCAAATGTGGGAGCGGGCTTGCCCGCGATGCTTTTAGTCCGCTTTGCGCGGAATCAACACAACTTGCGCCGGAATGTGCTTCAGAATCTGCCGGTGAATCTTCAGGTCATACCCCGAATCAATACGCTTCACCCGTTTGGTCAGTAACGTGGCCAGCCACGGGTAATCCTCGGTGCGCGGCGCCTGGATGCTCACGTCGCACTGGTAATTCACGACGTCGGTGGCGATTGCATCCAGCTGATGGCGCAGTGCTTCGATGTCGGTGAGGTTCAGTGCCACGGTGGTGCTTGGCGCTGCCGGGTCGATGACCTTGGCGGCGGGCTGAGTTTCAGCGGCTTTCAGGGCGGCTTCGGCTTTATCCAGCTCGGCTTTGCGGGCGTGGCTGATGGCGCTGTTAACGCCGCCAGTGAGTGCCGGTGCCTTTGGCATCAGCGCACGCGCCCGGCTTAGCGCAGTGGCAGCTGCGTTGACGTCACCTTTTTGCAACACTATCTGGCTGCGCTGCAGGTAGGCCTCGGCCAATTGGCGTTGGTAGCCCTCAAGCGTCGGGTCGTTGGGCGACTGGGCTTGCAGAGTGGCCAACTGATCTTCGGCGGTAGCCAGCTCGCTGCTGGCCAGGTTTTGCTCCAGTTGCGTGATGGCCACAGCACGTGCGTCCTGTGCCTGTGGGGCGGCGGGCGGTGTGCTTTGACAGGCGCCCAGCAGCAGGGAAAATGCGGCAAGGAGCAGATATCGGGCGGTGAACGGCTTCATTCCTGCGACTCTCTATTTGCGCAAAAAGCGAGCAAGTCTACACCCCTCGACGGGGCAGGACAAAACTCAGCAGAAACAGGGCGGCGGCCGTGACCACAATCGATGGCCCGGCAGGCGTGTCCTTGAACCAGGACAGCGCCAAGCCCCCGCACACTGCAAACACCCCCAACAGGCTGGCGCCGATCGCCATTTGCTCCGGCGAACGGGCATGGCGCTGAGCGGCGGCGGCGGGAATGATCAGCAGCGATGTGATCAACAATACGCCGACAATCTTCATCGCGACAGCAATCACCACGGCGATCAGCAACATCAGGGCCATGCGCAGCGCGGGTACGGGCAAACCCTCCACCCTGGCCAGCTCTTCATGCACGGTGATCGCCAGCAATGGGCGCCACAGGGCCACCAGCAACACCAGTACGGTCGCGCTGCCGCCGAGGATCCAGGTCAGGTCAGTGGGGCTGATCGCCAGCAGATCGCCGAACAGATAGGCCATGAGGTCGATGCGCACTTCGTGCATAAAGCTCAGCACCACCAGGCCCAAAGACAGGGTGCTTGGTGCCAGGATGCCCAACAGGGTGTCGGAGGCCAGTGGCTGGCGCTGTTGCAGGGTCACCAGCAGCACCGCCAGGAGCAGGCAGCCTACGGTCACCGCGATGGTCGGGCTTACATCGAGCAAAAAGCCCATGGCCACGCCCAGCAACGCGGCATGCGACAAGGTGTCGCCGAAATACGCCATGCGCCGCCAGACCACGAAGGAGCCCAACGGGCCTGCAACCAGTGCCAAAGCCAAGCCTGCCAGCAGGGCGTAGAGCAGAAAATCAGCCATGCTTGCAGCTATCTCCATGAACGTGAGGGGTAGAAGGATCATCCACGACCGCGCCATGCAGGTCATGCGCGTGGTCGTGGTGGTGGTGATAGATCGCCAGGCTCTGCGCGTTTTTGCCGAACAGCTCGACGAACGCCGGGTCGCCGCTGACCTGTTCCGGGTGGCCGGAGCAGCACACGTGCCGATTGAGGCAGACCACCTGGTCGGTGGTGCTCATCACCAAGTGCAAGTCGTGGGACACCATCAGCACGCCGCAGCCATGGCGGTCGCGCAGGCGCGTGATCAGGCTGTACAGCTCGGCCTGGCCGGCGACGTCGACGCCTTGCACGGGTTCATCCAGTACCAGCAGTTCCGGCTCGCGCAACAAGGCGCGGGCCAGCAGCACGCGCTGCATTTCGCCGCCGGAGATGCTTTGTACCGGACTGTCGATCACCTGTTCGGCGCCGACTTCCTTGAGCGCAGCCTGCGCGCGGGCGCGGTCCACGCCCGGCACCAGGCGAAGGAATCGCAACACCGAGAGTGGCAGCGTCGGGTCGACGTGCAGCTTCTGCGGCATGTAGCCGACGCGTAGCTTCGGCTTGCGCCAGACGCTGCCGGTGTCGGGCTTGAGCAGGCCGAGCACGGCGCGCACCAGCGTGGTCTTGCCGGCGCCGTTAGGGCCGATCAGGGTGACGATCTGCCCCGGCTCCACGCTCAGTGCGATGTTATCCAGCACGTGTTGCCCGGCGAACGTGACCCCGACCTGTTCCAGGCGGATTAACGCATTGCTCATCAAGCCCCCTGGCAGCCCGAGCACAAGCCGACTACTTCGACCGTTTGCCCTTCGACCGTAAAGCCGACATCGGCAGCGCTGCTGATAATGGCGTCGCTGATGCTTTTTTGTTCAAGTTCGATGGCGGCATGGCACGCGCGGCAGATCAGGAATTGACCTTGATGCGCGTGTTCCGGGTGGTTGCAGCCAACAAAGGCGTTGAGCGAGGCAATGCGGTGCACCAAGCCGTTTTCCAGCAGGAAATCCAGCGCACGGTAGACCGTGGGTGGCGCTGCACGACGGCCGTCCTGCTCGCTGAGCACCCCGAGAATGTCGTAGGCGCCCAGCGGCTTGTGGCTCTGCCACACCAGTTCCAGTACCCGCCGACGCAAGGCGGTCAGGCGCAAACCCTTCTGTGCGCAGAGGGTATCGGCCTCCGACAGCGCGGTATGCACGCAGTGGGAGTGGTCGTGGGGACGGCTGGCAAGTGGTGTAATAGGCATGAGCGGCGACAGACATTTGATAGAGACGTTATTATGTTACCCGTTCCTACGCCATTGAGTGGTCATCGTGTCCCGACTTTTTCCCGTTTTTATCGTATTTGTCACCAGTTTGTTCATCAATGGCGCCGCTCAGGCCGAGGTCAAGGTGCTGACCAGCATCAAGCCATTGCAGTTGATAGCCGCGGCTGTGCAGGACGGCGTGTCGGTACCGGAGGTGTTGCTGCCGCCGGGTGCGTCGCCGCATAACTACGCGCTGCGTCCATCCGACGTACGGCGCGTGCAGTCGGTGGACCTGCTGTACTGGATCGGTCCGGATATGGAGAGTTTCCTGCCGCGCGTGCTGAAAGGTCGTACGGCAACAACGGTAGCGGTGCAGGATCTTCCGGGTATGAAGCTGCGGCGCTTCGCCGAAGATAGCCACTCCCATAGCGACGATGCCGACGAACATGATCATGATCACCGCCCAGGCAGCCTGGATTCGCACTTGTGGCTGTCGACCGTGAATGCTCGTGTGATTGCGGCGCGCATGGCTGCTGATCTGGCGGCCGCAGACCCGGCCAATGCCGTGCGTTACCAGAGTAATGTGAAAGCCTTTGATGAGCGCCTGGATGTTTTGGATGCTCGCCTGAAAGCCCGCCTGGCGCCGATTGGCGGCAAACCTTACTTCGTGTTCCACGAAGCCTTCGATTACTTCGAAGACGCTTATGGGCTCAAACATGCCGGTGTGTTCAGTGTCGCCGCTGAAGTGCAGCCTGGCGCCCAGCACGTAGCGGCGATGCGTACGCGTTTGCAGGAAGTGGGTAAGACCTGCGTGTTCAGCGAGCCGCCGTTGCGTCCGCGTTTGGCTGAAACGCTGGTGGCGGGCTTGCCGGTGAAGCTGGCGGAGTTGGATGCGTTGGGCGGGTATACCCCGGCTACGGCTCAGGGTTATGAGCAGGTGTTGGAGAAGTTGGGGAATGACTTGGCTGGGTGCCTGGAGTCGTTGTAACAGACGGCGCAGGTCTAATGTGGGAGCAGGCAAGCCAGCTCCCACATTGACCGAGTTGGGGCTTTAGAGGGCGAACGGCAGTTGGATCGTGACCTGCTGGCGTTGTGCCAAGCGATGCTCGAACTCCGCCGGGTCATGGATCAACACATCCTGCCCTGCAAACGACTCGGCGGCGATCAGGCGTGACAGCCAGAACCGCACGCACGCCACCCGCAACATCGTCGGCCACAGTTCGGCTTCCTTGGCGGTGAACGGTCGCAGGCCGGCATAGGCGCCGAGCAGCGCACGGGCGCGTTGCCCGTCAATCACGCCGGCGGCATCCGAGCACCAGTCATTCAGGGCGATCGCCACGTCGTACAGCATCGGCCCGGAGCAGGCGTTGTAGAAGTCGATCAGGCCTGTGAGGTGCGTGCCTTCGAACATCGCGTTGTCGCGGAACAGGTCGGCGTGGACGTTGGCGCGCGGCAGGGCGAGGATCTGGATCTTGTGGGCTTCGATTTCCGTCAGTGCAGCTTTCAGCAGGTGTTGCTGTGCGTCATTCAGGTGCGAGATCAGTTGCGTGCCTTCAGTCAGCATCCAATCCAGGCCACGATCGGTCTTGCGTTCCAGCACCTTTTCGCCTTGAGTCGCCAGGTGCAGGTGGCCAAGCAGGTCGCCGACCTGGGTACAGTGCTGGGCGTTGGCGTCCTTGATGTGCTTGCCGGCCAGGCGCGGTTGCAGCAGTGCCGGTTTGCCTTTCAGCTCGCGCAGTGCCACGCCGTCGGTTGTACGCAGGGCATAAGGCACGGGCAAATCAGCGTCGTGGAGCACGTCGAGCAGCTCGATGAAGAACGGCATTTCTGCGACCGGGCCGCGCTCAACCAGTGTCAGGACATACTCGCCCTGCTCAAGGCTGACAAAGAAATTGGTGTTTTCACTACCGGCGGCAATCCCCTGGAAATCAATCAGGCGGCCGAGCCCGTAAGGGGCGAGAAAGGTTTCCAGCTCGGGCCGAGCCAGGGGGGTGAACACAGACATGGTTAAAACTGCCAGTACGGGCGCCGCTGTGCGCGGCGCCAATTTAAGTTAAGAAATCATTTCCATTCGAAGATCTTCCATGACGGGATCAGCATATCCGGCTGGTCAGAGCGGATGAAGTTCGCATCGGTTCCGTCCGCGCGCACCAGGAAATAGGGAGGCGCCCCTTTCGGAGTGACCTTGATTGCGTACAGGAACCCGTTCTGACGGTACTCCTGGATGGTCTTGTCGCCTTCCGTGCGAATGGTCACTTGCGGATCACCCCCAGGCGCATCGTCTGCCGCCATGGCAGCCAACGGAGTGAGTGAAATCAAGCCGGTCAACAGCAGGCGATTAAATGTACGCATGATAACCTTGTCCCTTTGTCGTCATTGGTCCGGCTATTCTAGCGCCTGACCCGCCGAAAAGGTTGATTCTGCTCATGAGCCAAGCACCCCTCGTCCTGGTGGACGGTTCTTCTTATCTGTACCGCGCTTTTCATGCGCTGCCACCGCTGACCACCTCCAAAGGCCTGCCGACCGGTGCGGTCAAGGGCGTGTTGAATATGCTCAAAAGCCTGCGCAGGCAGTACCCGGACAGCCCGTTCGCGGTGGTGTTCGACGCCAAGGGTGGGACCTTTCGCGATGACATGTACGCCGAATACAAGGCCAATCGCCCCAGCATGCCTGATGACATGCGCCTGCAAATCGAGCCATTGCATCAAAGCGTGATCGCACTGGGCTTCCCGCTGCTATGCGTCGAAGGCGTCGAGGCCGATGACGTGATCGGCACCCTGGCCCGCAGCAGCGCCGCCGCTGACCGCCCGGTGGTGATTTCGACCGGTGACAAGGACATGGCGCAACTGGTGGACGGCCACATTACCTTGGTCAATACCATGACCGGTAGTGCGATGGATATCGAGGGCGTAAAGGAGAAATTCGGCGTCGCTCCGGAGCAGATCATCGACTATCTGGCGTTGATGGGCGATTCGTCCGACAACATTCCGGGTGTTCCTGGTATCGGTCCTAAGACCGCGTCCGGCTTGCTTGTCGGTGTGAACGGCGGCCTTAAAGAGCTTTATGAGCAGCTGGATATCGTGCCGACCCTGCCTATCCGTGGCGCGAAGACGCTGCCGGCCAAGCTGGAAGAGCATCGAGAGATGGCGTTCCTTTCCTACCAGCTGGCGACGATCAAGATTGATGTGCCACTGGATGTGGGTCTGGATGATCTGCACCTGATCGAACCGGACCGTGAAAAACTGCTGGAGCTGTATACGCTGCTGGAGTTCAAGAGCTGGATTGACGAGATCCAGCGCGACGCCAAGCGTGTGGAGCTCAAGGCTGCTCCTGTTGTTGAAGCAGTCGTTGAACCCGTGGCGCCAGCGCAGACCACCTACACCACCATCCTCGACCAGGCGACCTTCGATAGCTGGTTGAAAAAGCTCAACGACGCGAAGTTGTTCGCCTTCGACACCGAAACCACCGGCATCGACGCCCAACAGGCACAGTTGGTCGGTGTTTCCTTCGCCGTGCAGCCCCATGAAGCCGCCTACATCCCGCTGACCCACGCCTACGTCGGCGTGCCTGAGCAGTTGGACCGTGACACCGTGCTGCTGGCCCTGAAACCGTTGCTGGAAGACCCGACCAAGCTCAAGGTCGGCCAGCACGCCAAGTTCGACATGAATATCCTGGCCAACTGCGCCATCGGCGGCGACCCCGCGCACGGCATTACGGTGCGGGGCATCGCCTTTGACACCATGCTCGAATCCTATGTGTTAAACGCCACCGCAACCCGGCATGACATGGACAGCCTGGCGAAGAAGTACCTGGATTACGACACTGTCAGTTTCCAGGACATCGCCGGCAGGGGCGCCAAGCAGCTCACCTTCAACCAGATCGCATTGGAGCAGGCCGGCCCTTATGCGGCTGAAGATGCCGATGTGACCTTGCGCCTGCATCAGGAGCTGTTCGCGCAACTGTCAGCAATCCCGAGCCTGGTGAGTGTGCTCACGGATATCGAGATTCCGTTGGTACCGGTGCTGGCCCGTATCGAGCGCCAGGGTGCGCTGGTGGACAAGGAGCTGCTGGGTATCCAGAGCATCGAGCTGGGCAACAAGATGGTCGAACTGGAGCGCCAGGCGTTCGAGATCGCCGGCGAGGAATTCAACTTGGGTTCGCCCAAGCAGCTCGGCGCGATCCTTTACGAAAAACTCGGCCTGCCGGTGCTGAAAAAAACCGGTAAGGGCCAGGCGTCGACTGCCGAAGAAGTGCTGGCCAAGCTCGCCGAAGATGACTATCCGCTGCCCAAGGTGCTGATGCAGTACCGCAGCATGAGCAAGCTGAAAAGCACTTACACCGATCGCTTGCCGGAACAAATCAACCCGCGCACCGGGCGGATCCACACGTCCTATCACCAGGCCGTGGCGGCTACCGGGCGCTTGTCCTCGAGTGACCCGAATCTGCAGAATATTCCGGTGCGCACCGCCGAAGGGCGGCGGATTCGCCAGGCGTTTGTTGCGCCTAAGGGCTACAAACTGCTGGCGGCGGACTATTCGCAAATCGAGCTGCGGATCATGGCGCACCTGTCGAAGGACGAAGGGTTGATGAACGCCTTCCGTCACAACCTCGATGTGCACACGGCGACGGCCGCCGAGGTGTTCAAGGTTGAGCTGGGTGAGGTTACTTCTGACCAGCGCCGCAGCGCGAAGGCGATCAACTTCGGTTTGATCTATGGCATGGGCGCGCAGAAGCTTGGCAAGGATATCGGCGTCGATACCAAGACGGCCAAGGCGTACATCGATGTGTACTTCGCCCGTTATCCCGGGGTTCGCGAGTACATGGAGCGCACCCGCGCCCAGGCTTCCGACCAGGGTTACGTCGAAACCTTCTTCGGGCGCCGGCTGTATTTGCCGGATATCCATTCCAACAAGCCACAGGAGCGCGCGGCGGCAGAACGCACCGCGATCAACGCGCCAATGCAGGGCACGGCGGCGGACATCATCAAGAAAGCCATGGTGCTGGTGGACAATTGGCTGACCGATTCGGGCCTGGATGCCAAGGTCATCCTGCAGGTGCACGATGAATTGGTGCTGGAAGTGCGTGAGGACTTGGTGGCCGAAGTCAGCGAGAGGATCCGTGAGCACATGAGTGCGGCTGCTCAGTTGGATGTGCCACTGCTGGTGGAAGTAGGTGTGGGCGATAACTGGGACGAAGCGCACTGATTACGAGGCTTTGCCACCACCTTGGGTGGTGGCACAGTGCTTTAGTCCGGAAGTCGCTGTCAGTTATTTCCAATAGTTTTTGAGCCTGCCGGAACTTAACCCGTGAACTGCCACTCAGAGTTACTGAATGGGTGGTGAAGCCCTTCAATGCTCCTATGTTGTGTTAAGTGTTGGCAGATATCTGGATCCCGCCCTAGCGGTCCGGAACTTGAACCCCGAACTTCCCCTCCCCATACGAAGTCCGGGGTTTTTTTTGCCTGCAGAAAAGTTACTCCGCGATTTCCGCGCCCTTGTCGGCCAATTCCATCCAGCCGGCCAGTACGGTGTAGGCGTCTTCCAGGCCCATACGCTTCGGCGCCGAGAACAGTTGGATAGTGATCGCGTCACCCCAGCCTTTACGGATTTCGGCCTGCACTTTGAGCAGAGTGTTCTTGGCGGCGCCGTAGGTCAGTTTGTCTGCCTTGGTCAGCAGGATATGCATCGGCATGCCGCTGGCAACAGCCCAATCGAGCATCAACAGGTCGAAATCGGTCATCGGATGGCGGATGTCCATCATCAAAATCAAACCCTTCAAACTCTCGCGGCCACCCAGATAAGCCTCGAGGTGACGCTGCCAGTGCAGCTTCAGCGGGATGGGTACTTTTGCGTAACCGTAGCCCGGAAGGTCGACCAGACGCCGATCATCGTCTAGCTTGAAGAAGTTGAGGAGTTGCGTGCGGCCCGGGGTTTTCGAGGTACGTGCCAGGCTGGCGTGAGTCAGGGTGTTCAGTGCGCTGGACTTACCGGCGTTGGAACGACCGGCAAAGGCGACTTCAAAGCCTTCGTCATCCGGGCATTGGTCAACTTTGGCGGCGCTGAGCATGAACGTGGACTGTTGGCACAGGCCGAGGATGGGATTCTTGAGTTGCATGAGATTTCCGATGTGGGCGATGCCGAGAAAGGGTGCGGCAAGCGGTGTCGTTTCCGTTTCAGTAGCGCCAGTATATAATGCCGCAGATTTTGTGTGTGCTTTGTCCCAGCGAAGGGCGAAGTTCACGGGAGCGAAAGACCTTTATTGCGCATTAGAACGCAAAACGCTCTCAAACCCTGAATGGTCGACGTTTGACCAAGTGGTTGCGCGCTGTCGGTGTCCTGGCCCCGCTTTAGGGTGCTCAGGCTACACAGGATCCGGAAGCAGTGTACAACCGAGTTTGCGTGGTCACGCGGGTGCAACACGTGACCCAGGGTTTCAAGGCAATGCCGCCGCGTGGTTTGTGCATGGACTGCAGTACTGAGGATTACCAGGCCATCATTGAGTTGATGGTGAGTAAACCCGGTTGATAACTCTTAAACCCTTAGCCGTAGTTGGATTAGCTGATGAACAAACTGATCGTGAGTCTGCTGTTGACCTTGGGCATCACTGGTGTTGCCCATGCTGCAGGCGACGCTACAGCGGGCCAGGCGAAAGCCGCTGTATGTGGTGCTTGCCATGGACCGGATGGTAACAGCCCGGCGCCGAACTTCCCCAAACTGGCCGGCCAGGGAGAGCGCTACCTGACCAAGCAGATGCAGGATATCAAGTCTGGCAAGCGCACCGTCCTGGAAATGACCGGCTTGCTGACCAACCTCAGCGATCAGGACCTGGCAGACATCGCCGCGTATTTTGCCAGCCAGAAAGGCAGTGTGGGAGCTGCCGATCCGAAACTGGTGGCCCGTGGTGAGAAACTGTTCCGCGGCGGCGACCTGGAAAAAGGTCTTCCTGCCTGCACCGGCTGCCACTCGCCAAATGGCGCCGGTATAGCAGCCGCTGGCTTCCCGCACTTGAGTGGCCAGCACGCAACCTACATCGCCAAACAGTTGACCGATTTCCGTAAGGAAGAGGACGGGCGAAGCAACGACGGCGATGCGATGATCATGCGCACAATTGCTCGCAAGCTGAGTGATGAAGACATTGCGGCGGTCTCCAGCTACATCCAGGGGCTACACTGAGGCGCACACGACGTTAACGCTCGATTAATCCATCGATGCAAGCATAAAAAGGGTGGCTTAGGCTGCCCTTTTTTGTGGCCGCTACCGTTACACTAACGAACTCATGCCCGCGTAGACCTGTCACAACAAAGGTCGCGTGAGGCGACTTTATTTGTCCAGGAGTAAAGCATGCGTAATCTGATCCTCAGCGCCGCTCTCGTCACTGCCAGCCTCTTCGGCATGACCGCACAAGCTGCCGACGTGCCGCTTGAAGCCGGGAAAACCTATGTTGAATTGGCCAACCCGGTTCCGGTTTCGGTGCCAGGCAAGATCGAAGTGGTGGAGCTGTTCTGGTATGGCTGCCCGCATTGCTACGCTTTTGAGCCGACGATCAACCCATGGGTTGAGAAACTGCCTAAGGACGTGAACTTCAAACGTATCCCTGCCATGTTTGGCGGCCCATGGGATGCTCATGGCCAACTGTTCTTGACCCTGGAAGCCATGGGCGTAGAGCACAAGGTGCACAACGCCGTGTTCAATGCGATTCAGAAAGAAGGCAAACGCCTGACCAAACCAGACGAAATGGCTGACTTCGTTGCCACCCAAGGCGTCGACAAGGACAAGTTCCTGGCCACCTTCAACTCCTTCGCGATACAGGGCCAGATCAAACAGGCCAAGGAACTGGCGCAGAAGTATGGCGTGCAAGGTGTACCGACGCTGATCGTCAACGGCAAATACCGTTTTGACCTGGGTACTGCTGGCGGCCCGGAAGCTGTCCTTAATGTTGCCGACCAGCTGATCGCCAAAGAGCGCGCAGCCAAGTAAGGGGCCTGTCATGCGCCGCTGGGGTACCGAACGTGTGGTTGGCCTGCATGATCCGCAGGTCAACGAACATCACCTGGAAACCACAGGTTTGCTGCCGGACAGTCGTCTGCGGCTGCTGAGCTTCAATATCCAGGTGGGCATCAGTACCGAGAAGTATCGGCATTACCTCACCCGTGGCTGGCAACACCTGTTGCCCCACAATGGGCGCGCCGGCAACCTGCAAAAGATCGGCAACCTGTTGAATGACTTCGACCTAGTTGCCCTGCAGGAAGCCGATGGCGGCAGCATGCGCTCCGGCTATATCAATCAGGTGGAGCACTTGGCCCAGCTGGGTGCCTTCCCTTATTGGTACCAGCAGCTTAATCGCAACCTCGGGCGTCTGGCGCAGCACAGCAATGGTGTGCTCAGCCGCTTGAAGCCTTCTGCCATCGAAGACCACCCGCTGCCAGGCCCCAAGGGCCGCGGCGCTATCCTTGTGCGTTTTGGCGAGGGGCCAGAGGCTTTGGTCGTGGTGATGATGCACTTGGCGCTGGGTGCACGCACCCGGACCCTGCAATTGGCCTACATCCGAGAGCTGATTGGCAATTACAAACACCAGGTGCTGATGGGGGACATGAACACCCATGCCAGCGACCTGCTGCTGAATTCCCCGTTGCGCGACCTTGGCCTACTGGCACCGCAAGCCGAAGCTACGTTTCCCAGCTGGCGCCCGCAACGCTGTCTTGACCATATCCTGCTAAGCCCGACCCTCACACTCGAGAGTGTGCAGGTGCTGGCGCAGCCCATCTCCGATCACCTGCCGGTCGCGGTAGAGATTCGTCTGCCGGGTTCGCTCACGGCCGATGCATTCCCCGCGCTGAGTCCCGGCCCTCGCGGACCCCTTGCATGAGCGACGACGCCCAGCGCTGGAAAGAGAAGTACCTTAAAAGCATTGAGCAACAGGAAAAGCTCGAACGTCGCTGGGCTGCCCGCCTTGACCTGATGCGGCGTGGGCTCGTACGCAGTACGTTGGCGGCTGAGGGCACCGATCGCGCGGTTGACCAATGCATGAAGGAAATGCGCGACGTTGTCCGCACGGATGACATGGACGCCGCCCTCGCCGCGTTGCTGCCGCGCCTGGAAAAGGCCGTTCTTGAGTCAGAGCAGCGCCGCGAAACCCGGGTCGATCAGATCAGCACTGCGCTGACCTCCTTGGTCACGCAACTGCAAAAGCTGCCGTTGCCCCGTGAGGTCATCCGGCCGCTGAAGGCGTTTGCCAAGCAGTTGGACGGACGCGTCGGCCAGGCACGTGAGATCCCGTTGTTGCTGAGCGAGTTGAGTGGCCTGCAAAGCCAGGCGCTGAATAACCTGGAGCCCGGCGGCGAAACCACGCGCGCAGGGCCTGGGCTCTTGCAGCGTCTGTTTGGTTCCAAGGATTTCGCGAACGAGGCGCTAGCAAACGAACCGGTCCCCATCCCGGCATCGCAACCCCCTGTGGCCAAGCCCGTCGCCGAGCCTCAGCAGCCCGAGCAGTCCGAGGAGCTGACGCAAGCCTTGCGCGCCTTTGCGCCACAGCCTCAAGAGCCGGCTGTCCTTGCAGTTGAATCGGATGCACCGGCAAAGGTTGCCGAGGCCTCCAGTGAAGCGTTCGTCTACGAGGCCGCCGCTCAAGCCGCTCCTGTTGAAGCGCTCGCAGCGCCCTTGGCGCGTGTGGAGCCCGAGGTCGAACTTCAGGCAGAACAGCTGGCACCGGAAAGCGCCCTTGCCGCCTTCATCGAAACACCCGAACTTCAGGTCGAAACCCCGGATAAGACTGCCATCGGCAGCCTGTCGCTCCCGCCTGTGCTGGAGGTCGAAGAGTCCAACCCCGACGAGCTGCAAGCGGATGGCGCGTATTCCTTACCCGACTCGCCGGAGCCGTCCTACAGCTTCGTGGCCAAGCACATCGAAGACACCCTGCTCGGCCTGCTGGAAGAGCTGGCATTGCCCGAGCGCCATCGGCCCCAGGCCGAAGCCATGCGTGAGCGTCTGGCCCACGGCCTGAACTGGTACGAACTGCTGCCTATCCTCGACGACCTGGCAGTCTTGATGCTGGCGATCACCGACAGCGGCCAGCATGAGTTCGAGGCTTACCTCAAGCAGCTCAACGAGCGCCTCGAAGCGTTCCAGGGGCATTTGCAGGTCGCCAGCGACGGCCACGCCGATAGCCGTTCCGCCGCCCGGGAGCTGGACACGCAGATCCGCGAACAGGTCGACGGCCTGCAAAGCAGCGTGCAGGAAGCCGCCGACCTGGACAGCCTCAAGCACGTATTGGAAAGCCATCTCGAAGGCCTGCTGGGCACCATGGATGAGCACCAGCAGCAGCGCGATCAACGTGAGCAGGAAACGGCTGCACGTCTGAAGGGCCTGGCCGAGCGGGTTGCCAATATGGAGCAGGAAGCCCAAGGCTATCGCGAGCACCTGGAGGTTCAACGCCAGAAGGCCCTGATCGATCCGCTCACCGGCTTGCCCAATCGCGCAGCGTGGAGTGAGCGCCTGGATCAGGAGGTCAACACTTGGCACCAGCGCGGCAACAACCTGTCGCTGGCGATGCTGGACCTGGATCACTTCAAGCGCATCAACGATGGCTACGGCCACCTGGCTGGCGACAGGGTGCTGAAAATCATCGCCACTGTGCTGCGCAAACGCCTGCGACCGACTGACTTTATCGCGCGCTTTGGCGGTGAAGAGTTTGTCTTGCTGATGCCTGACTCATCCTTGAAGGATGCCCTGGCGGCGGGCGAGGTGTTGCGCGCAGCGATTGAGGCGTGCCCGTTTCACTTCAAGGGCGAGCCGGTGACGATCACGGTGTCCATGGGCGTGGCGCAGTTCCAGCCGGTAGAGCGCAGTGACCTGGCGCTCAAGCGCGCCGATGCGGCGCTATATCGGGCAAAGGCAGCGGGACGGAATCAGGTGCAGGCAGCCTAAAAAATGTTCCATTTTGTAATTTGACCGCCAGGCCACAATCGGTACGTTACACTGTTGCATTATCGTCTTCAGTGTAACGTCTTCCGTCATGAAATCCTTGTACTTTGCTTTTGTGTTCCTTCTGCTTGCGGGCTGCGCCAGCGGCCCTCGCCTGGACACCAACCACCCCTCGGTGAATCACGACAACCGCGTGCAGTTCGTGGTCGTCCATTACACCTCCACCAACCTTGAACGCTCCCTGGCATTGCTCACCCACGGCCAGGTCAGCAGCCATTACCTGATCGGCGACGATGCCTCCGCCACCATTTACAAGCTGGTTGATGAGAGCCAGCGCGCCTGGCATGCCGGGGAAAGCGAGTGGATGGGGCGCACCTGGCTTAACTCCAGCTCCATCGGTATCGAGATCGTGAACCCTGGCTACAAGGACACGCCGACTGGCCGACTCTGGTACCCGTACTCTGAGGCGCAGGTGCAATCCCTGGTGGTCTTGCTCAAAGACATCAGTAAGCGCAACGGCATCGACCCCAAAAACATTATTGGTCACAGCGATATCGCACCGCTGCGCAAGTTGGACCCGGGCCCGCTATTCCCTTGGAAGCGCCTGGCTGCTGAAGGGCTGGGCGTATGGCCGGATGCCCAGGCTTTCGCGCGCTACCAGGTGCAATACGCCACCGAGCTGCCGAGCATTACCTGGTTTCAGGAAGAGTTGGCGCGTCTGGGCTACCAGACACCCCAGACCGGAGAGCTGGATGTGGCCACGCGTCATGTGATCGCGGCGTTCCAGATGCATTTCCGGCCATCGCTTTTTGACGGCGCGCCAGATGCGGAGAGTGCAGCGATCCTGCGAGCGTTGAACCACCGTTAAAGCGGTAACGCCATATAGAACTGAGTGCCTTGCCCCGGCCGCGAATACACGCCCATGCGGCCGCCGTGCAATTGCACGATCTCCTTGCACAGCGCCAGCCCCAGGCCGGCGCCGCCTTTCTTGCGGCCTACCTGGACGAAGGGCTCGAAGATCCGCCCCTGTTGCCCGTAAGCGATGCCTTCGCCGTTATCTTCGACGCTGACAATCACCCGCTCACCATGGCGGCGCGCCTGCAGGCGAATCTGCCCGCCAGTGGCTGTATGGCGCAGGGCGTTACCCAGCAGGTTATCGAGCACCCGCTCCAGTTGTGCCTGGTCTGCATACAATCTGGGCAGGTCGGATTGAGTTTCTACCAGCAGTTCGACGTTTTGCGCGTTGGCTGGCTCGACGAAGCGCGCCCGGGCGTGTTCCAGCAGGTCAGTCACATCGCACTGCCCCAGCGTGAGTTTCTGCAGGCCGTTCTGGTACCGCGAGAAATTGAGCAGGTCGTTGATCAACTGCATCAGGCGCTGCATCTCTTCATTAACCGTGTCCAGCAGGTCCGCTTCACGGGACTCTGCGGGAAACTTCGCGCGTTCGCGGAACAGTCCGAATGCCATGTGCATGCCGGTCACCGGCGTACGCAGTTCATGGGAGGCGCGTAGTACGAACTCGCTGCGCACCCGCTCGAATGCCCGTTGTTCGGTGACGTCATGCAGCACCATCACCGCGCCGAGGATATGCCCCTCGGTATGGCTCACGGGGGTCAAGCTGTAGGTCAGCAGGCGCAGTTCGCCTTCGACTTCCACTTCCAGATCGTCCGGCGCCCGCTCCAGGTTGCCGCCTCGCAGTACCAGTTGCAGTTGCTCGTCCAGTTCCGGACGCACCAACGCCTCGCCCAGGCCCTGGCCGAGGCGTTCCTCGTCCCAACCTAATTGCCGCTGGGCGACAGGGTTGAGATGCTCCAGGCGGCCTTGGCGGTCGATCATCAGCAAGCCATCGTCGATGCTGTCGAGCACCGCTTGCAGGCGCTGCTGGCCCGCCAGCAGTTCATCGACATTGGTCGCCTGATGCTGGCGCAACGCTTCGGCCATGATGCCGAAGCGCCGGGTCAACAGGTTCATTTCCGCGGCAGAGGAGATGGGCAGCGTCACCTCGAAATCGCCCTGCCCGATCTTGTCCGCCGCCTTGGCCAGGGCTTCGATCGGCCCGCCAAAACGCCGGGCAATGCCATGAGCCGTAATGAATCCGATGATCAGCACCGCGAGCCCCACCAATCCCAGAACGCCGGCAATCAGCAAGGCGCGCGCGCGGGACTTTTGTTCGCTGGCGCTGATGCTTTCCAGGGCGTGCTTGTGTTCGGCGATCAGGCCGTTACGCAGCACGTTGAAGGTTTCGTGGAGTTTTTCCTTGCTGCCCGGCGGCGGCGAAGCCTGCTGAGACTCATCGAAAGCCTTGAGGAAACTCAAGTAGTCCGTCATGGCCTCGCTGAAGCCGCTTCCGGTGTGAGCTTGCCGCTCATGGGCAATCCCCTGATCCAGCAAATCAAAGTAGCGTCCTTTCGAGGCTTCCAGGGCTTCCGGATTAGGGCGCGCCTCCAGCATCATCATCAACTGGTCGCCCAGGCTCTGACGCAGCTTGAGCCCCAAGTCGAGGGTAACGAAGTTGCTGCGAATTGAAGACTCCTGGGTCTTGGCCATTTGCATGACGCTGACCAAGCCCAGGATCAAACCTAGCAGGGCAACGGTGATCAGCGCGGAGATGCTCAGGAATAACCGAGTGCGCAGTTTCATCGCTAACTTCATAGGGTACAGCTCACAGGTTGTACTGTTTACGTTTGCGGTACAGGGTCGACGCGTCGATACCCAGGGTGCGAGCCGCCTGGTCCAGGGTGTCGCTGGTAGCGAGGACGGCGCCGATGTGTGCCTTCTCCAACTCGTCGAGGCTCAGCGCCGCACCGATACGCGGCGCATTGTTGGTCGGCTGCTCAGACATCCCGAGGTGGCTGATTTCGACCTTATCCTGGGGACAAATGATGCTGGCGCGTTCCACTACGTTGCGCAGCTCACGGATATTCCCCGGCCAGCGATAGTTGAGCAGCGCTTCGCGCGCTTCATCGCTGAAGCCGCGTGCAGGTCGGGCGTATTCCTTGACGAAGCGCGCCAGGAAACGGTCGGCCAGGGTCAGGATGTCTTCACTTCGCTCGCGTAGCGGCGGCAGGTGCAAGGTGATCACGTTGAGGCGATAGAGCAAGTCCTCTCGGAAGCGGCCGTCGCGCACCATGTCTTCCAGATTCAGGTTGGTGGCCGCGAGGATACGTACATCGGCACGACGGGTGACCGGGTCGCCCACACGCTCGTATTCCTTGTCTTGGATGAATCGTAGCAATTTAGGTTGCAAGGTGAGTGGAAAGTCGCCGATCTCGTCGAGAAACAGTGTGCCGCCATCTGCTTGGTTGACGCGGCCCAAGGTGCTTTCACTGGCACCGGTAAAGGCCCCACGGCTATGACCGAACAACTCACTTTCCATCAGCTCTGCGGTCAGCGATGGGCAGTTAATGGTCACACAGGATTTCTTTGAGCGCTTGCTCCAGCCGTGAATGGCTCGCGCCAGCTCACCTTTACCGGTACCGGATTCACCCAGGATCAAGATGTTGGCATCTGTCCCGGCCACCTGGCGTGCGGTTTCCAGTACAACCATCATCGACGGGCTGTGGGAGTCGAGGCCATCTTTCGGTTGGCGCACTTCGCCTTCGAGGGCCTCGAGGCGCGCAGAGAGTTGACGCACTTCCAGTTGCTTGGCGGTGGCGAGGCGCAGTTGGTCGGGGCTGCAAGGCTTCACCAAGTAGTCGGCGGCGCCAGCCTGGATCGCATCAACAGCGGTGTCGACCGCCGAATGGGCGGTCACAATCACCACGCGCATCCAGGGCGCCTGGATCCGCATCTGGGCCAGTACATCCAGGCCATTGTCTTCGCCCAGGCGCAAATCCAGGAAGCACAGGTCGAACACCTGGCGCTGCATCAAGGTATCGGCCTGGGCAGCGCTGTTCGCGGTAGCCACTGTGTAGCCTTCATCTTCCAGGCAATAGCGGAAGGTGCGGAGGATCGCGGATTCGTCATCCACTAAAAGAATGCGGCCTTGAAGTTCCTTGGCTGATTCCATCTGTCCCGCGCTCCCTAAAAGTATGAATGATGGTGTTTAGTCCCGGAATAATCGGGCAAGTTGCATGGTTTATTCTGATCGATAAATGGCGACGTCGTGCAGGTATCTGCAGCCCTGTCTACAAAGCCCCGTCTGATGGCGTTTCCATACCCTCGTGCCGCTTGGGCAACACACCTTACGCTTTCTATCCCTTGATCCGACCGCTGGCCGTCGTGCATTTCGCACGGCGCCAAGTGGGCGATCGTGCAGGATGCTGGGTTTATGGTGATCTATTAATAGATAAGCTATTGATTTTGTTGATATTTATTTTGTAAAAAAACTGGCATGCGCTCTGCAATATCCCTCTCACGAATAATCAAAATGTGGGAGAACAGCAGCATGACTCGCCAAAGCCTTAGTCAATTGCGTGTATCGCCACTGCGCTTGCAGCAAGGGCTGTTTGCCAGCTTGGCGCTGATTGTCACGTTGATTGGTGTTCAGCAGTTGCAACATTGGCAGCAGAGTCAGCAGCAGGTTCCTCAGTTTGAGCGTCCGGCCATGACCCAGACCCATTTCCGTTCCGTTGGCAGCGTTGCTCCCAGCGCAACAGCCCCGCAATTGCGGATGGTTGACCAGGCGTCTTCCCTGAGTGAACTGCCATCCCAAGAGCGTTGGGTGTTCTAGGCAACACAACGGCTACTCGTGTTGAGTGGCTGTGCGGCACCACAGCTGTTACCTCTTAAAGAACGATAAGGAGAATCACCATGTTGAGTTGGGCAATCACATTTCTGATCATCGCCATTGTGGCTGCAGTCTTGGGCTTCGGTGGCATCGCGGGCACCGCCACGGGTATCGCAAAAATCCTGTTTGTGGTCTTCCTGGTGATGTTCATCGTTTCTTTCTTCTTTGGTCGTCGCGGCCGAGGCTGAAAATGACCACTCTGTCCTTCAAAGCCATTACTGCCGCCCTGCTTCTGGGCGGTAGCGGCTTGGTGATGGCCGCCAATGACGGCCAATCCCGAGCCAACGAATTGCTCAGCTCGGACCCGCAATACCGTGAAAGCTGGCAAGGCGTGGTGAAGAAAGAAGAGCGTCTACCAGAATGGGTATTGAACCTGTCGGGCACGGCCGAGCAAATGAATGCCGTGGAAGAAGACGGTGATAAGTATTTGGTTGGGCCGCTCTGCGAAACCGCTGACACGTGCCTGAACAAGCGCTTGATCGTTGCCTTCAGCTTCGACAAGGAAGATGCCTACGCCATGTTGGTTGAGGTCCCGGCCGGCCTGCCGGCGGACAAATCGCCCACGCGGCATGCCGACTACCGTTTTATCGGCAAGCCGGACGAAGGTATGCAGAAGCTCCTGATGGAGCAACTGAAGAAAGATCCGAATTGGTACTAGGTTCCGCCTGACGCGATGTCGTCTGCGGAGCTGGCGTCCACTGAAAGAAGCCCCTCGCTTCTTTCTGTCTGCACAGCACGCCAAGTGCTGTGCATGACCAAGGGTCCGGGTTGTGCTGATCAATCGCGATCGGCGTGACCTACGGGTACAGGGAGTGCCTGCGAAAGGGCCGGGTCAGGAGAAAGGCTGCGACGCAGGTTCACAAGCTTATGGCTTGCTGAACTTGCGGCGCGCTTATGACGAAACGCTTTGCCTCTTTGTCCCTCTCCATATACCTGTATACCTCCCATAGTCGCAAATTTCCGTTCTGCTCGATCCCAACCATTTCTTAGTGTGTCTGCTCGACCATCTATCGAGAAAATTGGTCTGGGCATTTAGGCCATTTCTGACATTAAACAGCGGAATTCCCAAGTATTTATAGCAATGCTCGCGACACGTGCTGAATCTCTGCGCGAGCCGGGTTTGGCAGGTTCACGGCATGTTTGTCGGACAAAATGTCACATTTGAACTGACCGTTCGGACAGTTATTATGAAAAAAGGCCATGCCGATTCGGCATAGGGTAGGCGTTTACGGCATTAGACGTCGCTCCCTTGCATGGGAATAGTTGCGCCTTTTTTCGCCTGCCAGTAAGCCATTTCGGCCACGCTGCGGTGACCTTCCATGGAGGCAGATGCACACACTTTTTCGCCCTCGGGCGTTGCAGCTGGCGCGTTTGCCTTAAGTTCACTTGAAGTAAGGGTAATGACATGAAGAAGGCAAAGCTAAGCCTCGCCTGGCAGATCCTCATCGGTTTGGTGCTGGGGATCGCAATCGGTGCTGTGCTCAACCATTTCAGCGCTGAAAAGGCCTGGTGGATCAGCAATGTGTTGCAGCCAGCGGGCGATATCTTTATCCGTCTGATCAAGATGATCGTGATCCCGATTGTGATCTCCTCGCTGATCGTCGGCATTGCCGGTGTCGGTGACGCGAAAAAACTCGGGCGTATCGGCGTCAAAACCATCCTTTACTTCGAAGTCGTCACCACCATCGCCATCGTGGTTGGCCTGCTGCTGGCCAACCTGTTCCACCCGGGTGCTGGCATCGACATGAGTACCCTGGGTACCGTGGATATCTCCAAGTACCAGGCGACTGCCGCCGAAGTGCAGCATGAGCATGCGTTCATCGAGACCATCCTCAACCTGATCCCATCGAACATCTTCGCCGCCGTGGCCCGTGGCGAAATGTTGCCGATCATCTTCTTCTCCGTGCTGTTCGGCCTGGGCTTGTCGAGCCTCAAGCCTGAGCTGCGTGAGCCGCTGGTGACCCTGTTCCAGGGCGTGTCCGAGAGCATGTTCAAAGTTACCCACATGATCATGAAGTACGCCCCGATCGGCGTATTCGCACTGATCGCCGTGACCGTGGCCAACTTTGGCTTCGCCTCCTTGCTGCCGCTGGCCAAGCTGGTGATTCTGGTTTACGTCGCCATCTTGTTCTTCGCTTTCGTGATCCTTGGCCTGATCGCCCGCCTGTTCGGCTTCTCGGTGGTCAAGCTGATGCGCATCTTCAAGGATGAGCTGGTACTGGCCTACTCCACCGCCAGCTCCGAAACCGTGCTGCCGCGCGTGATCGAGAAGATGGAAGCCTACGGCGCGCCGAAGGCTATTTGCAGCTTTGTGGTGCCGACGGGTTACTCGTTCAACCTCGACGGTTCGACCCTGTACCAGAGCATCGCGGCGATCTTCATTGCCCAGTTGTACGGCATCGACCTGTCGATCGGCCAGCAGCTGATGCTGGTGCTGACCCTGATGGTCACTTCCAAAGGTATCGCCGGCGTACCGGGCGTGTCCTTCGTGGTACTGCTGGCTACCCTGGGCAGCGTGGGTATTCCGCTGGAAGGCCTGGCGTTCATCGCCGGCGTCGACCGCATCATGGACATGGCGCGTACTGCGCTCAACGTGATCGGCAACGCCCTGGCCGTGCTGGTCATCTCCCGTTGGGAAGGCATGTACGACGATGCCAAGGGCGAGCGTTACTGGAACTCCCTGCCGCACTGGCGCAGCAAGCAAGCGCTGCCGGTCGGCCAAGCCACGCGCAGCTGATAGCACGACGGCTCTGAAACAAACCCCGGAAAATTCCGGGGTTTGTCGTTTCTGCCAGCCCCGTTATCATTCGCCCCATTCTTTGGGGGGTTCAACTGATGCTCAATGGCCTGTGGCTTGGCTTCTTTGTCGTGGCAATGGTGTCAGCACTGGCGCAATGGCTGATTGGCGGTAATGCCGGGATTTTTGCGGCAATGGTCGAAAGCATTTTCGCCATGGCCAAACTGTCGGTGGAAGTGATGGTGCTGCTGTTCGGCACCCTGACGCTGTGGCTGGGCTTTTTGCGCATCGCCGAAAAAGCCGGGATCGTCGAGTGGCTGGCCAAGGCGCTGGGCCCATTGTTTCGCCGCCTGATGCCTGAAGTGCCCGCCGGCCACCCCGCCATTGGCTTGATCACCCTCAATTTTGCAGCCAACGGCCTGGGCCTGGATAACGCGGCAACGCCCATCGGCTTGAAAGCGATGAAGGCATTGCAGGAACTCAACCCCATCCCCAACACGGCGAGTAACGCGCAGATCCTGTTCCTGGTGCTCAACGCGTCTTCGCTGACGCTGTTGCCGGTGACCATCTTCATGTACCGCGCGCAGCAAGGTGCTGCGGACCCGACGCTGGTGTTTTTGCCGATCCTGCTGGCGACCAGTGCGTCTACATTGGTGGGTCTGTTGTCGGTGGCGATCATACAGCGCCTGCGTCTGTGGGATCCGGTGGTGCTGGCCTATTTGATTCCGGGTGCATTGGTGCTGGGCGGTTTCATGGCGTTGCTGGCGACGCTGTCCGCCACCGCACTGGCTGGCTTGTCGTCGATCCTTGGCAACCTCACGCTGTTCGGCCTGATCATGCTGTTCCTAGTGATCGGCGCGCTGCGCAAGGTGAAGGTATATGAGGCGTTCGTCGAAGGCGCCAAAGAAGGCTTCGATGTGGCCAAGAATCTGCTGCCGTACCTGGTGGCGATGCTGTGTGCCGTCGGCGTGCTGCGAGCATCCGGCGCGCTGGAGTTTGGTCTGGAAGGTATTCGCCACGTCGTGGCCTGGACCGGCATGGATACGCGGTTTGTGGATGCCTTGCCGACTGCCATGGTCAAGCCGTTCTCCGGCAGTGCCGCGCGGGCGATGCTGATCGAGACTATGCAAACCCAGGGCGTAGACAGCTTCCCGGCATTGGTGGCGGCGGCGATTCAGGGCAGTACCGAGACCACCTTTTACGTGTTGGCGGTTTATTTTGGTTCGGTGGGGATCCAGCGGGCGCGGCATGCGGTGGGATGTGCGTTGCTGGCGGAGTTTGCCGGCGTCGTGGCGGCGATTGCGGTGTGCTACTGGTTCTTTGGCTGAGGCTTAAACCCCTTTCGCAGGCAAGCCAGCTCTCACATTTGACTGTATTCACGCATCAAAATGGGGAGCTGGCTTGCCTGCGAAGAGGCCCTCAGCGTTTCGGTGCACTATTGCCCTGCGCAACCACCCAATCCACCACCTGCTTAGTCAACTGATCCCCTGCCTGCCCAAACCCAGCCACCACGGCCGGCACTTTGGTGTCATTCACCGGCTGCCTCACCTCAAATCGTCGACTGGCAATTATCCGCTGATCGCTCCCCCGCACCAGCCGAGCATCCAGACGTATCACCACCGCCACCGCCCCGCCCCGGTACTCACTCTGGAATGCCTGCAATTGCCCGCCCAGCTCATAGTCGGCCTGCAGATTGGTTTCGTCGGTGCTCAATAACGTTACCCGCCCATCGCGCTGAAACCCGTCCAGCAGGCGATTACGCAACAGCACCGGCGTCGGATCGCTCCAGCGCGAGTTCGCATAACTGCTGATCAGGTCGCCATTGGGCACCACGGCAATGCGCGGGCTGTCGAGAAATTCGCTGGTCTGCGGCTTGGTCACGCGCAGCGACCAGGCTACCGGGGTGCCCTGTGTGGTGGTCTGGGCCGAGGTCAGGCGATACACATCCGAAGGGTCGGCCTTGGGCAAAATCGAGCACGCGCTCACGAGCGCCAGGGCCACAGGGGCGATCATTTGGTAAGCACGCTTCATGGCGTGAACTCCTTGTTTTTGTCGCTGCCCAGCAGGTAACCGCTGGGGTTGGCTTCCAAGCGGCGAGAGATGGCGCGCAGTGAGCCGAGGGTTTCGCGCAGTTCGCGCACGGCCGGTGCCAGTTCATTGAGGCCTTGCATGCCGCTGTTTACCGAACTCTTGTTGTCTGTCAGCAAGGTGTTGATGGTGGCGGTGCTCTGTTCAAGAGACTTCATGGCCTGCTCGGCGCTGCCAAAGGCTTGTTTGCCTTGATCGTTGAGCAAGCCGTTGGCGTTGCGCATCAGCACCGTGGTTTGCTCCAGGGCGGCAGAGGCCTGCTTGCTCACTTGCATCAGTTGCTGCATCACCACCTTGATGTCGCCACGCTGGTCGGCAATCGACCCCGTGGTTTTTTCCAAGTGGTCCAATGTGTTGCTCAGGCGCTCGACATTCTGCGCGGAGAACATGTCGTTGGCGTTGTGCAGCAGCAGGTTGATGCTGGTCATCAAGTCGTTACTGTTATTGAGCAGGCGCGCGATGGGCGAAGGCGAAGCGATGATTTCCGGCAGGTTGCCGTCTTTGCCTTTGAGTTCGGGGCTTTGGGGCGTGCCGCCGCTGAGCTGGATGATCGAGGTGCCCGTAATACCGGTCAGTGCCAGTTTGGCCAGGGTGTCTTCCTTGATCGGCGTCTGGCCGGCCAGGCGGATGCGTGCGAGGACGCGGCGCGGGTCCTTGGGGTCCAGGCGCAGGCTGATAACGTCACCCACTTTGATGCCGCTGTACTGCACCGAACTGCCCTGGGAAAGCCCGCTGACGGCTTCGTTGAAGACCACTTCGTAATCCTGGAACGCGCTGTCGATGCTGGACTTGGCCAGCCACAGGCCGAACAGCATCGCGCCGACCACCACGATCACGCTGAACAGACCGATCATCACATGATGGGCTCGGGTTTCCATGTCATACCTCGTTAAGCGATTGAGCGGCATCCAATGCCGCGCGGCCCCGAGGGCCGTGGAAATATTCGTGAATCCACACGTTGTCCGTTTCCGAGACGACGTCGATGGCACCGGCGACCAGCACGTTCTTCTGTGCCAGCACCGCCACGCGGTCGGTGATGGTGTACAGCGTATCCAGGTCATGAGTGACCAGGAACACACTTAGGCCCAATGCATCGCGCAGGGTGAGGATCAGTTGGTCGAATTGCGCCGCGCCAATCGGGTCGAGGCCGGCGGTGGGTTCGTCGAGAAACAGGATGTCCGGGTCCAGCGCCAGCGCACGGGCCAGGGCCGCGCGCTTGATCATGCCGCCCGACAACGAGGCCGGGTATTTGTCGGCCGCCGACAGCGGCAGCCCGGCCAGGGCCAGCTTGACCGCAGCCAAGTGCTCGGCGTCGCGGCGGCTGAGGCCGGCGTGTTCAATCAGTGGCAGCGCGACGTTTTCGGTGACGGTCAGCGAGGAAAACAGTGCGCCCTTCTGGAACAGCACGCCGAAGCGTCGTTCCATCAGCGAGCGTTCGTGTTCCGAGAGATTGGGCAGGTTTTTACCGAATACCCGCACTTCACCTTCGCTGGGCCTGCGCAGGCCAACAATGCTGCGCAACAGCACCGACTTGCCGCTGCCGGACCCGCCGACGACCGCGAGGATCTCGCCTTTATACAAATCCAAGTCGAGGTTCTCGTGCACGCTCTGGCTGCCAAAGCGATTGCACAGCCCGCGCACTTCGATCACCGCCTCACTGGGCGCCCGGTGCAGACGACTCACCAGCCCATCTCCATGAAGAAAAGCGCAGCCACCGCATCCAGCACGATCACCACGAAAATCGATTGCACCACGCTGGAGGTGGTGTGAGCGCCGACCGATTCGGCACTGCCACTGACCTTGAAGCCTTCCAGGCAACCAATGGCGGCAATCAAGAAGGCGAAGATCGGTGCTTTCACCATGCCCACCAGGAAATGCTGCACACCAATGTCCGATTGCAGCAGCGAGAGAAACATCGCCGGCGATATATCCAACGCCACGGCGCAGACCACGCCGCCACCGACAATCCCGGAGAGCATTGCCAGAAAGGTCAGCATTGGCAATGACACCAGCAACGCCAGCACGCGCGGCAATACCAACAGTTCCATCGGGTCGAGGCCCAGCGTGCGGATGGCGTCGATTTCTTCATTGGCCTTCATTGAGCCGATTTGCGCGGTAAAGGCACTGGCTGTGCGGCCGGCGATCAAGATGGCGGTAAGCAACACGCCGAACTCGCGTAGGAAAGAGAACGCCACCAGGTCCACGGTAAAAATCGTCGCGCCAAAGCTCTTGAGCACCGTGGCGCCCAGGAACGCTACGACGGCGCCGACCAGAAAGGTCAGCAAGGCCACAATGGGCGCAGCGTCGAGGCCGGTTTGTTCGATGTGCGCGACCATCGGTGTGATGCGCCAGCGCTTGGGGCGGAAAATACCGCGAGCGAAGGTTTCGAGGATCAGGCCGATAAAGCCCAGCAGTTTTTTGCTGTCCTGCCAGACGGTGTCCACCGCCCGGCCGATGCGCGCCAGCAGCTGGATGCCGGTGGCTTCTTCCGGTGCTTTCTGCGGCACGCAAAAATCGTTCAGGGAGCGGTAGACGGTCTTCAGCAGCGCGCGGTCGGCGGCTGACAGGCTGCAATCGGTCTGCTCGGCGGATTGCTCGATACGGGTCGGCCCCAGCAACTCCACCAGCAGCGAGGCGCCCGCAGTATCCAGCGCGCCGAGGCCATTGAGGTCGATGCGCGCGCCGGCATCGTATTGGCCGTCGAGCTTGTCCGACAGCTTCTTCAGGCTGGCATAGTGGGCAAGCGTCCAGTCCCCCGTAATCCTCAGCTGTGGCGGGGTGGTGGACGTATCGAGGTGGGCTGCGCCGGCGGTCGTACGGGTGGTCATAAGCTCCGAGCTTGTTTGGCTATCCACAATTCCTACGTAATAGCACGATACGTCCTACTTTGGATTGTCCGCTTGTGCTGTGTCGGTGACTTTGAAACGCAGTACGCCGATCACCTGCCCGTCTTCTGTCAAAACCTGCACTTGCCAGCGGCCTACCGAGTCGCCTGGGAAATTCTGCTTATGGGTCCAGGCGCGATAGCCCTCTTTGCGTCCGCCATGGATATCCAAGGCGATGCGGTCGACCTCTTTACCGTTGAACTTCCACACGTGGTAGATCCGTTCATCCAGCCCGCGTGGGGCGTTGATCGCGGTGTAGGCGTACAGCCCGCTGCTTCGCAGCTGCGCGGCGTTGACTTCCTTGAGGTCGTCGCCTGGCGTGCGGTCTTGCAGTTGGGTACTGATGGCGACTTCAGTCATCCACAACGTGGCTGGCGGTACCCAGCTGCGTAGGAACCATCCGGCGCAGCCTATGGCAGCGGTGACCCCGAGCAGCATCGCCCAGCCTTTGACGCTGCGTAGCGGCAGGCTTACCGCCAGGCTTGGAATCGACAGCGCCATCGCGACGCCGAGGGCCAGCTTGTAACTCTCGGCGGTGGTCAAGTGCAGGATGATCGGCAGTGCTGTGAGCAGAGCGGCGAATAGGGTGAAGGTGTGCAGCGCGAGGAACAGTGAACGTTTGGGCGCCAGCCATTTGTAATACAGCGGGTCAACAATCGACACCAGTGCCGCCGCACCGAGCAAGCCGGTAAAAATCGACTGGCCGCTGTTCCATGCTGTGGTGATAAAAAAGAACGGCAGCACAAAAAACAGACTTTCCTGGTGGATCATCTGTGTCGCGTAACGCAACAGGGGTTCGGGGATTTCGCGCTTGAAGACTTTGGTGAACAGCTGGGTAAAACTGTTTTCCAACATCAGCCACAGCCAGCTCACCAGCATGATCACGGCGATCCAACTCGCCATGCCTTGCTGGCGATCCACCAGGATGAAGCTGCACACACCCGAGATAAAACCGCCGAGTGCAATCACCCCTGGGTAGCGCTTCATCAGCTCAAGGATGCGGGTGATTATGCGGGTCAGGTTTAGCATTCGGCGGTTCGCAGTCTTTGTAGGGAAAAATCCGAGACAGAATAGCGTCTTAGCCCGTCGTCCGGTGCCTCATTACGCGATCCGTTTGCGATAAACCCGCACGCCAATCAACACAATGGCGATCAGCCCGAGTATACCGGCGCCGATCCAACTGAGTGCGTCATAGCTCAGCAGCGGTTTCTCGATGCGCCAGTAGCCTGGCTGCTTGAGCACTTGGCGCATGGCTTGGTTGGTCTGGTCCAGGCTCACCGCCTTGATGCGCTTGACCGGGTCGCTGAAGCGGCCTTTGTTGTAATCGCCAGATGCACTCCAGTAGTAGTCGGCCAACGCGCTGTTGCCTTGCACGGCCCACGCCTGGCGCGCGATGGCAGCTTGTTGCAAGCGCGCGAATACCGCAGGGTCGAGGCCGTCCTTGAGCAGTTGCGCCTTGAGGTCCTGGAGTACCTGTTCGGCTTCTGGGAGGTTTTCCCGCTCAAGGTCGGCGTTTAGGCTGAGGAAGCCTACGCCGCCGAGTACTTCGCGCTCGCTCCAGGGGCCGTAGGACAAGCCGTGCTTGAGGCGCAGTTGGCGGTACAGCGCCCAGTCGAGGTAGTCCTTGAGCAAGTCGTAGGTTTCGTCATGCTGGTCGTCCAGCACCGGCTCGGGAAACAGCCAGTGCAGCTTGGCGCTGTCGCCCACCCAGCCGTGAATCAATTCGCGATGGCTGGCGGCGGCGTGCTGGATGTCGGGCAGCGCGGGGTGTTCAGTCGGCTCGACCGGGTCGAGTTGGCCATAGGTGCGTTCCAGATAAGCCGGTAGCAGTTTGTCGAGGTCGCCGACGATGATCAGTGTCATGTTGTTGGGCGCGTACCAGTTTTTGCGCAGCTTCTCTAATTGGTCGCGAGTCAGGTGATTGACCTCCGCACGTTCAGCACACTTGAGGCCAAGTTCGACGGCCAGTTGATTACTGGCAGTGTGGCCCAGGTCCTGGCGGTCCAGCAGGCGTTGCAGGTGTGAATAGTGGCCGCCGTCTTCGCGCTCGACCACTTGTTTGGCGGCGTTGATGTTGGCGTCAGTCAGTTCCGTACGGGTGATGATCGCCAGCAGCAGGTCGAGCACCTTGCGCTGGTTTTGCGCGGGCGCTTCGATCACAAAGGTGGTGTCGGCATTGCTGGTGTAGGCGTTCCACTCGCCGCCCAGTGCCTGCATGCGGTCTTCCAGGTCACCTTCGCCGCCGCCGTCGATGCCGCTGAACAGCAAGTGCTCCAGCAAGTGCGGCAGCTCTTTGTCCTCGCAACTGAAGTCATCCAGCCCTACGCCCACCACCAGGCGAATCGCCACGTGCCCGCGCTCGGTGCCCGGTTTGAGCAGCAATTGCAGGCCGTTGGGCAAGGTGTAGCCCTCGACTTGCAGGCGGTCAAAGGCAAAGGCGTGGGCACAGCTCATGAACAGGCAAGCGAATAACAGGCGACGCATAACAAGCTTCCTGGCGAGTGAGGTCAGCTTTAACTGACTTCACGGGCCATCATCCGTTCAGGGCGAGTGTGTGATGTCGGCAATATCTTCGGCGGAGAGCGCGCCGGTGTCGGACGTTTCCAACACTACATAAGCACTGCTGCAAAACAACGAGTTCAAGCGTTTCATGTCGGCAATCAGTTCCAGATGCAGGGAACTGGTCTCCAGGCTCTGTACGATTTTGTGCTGCAGGCGGCTGACGTGGGCGTGGGCCAGACGGCGTTCCTGGGCGCGGAAACGGCGCTTCTCGCGCAGCAATTGGCGAGCGCTTTCCGGGTCCCCGCTGAGGAATACCGACAAGCCGAGGCGCAGGTTGGCGATCAGTTGGCCGTGCAGGCCGGTCAGTTCTTCCAGGCCCACTTCAGAGAATTGGCGGCGCTGGGAGGTTTTCTGCTGCTGGACTTTGCGTAGCATGCGTTCGATCAAGTCGCCGGCCAGTTTCAGGTTGATCGACAACTCAATGATCTCGGCCCAACGACGGCTGTCCTGTTCGCTGAGGTCTTCGCGGGGCATTTGCGCCAGGTAGAGTTTGATCGCGCTGTAGAGCGCTTCGACATCGTCGCTGAGGCTGCGCATTTCCTGGGTGATAGCGGTCTGTTTGCCGCGCAGTACTTCTTGCATCGAGGTCAGCATGTTGTCGATCAAGTCGCCCAGGCGCAGGGTTTCCCGGGCGGCGTTGGCCAGGGCCAGACTGGGCGTCGCGAGGGCGGTTGGGTCGAGGTGGCGTGGCTTGGCCTTGCCGTTGGCCTCCTGTTGTTCCGGAAGCAACCAGGCGCACAGCCGCGCCATCGGTCCGATGGTGGGCAACAGGATCAGGCAACGACTGACGTTGTAGAGCAGATGGAAGGTGATGACCATGCCTTGGGCGCTGTAGTCCAGGCCATCCATCCAAAGCACCAGTGGGTCGAGTACCGGGATGATCAGCAGCAGGCCGATCAATTTGTATAGCAAGCTGCCCAGGGCCACCTGGCGGCCGGCGGCGTTTTGCATGCTGGTGCTGAGGAAGGCCAGCACGCCGCTGCCGATGTTGGCGCCGATCACCAGGCCGATGGCCACGTGCAGGCCGATCACGCCGGCGCCGGCCAGGGTGGCGGTCAGTAGGACGGCGGCCAGGCTGGAGTAGGAAATCATCGCGAACAAGGCGCCGATCAGGGCGTCGAGCAGGATGTCGCCGGTTAACGAAGCGAACAGCACTTTCACGCCCTGGGCGTGGGTGATCGGCCCGGCGGCTTCGACGATCAGTTGCAGTGCGAGGATGATCAGCCCCAAACCGATCCCGACCCGGCCCAACTGCCCTGCCCGCGTCTGTTTGCGCGACAGGAAGAAAATCACCCCGAGAAAGATCAGCAGCGGTGACAGCCAAGACAAGTCAAAAGTCAGCACGCGCGCCATCAATGCTGTACCGACGTCGGCACCCAGCATGGTCGCGAGGGCGGGCATCAGGCCCATGAGGCCCTGGCCAACAAAGGAAGTCACCAGCATCGCTGTGGCGTTGCTGCTCTGCACCATGGCAGTCACCAGGATACCGGCGACAAATGCCAGCCAGCGCTTGGACATATTCTGCCCGATGACTTGGCGCAAGTTGGAGCCGTAGACCCGCAGGATGCCGGTCCGGACGATGTGCGTGCCCCAGATAAGCAGGGTCACGGCGGAAAGCAGATTGAGCAAGGTCAGCATGCTCGGCCCCCCGTGTGGGTGTGCGCCAATCGACGCAAATGAGAATTGCCGCTGCCGTTTTACGTCTTGTAATTAAGCTGTAGTTGGCGAATGGGCTCTGCGCCAGCATCGCATAGCTAAAGTGGGGATTGAAACAAAACTGTCATGAAATCAGCTTTTTGCAGACGAGAAAAAAGGGCTCGAAAGCCCCTTTTTCAGCAGCGATTCAGTTTTATTGACCCGGAATATCTTTGCGCAGTTTCACCGGATCCTGCTGTTTGCGCTTTTTCGCGATGGCGGTACGCATCTTGATGTTCACCGCTTCCACCGCCAGCGAGAACGCCATGGCGAAGTAGACGTAGCCTTTTGGCACGTGCACATCGAACGATTCGGCGATCAGCACGGTACCCACGACCAGCAGGAACGACAGCGCGAGCATCTTCAGTGACGGGTGCTTGTCGATGAATTCGCTGATGGTGCCGGCCGCCAGCATCATCACCAGCACTGCCACGACAATCGCCGCAACCATGACCGGCACATGGGAAACCATGCCGACAGCGGTGATCACCGAGTCCAGGGAGAACACGATGTCGATGATCGCGATCTGGATGATGGTGTAGATGAACTTGCCACCTTTGCCGCCCGGTTCTTCGTGGGTTTCGTCTTCACCTTCCAGCGCGTGGTACATCTCCTGGGAGCTTTTCCACAGCAGGAATAGGCCACCGAAGAACAGGATCAGGTCTCGACCGGAGATGCCCTGGCCGAAGACCACGAACAGGTCGTTGGTCAGTTGCATGACCCACGTGATCGACAGCAGCAACAGAATGCGCGTGACCATGGCCAGCGCCAGGCCGAAGATCCGGGTGCGCGCCTGCATATCCTTGGGCATGCGGCTGACCAGGATCGAAATCATGATGATGTTATCGATACCCAGAACGATCTCGAGGGCCGTCAGGGTGAAGAAGGCAATCCAGATTTCCGGATTGGTCAGCCATTCCATGTGTATTCCTTTGAGCAAGTGCTAGACCGCGCAAGCTGCAGCGCCGCGCGGTGGGTGAGTCGGTACGATTATAGAGTGCTGAACAGCGGAAAAATCCCCATCAGCAATGCGGCGAACATTATGCACAGGCACACCAGCACTGCCCACTTCAGCGTGAAGCGCTGGTGATCGCCAAATTCGATACCGGCCAGGGCTACCAGCAAGTAGGTCGAAGGTACCAGCGGGCTGAGCAAGTGCACAGGCTGGCCGACAATAGACGCGCGGGCCATTTCGACGGCGGTGATGCCATAGTGGCTGGCGGCTTCGGCGAGCACTGGCAGTACGCCATAGTAGAACGCGTCGTTGGACATGAAGAAGGTGAACGGCATGCTGACCAGCGCGGTGATTACCGCCATGTACGGGCCCATCGCTTCCGGGATGACCGCCAGCAGGCTCTTGGACATGGCGTCGACCATGCCGGTACCGGAAAGAATGCCGGTGAAGATACCGGCGGCGAAGATCAGTCCCACCACCGCCAATACGCTGCCGGCGTGGGCGGCGACGCGGTCTTTCTGCTGTTGCAGGCACGGGTAGTTGACGATCATCGCGATACTGAACGCCACCATGAACAGCACCGGCAGTGGCAACAGACCGGCGATCAGGGTGCACATCAGCGCCAGGGTGAGCGCGCCGTTGAACCAGATCAGCTTCGGACGGCGGGCATCCGGGAATTGCGACACGCTGATTTCACTGTGGTCGATCTCGTCACCTTGCAGGTGCAGTTCACCCAAGCGCGCACGTTCGCGCTTGCCGTACATGTAGGCGATCACCAGGATCGCGACCACGCCGGCGGCCATGGCCGGGATCATCGGCACGAAAATATCCGAGGGGTCCACGTGCAGCGCACTGGCGGCACGGGCGGTTGGGCCACCCCAGGGGGTCATGTTCATCACGCCACCGGCGAGAATAATCAACCCGGCCATGATCCGCGGGCTCATGCCGATGCGCTGGTACAGCGGTAACATGGCGGCCACGCAGATCATGTAGGTGGTGGCGCCGTCACCGTCAAGCGACACGACCAGGGCTAACACAGCGGTGCCGACGGAGACTTTGAGCGGATCACCCTTGACCATCTTGAGGATCTTGCGCACGGCCGGGTCGAACAGGCCGGAGTCGATCATCAGGGCAAAGTAGAGGATGGCAAACATCAGCATCACGCCGGTCGGCGCGAGCTTGGTGATGCCTTCGAGCATCATCGGGCCGATCTTCGGTGCGAAGCCGCCGAACAGCGCGAACAGGATTGGCACGATGATCAACGCGATCAGCGCCGACAGGCGCTTGGTCATGATCAGGAACATGAACGTGATGACCATGGCAAAGCCAAGGAAAGTCAGCATAGGAATACTCCAGGCGTAGCGCGGCTAGGGAATGGCGAACCGGCGGGGGTCAGCGCAGAACGAAAGGCACTAGGCGTACGGGTGGAGTTGGGGCGAACAGGCGGGTACGGGCGGGCATCGGGAATCACCATTGTTGTTGTGTACAGCCGGTCTGTTGCCGGCAGTTGGAGGTGATCCTAGTCGCGAAAGCTTTCAGCCAGCTTTCGCTGACAAAACAGGTGATGGAGGCCAGGCATACGGTCTTCAGGTTTACACAGATCAAATGTGCGAGCAGGCAAGCCAGCTCCCACATTTGAAAGGTGTTTACCGCGAGTTTTTCAGGGCAGCTCCAAGCCGCCCGCCGCTTTATGCAATGCCCGCAAATGCTCGCCCACCTGCTTGAGGTTGGCTTCGCACGCAGCAATTTCGGCGGAGCGGGAAGGCTCCAGCAGCGCCCTCACCTCTTTATCCAATTCTCCGGTCAGCGATTGCAGTTGCTTCTGGCGCTCGGCACTTTCCGATTCCAGACGCTTGGATTCCGACGGTTGCGGCAGGCCGTAGCCACCGCTGCCCAGCAACTCCGCCGGGCGGCTGAGGAAGCCGCTGTTGGCGAGGATCTGTTGCAACGTGGCGTTGGCTTTCTCCATGCCACCGTTTTTCAGCTCGCGAGCGCCGAGGTAGCGTTGTTTGACCTCGTCCTGGGCCAGCATCAACTGTTTACGAAAGCTCGCCTGCTCCAGCAGCAACAACGCGGCGCTGGTGCGCAGGTCGGCCTGGCCGAACCACTGGCGACGTTCCTCTGCGCTGAGAGACAGCCAATCTTCGACCTGGGTTTGTTTGATCGGCAGGTGTTTGCGCAGCACATCGAACATTGCTTGGTAACGCTCGCGGAACGAGTCGAAGTGATAGCCCAGGCGCAGGGCCTTGCGCTTGTCGTCCAGTACAGTTGTGTCGGCCAGGCCGCGGGCGCTCAGGACCTCCAGCAAACCATTGGGGGTGATGTTATCCAGGCCGGTCAGTTGTGGGTTGGCGCTGCCGCTGCGTAACAGCTTGAGGCTTTCCACTGCGCAGTTGTTGGAAATGAAGAAGTAGTTGCCGTCATAGCTCCAGTGCATTTCGGCGGCATGTTCGACAGTGTCGTTGATTTCCTGGCGGGTCAGTTTCAACGGTACAGAGGCCAAGCCGCGCAACTCGGTCTTGGTGTACTCGTCGATCACTTGTGCCAGCGGCAGTACAAACAGTCGCGATGGGTACTTGCCGACCAGGCCATCCCAGCTCGACAACTGTACGTCACCGACAAAAGCGCGGTAGGACAACACCAGATGCTGGTCCAGGTCTAGCCGACAATCCGGCCCTCGCGGGCGCCCCGGCGCGCAAATCACCAGGCGCAGCATGCTGTGACCCCAGCGACTGACCAGGTTCTGGTTGGCCTCGGCCAGCAGGTAGTCAATTTCGTACACGCGCTCCGGGTCGACATGGCCCAGCGGTGTCTTGGCGAAGTCGTTGCCGGCGTTCAGGAATGCGTAGCTCTTGGCGCAGGTGTCTTGTTCGGGCGGGGCCCAGCCGAAGTGTTCCTTGTAATAGCGGAACAGTGAGGGGCGGCGGCAGGCGTAGCTCGGGTCAAGGAGGAAGTACTCCATATTGACGGCCACAAATTCCAGCGGGCTGGTGGTTTCGTAGATGTCCGGGCTGCGGGCGACCTGGTGATTGTTCTGCTCACGCTCGCCGCGACGGCCAACGTATTGCGGCCAGCCGGCAAGGTCCAGCAGGCGTGGGTCATCGCTGAGGGTAAAGCGTCGGCCATTCTGGCCACGGCATTGATCAGGCAGACCGATGAGGCCGGTGAGGTTGTTCTGGCGGCTGCAACGATTGATCAGCGCACGGTCTTCTTTGGACCACAGGCGCGCACGGTCATAGATGTGGGTCAGTTCATGCAGCACGGTGGCGAGCATTTCCCGGCGCACAGTGCCGTGGGGGCGATTGGTTTTTTGGGTGGCGGCGCTGCCGTCTGTGAGGCTGGCGAGCAGGTTGCGGTTGAGGTCCAGTTCGGACACCAGGGAGGCTTGGCCATAGGCGTTTTCGGGCATCTTGTCGGTCCAGCCAACATCGATGCGACGGTCCAACTGCTTGATAAAGCGCGGCGGCAAAGAGCGCATCGCTTCGTCGAGCAATGCCTGGCTGGCCTCTTGTTCAGCGGGGCTCAAGCCCTCGGTCTTGAGCCGCAGTTGCAGGCTGGCCTGGGCCGCGCTGGCACACAGCAGCACAGCCCCGGCCAGGAACCAGGCGGCGATTCGCCTCACAGTGCGAGGATAGCTTCAGCAAGCGTCTGGTCACTGGCGTCACGGGCTTCGGGCAAGCGTGTGCGCAGGGTGTCGAAGGCGGCTTCCAATCGCGCGCCACGGATCTCGCCGTTGGTAGCCACGAAACTGGCGGCGTCATCGTGGGCTTCGCGCACCACTTTGGAATCGCGGATGGAGGTGGTGGTGTCCGAGGTGAAATCAATAGTGCGGCCAGAGGCGCGAACAATGATGTTACTGGTGGCAACCAGGGTATGCGCCTGGGCAACGTCGGCCAACAACAGCAGGCCAAGGGTGGCGGCGATCAGCGGACTACGCATGGAATAACTCCAAATACAAAGATGGAAATACAAAGATGATTATTGGACGAGAATTGCTTGCGCCAGTTCAAGGTCGCTGGCGTTAAGTTTTGGTTGGTTACGGCGCAGGTAATCCAGCGCCGACTCCAGCCGTGCACCCCGCCATTGGCCGTCTGTGGCAATAAACGCGGCAGCGTCGTCCTGGGCGGCCATTATCACTTTTTTGTCGAAGGGTGCAGAGGTCACTTTGCTGGTGGCGTACGCGCTGGCGACGGTGCTCTGAGTGGTCAGGTCAAAGGCCGAAGACAGTGGCGACCAGCCGGCGGAAAATATCAAAGGGACTATTAAAAGGCGGTATGAAAAAGCCATGGGACTCGACTACTGAAAGTGAGCGTCAAGGCTAGCGCAATGCCCAGGCGAGAGCCAGCGCCCAGGCATCCGTCCTGTCGTCAGATAGACAGGATGGCCTGGGCCAGTTGGGCGTCAGTCGCGGTGTTCAGTTGCGGAGCCTGTTGGCGAATCTGCGCCAGGGCGCTTTCCAGTTTTACCCCACGAATGGCGCCTTCGCTGGCGACAAAGCTGGCGGCGTCGTCACGAGCGGCGCGCACGACCTTATTGTCACGCAGGGACGAAGTGGCATCGGAGCTGGCGTCGGAAGTGGCCTTCAGCGCGCCGACGATGGAGTCGGTGGTCACGATGAAGCTGGTGGCATTGGCATTGGCAGCCAGGGCCAACAGGGCAGCAGCACTCAGCAGGCGAAGACGGGACATGGGGTGACTCCTGTAGATGAACGGATGAGGTGGCGCAGGGCAACCATTCTGGATCAGACGCCCGTGCTAGGCGGTTCGCCACGTATTGAGTGGATATTAAGCCGACACTTATGCGTTCGGGAAGCGCCTTGACTGCCTAGTCACGCCAGAATGGCTTGGACAGCTCAGCCATTTGGTCGCCATGGCTGATACCGAGATCCGACAGCTCCCGACCATCAAGCCGCGACAGCTGGCGTCGTTCGTAGGTGCGGCGCATCCATTTAGAGAGGATGGAGGTTGTCTGGTGCAAGAGCCGCTTATAAAGAGGGGATGGCTTATCCATGGCGGTTACTTTTCATGAGGTCTTGAAACACCATGTTGGGCAAGTCGTTGCGACCGGTACAGATACACCAAGGCTAAATTGTACTGCTTAACTGGTATATTTTTTAAACTGTACCTATCGGTATGAAAGGCTTCTGTTTTCCCGTTCAAAACCACCCTCCCGGAAACAACAAAGCCCGCCTCCGGTTTCCCGGGGCGGGCTTTATTTTGAAGAATCAGTGCTGGCAGTGGACCCGGTGGGTCAGGGCCAGCGAGCGCTAAGTTAGCGCCAGAACGGCTTGCTCAGCTCTTCGTAACGTTGAGCTTCGCTGATACCTGCGTCAGCCAGCAGACGCGAATCCAGGCGAGCCAGTTGGTGACGGCTGGAGATGCGGCGCTGCCACAACATCAGGTTGGCCAGAACGCGCAGAGGCATGGCGGCTTGGTTGTTTACAGCTTTTTCAGAGAACAGATCGGAACTGAGTGTACGTTCCATGATGACATCCTTCCGCTTGTGGCGGGATTAGGTAGTGGTTTAACTGATGCCAATGATCCTCTTCCGACGCAAGACTCTCTAGATACAGTTCAGTTGTATTGTGAGAGGGCAGTTAACTGTTTAAGGGTGCTGTACTGTACGAAAAAGGGGCAACTGTACCTGTCCGCACTAAATGGGTGCGAAATAGGCATTTTCAGTGAGGTGTGTGGAATATCAGGGTAGGAAATGACCAGTACAGCAGTACAGTTTTTTCATAAAATCGAAAGGAAGGTGCCGAGCTGATGAAACTGTATTTGCATCAGCTCGAATCTGTATCAATCACGCGTTGAGCATGTGCCCCGTTTCTTCGAGGTTAATGTGCCAGCTCAGTGCTTCGCGCAGGATGTGCGGGGTATGCCCACCGAGGGCGCAAGCAGCATTGAAGTAAGTGTTTAGCGCATCGCGGTAGGCCGGGTGCACACAGTTGTCGATGATCACCCGTGCCCGCTCCCTCGGCGCCAGGCCGCGCAGGTCGGCCAATCCGACTTCTGTTACCAGGATGTCGACATCATGCTCGGTGTGGTCCACATGGCTGACCATTGGCACCACACTGGAAATCGCACCGCCTTTGGCAATCGACTTGGTGACGAAGATCGCCAAGTGCGCGTTGCGCGCGAAATCGCCGGAGCCGCCAATGCCGTTCATCATCCGGGTGCCGCAGATATGAGTGGAGTTGACGTTGCCGTAGATGTCGAACTCCAGCGCGGTATTGATGCCGATGATGCCAAGGCGACGCACCACTTCAGGGTGGTTGGAGATCTCCTGCGGGCGCAATACCAGCTTGTCCTTATAGTGTTCGAGGTTGCCGAACACATCGGCATTGCGCCGTTCTGACAAGGTGATCGAGCTGCCCGAAGCGAAGCTCAGCTTGCCTGCGTCGATGAGGTCGAAGGTCGAGTCCTGCAACACTTCCGAATACATGGTCAGGTCTTCGAATGGCGAATCGATCAGCCCACACATCACTGCGTTGGCAATGTTACCTATCCCGGCCTGCAGCGGGCCGAGCTTGTTGGTCATGCGGCCAGCGTCGACCTCCTGCTTGAGGAAGTTGATCAGGTGATTGGCGATGCCCTGGGTGTCGCTGTCAGGCGGCGTCACGGTAGAGGCAGAGTCGGCCTGGTTGGTGATAACGATGGCGACGATCTTTTCCGGTGGAATCGGGATCGCGGTGCTGCCAATGCGATCGTCAACTTTGACCAGTGGGATTGGCGTACGTGTTGGCCGATAAGTGGGGATATAGATGTCGTGCAACCCTTCCAGATTCGGGTTGTGCGCCATGTTAATCTCGATGATCACCTGCTTGGCAAAAATGGCGAAGCTGGCCGAGTTACCCACGGAGGTGGTGGGCACGATGTGCCCTTGCTCGGTGATGGCGACGGCTTCGATCACGGCGATGTCCGGCAGCTTGAGCTGGTTGTTGCGCAGTTGCTCGACGGTTTCCGACAAGTGCTGATCGATAAACATCACTTCGCCGGCGTTGATCGCCTTGCGCAAGGTGCTGTCGACTTGGAATGGCATGCGTCGTGACAGTACGCCGGCTTCGGTCAGTTGTTTATCCAGGTCATTGCCCAGGCTCGCGCCGGTCATCAGGGTGATCTTCAGTGGGGAAGTCTTGGCGCGTTCGGCCAGGGCATGCGGGACGGCCTTGGCTTCACCGGCACGGGTGAAGCCGCTCATGCCGACGGTCATGCCGTCCTCGATCAGTGCGGCGGCATCTGCCGCGCTCATGACCTTGTTCAACAACGAAGGCAAGCGGATACGATCACGGTACATGGATTGTTATCTCGGGCTACGGAGGCAAGGTGCGCAGTTTAGTGATTTCAAAAAAATTCGGCCCGCTACCATGGTCGAATGCCGGGCAGCGATTTAGAGCCTTTGGTCGGGTTTCATGCAGTCATAAAAAACCCCAGCCTACAGCAGGCCGGGGTTTCGAGTGTTGCGCTGAAGCAGTGTTACTCGACGGCTTTGACCATGTCTTCGATGACCTTCTTGGCGTCGCCGAAGACCATCATGGTCTTGTCCAGGTAGAACAGCTCGTTATCCAGGCCGGCATAACCGCTGGCCATTGAGCGCTTATTGACGATGATGGTCTTGGCCTTGAAGGCTTCGAGAATGGGCATGCCGGCAATCGGCGAGTTCGGGTCATTCTTGGCGGCCGGGTTGACCACGTCGTTTGCGCCCAGCACCAGCACCACGTCGGCCTGGCCGAACTCGGAGTTGATGTCTTCCATTTCAAACACTTGGTCGTAAGGCACTTCTGCTTCGGCCAGCAGTACGTTCATGTGGCCTGGCATGCGCCCCGCCACCGGGTGGATCGCGTACTTCACGGTGACGCCTCGGTGAGTCAGCTTCTCCGTCAGTTCCTTGAGCGCGTGTTGCGCCCGAGCCACTGCAAGGCCATAGCCTGGCACGATGATCACGGTGTCGGCGTTGGTCAGCAGGAAGGTCGCGTCGTCGGCCGAGCCGGACTTCACCGGGCGTGCTTCTTTAGAGCCCGCCGCCGCGCCGGCATCCGGCGCATTGCCGAAACCGCCGAGCAGTACATTAAAGAAGGAGCGGTTCATCGCCTTGCACATGATGTACGACAGGATTGCGCCGCTCGAGCCCACCAGGGATCCGGCGATGATCAGCATCGAGTTATTCAGCGAGAAGCCAATACCCGCCGCCGCCCAGCCGGAGTAACTGTTGAGCATCGACACCACCACCGGCATGTCGGCGCCGCCGATTGGGATGATGATCAGCACGCCAAGCACGAAGGCCAGGGCCAGCATCAGCGAGAACGCGGTGAGGTTGCCGGTGAACATGAACGCCATGCCCAGGCCCAGCGTTGCGAGGCCGAGCACCAGGTTAAGCTTGTGCTGACCGCCGAACTGTACGGGGGCGCCCTGGAACAGGCGGAACGTGTACTTACCCGACAGCTTGCCAAACGCGATCACTGAGCCGGAAAAGGTGATGGCACCGATGGCGGCACCGAGAAACAGCTCCAGGCGGTTACCGACAGGAATCGCGTCACCCAGGTGTTTGACGATACCCAGGGATTGCGGCTCAACCACCGCAGCAATCGCGATGAACACCGCTGCCAGGCCGATCATGCTGTGCATGAACGCGACCAGCTCCGGCATCTTGGTCATCTCAACGCGCTTGGCCATGATCGAGCCGGCAGTGCCGCCGATCAACAAGCCGACAATCACGTAGCCGATGCCGGCAGTAGCAAGTTCAGCGCCGAGCTTATAGATGAGGCCTACCGTGGTGAATACCGCCAGCGCCATGCCGAGCATGCCGAACAGGTTGCCGCGTCGGGATGTGGTTGGATGGGATAGCCCTTTTAAAGCTTGGATAAAGCAGATCGACGCGATCAAGTAGAGCGTCGTGACGAGATTCATGCTCATGACGATGGCGCCTCTTCTTTTACTTTCGGGGCTTTCTTCTTGAACATCTCAAGCATCCTGCGGGTCACCAGGAAGCCGCCAAACACGTTTACCGCCGCAAGGGCCACCGCCAGGGTGCCCATGGTCTTGCCCAGCGGTGTCACGGTTAGCGCAGCGGCCAGCATGGCGCCGACGATCACGATTGCGGAAATGGCGTTGGTCACCGCCATCAAAGGCGTGTGCAGCGCGGGGGTAACGTTCCAGACCACGTGGTAACCGACATAAATCGCCAGCACAAAGATGATCAGGTTGTAGATACCGGGGGAGATAAGCTCTTCCATCGTCTGAATCCCTGCTTAGGCGTTTTTGCGGATGACTTGGCCGTCGCGGCACATCAGGCACGCGGCGACGATGTCGTCTTCGAGGTTGAGTTCAAACTGCCCTTCCTTGTTGAAGACCAGCTTCAGGAAGTCCAGCAGGTTGCGTGCATATAAAGCAGACGCATCGGCGGCTACGGCACCGGCCAGATTAGTCGGGCCGCAAATGATCACGCCGTTCTCCACCACCACTTGATCGGCGATGGTCAGCGGGCAGTTGCCGCCCTGGGCGGCGGCGAGGTCGATGACCACAGAGCCAGGCTTCATTTGCGCGACGGTCTCTGCGCTCAGCAGCGTCGGTGCCTTGCGGCCAGGAATCAACGCAGTGGTGATGACGATGTCGGCCTGCTTGGCGCGCTCGTGCACGGCTAGGGCCTGACGCTGCATCCAGCTGGCCGGCATTGGACGGGCGTAACCACCGACACCGACGGCGCATTCGCGCTCTTCATCGGTTTCGTAGGGCACATCGACGAACTTCGCGCCGAGGGACTCAATCTGCTCCTTCACGGCCGGGCGTACGTCAGACGCTTCGATCACCGCACCCAGGCGTTTCGCCGTGGCGATGGCCTGCAAGCCTGCCACGCCAGCACCGAGTATCAGCACGCGCGCCGCTTTCACGGTGCCTGCGGCGGTCATCAGCATCGGCATGAAGCGAGGATAGTGATGAGCGGCGAGCAGCACAGCTTTATAGCCGGCGATGTTGGCCTGGGAAGACAGCACGTCTAGGCTCTGGGCCCGCGAGGTGCGCGGCGCGGCTTCGAGTGCGAAGGCGATGATGCCGCGTTCGGCAAGTTTGGCGATAGTTTCGTTGCTGAACGGATTGAGCATGCCCACCAACACGGTGCCGCTTTTGATCAGCGCAAGTTCGCTGTCGCTGGGGGCAACCACCTTGAGAATAAGCGCCGCGCCAAACGCATCGCTGGCGTCGCCAATGGTTGCGCCTGCCGTTTCATAGGCACTGTCGGGGACGCTGGCGTTAATGCCTGCTCCGCTTTGTACAGTGACCTTATGGCCCTGGCCGATCAGCTTCTTGATGGTTTCCGGGGTGGCAGCCACCCGCGTTTCACCGGTCTGGGTTTCGAGAGGAACACCAATGTGCACGTCAAATCTCCTGCATGATCTTTTTGCTTTTGATCTTTTTGTAAAAAGGCCAGTGCACCGCGAGTGGCGCAGCTGGGGCGGCCGATCAGCACGATCCCGCTGAAATGACAGCGGGGCGCGGCATTTTGCAGGCGAACTTTACGGCCTTCAAGGGATTATGACGCGTGACGAAAAATTAACTACAAGTCACCCTGTGACTGATTGTCGCAACAAGGCGAAATAAACGCTTCTAATACATGGGGTTAAAGCGTTTCAGGCGTTTTTGCGGTATTTTGCAATGGTTCGTGTGAATAGTCGGTTATTGGCTTGTAATAGTCGCTACAAGCCATGTAGGTCATGGCTTTTAGCCTGATTTTTGATTGACAGATACAGTCTGTTGAAATGCGACATATATGTATATCTGTAGGTTTAAAAATTAATTGACTACAAAGTCAGTAATTCGGTTTTAGCCTTTATATATTGGGGCTGTAGCGCTGTGATTGGTCGATCAACCAGTCTCTGAATGCGTGCAGTGAGGCAGATTCTACTTTTCTCTCAGGAATCATCAGGTAGTAAGCCTTTGAGCTGGTCAGTGTCTGGGGGTTTGCAATTACCAGTTGGCCCTCCTCCAGCTCGCGCTGGATGAGGAACGGCGGGATCAGCGCGATTCCCATGTCGTGCATGGCTGCCTGGGACAACATCGAGAATAGCTCGTAGCGGGGGCCTGTCATGTCGCGGGGGATGTTCAGTTGTTGGGCGCTGAACCACTGGCGCCACGCGTAGGGTCGAGTGGTCTGCTGCAGGAGCGGCAGCTCTGCAATCTCCTGAGCGCTGAGCAGCGTGCGGCTAGCCAAAAGTCGTGGGCTGCACACGGGGACAGGGTTCTCACCCATCAGTCGATGGGATTCAGTGCCGGACCAGTCGGCATCGCCGAAGTAGATGGCGGCGTCGAATTCGGTATCGGCAAACAGAAAGGGGCGCGTGCGGTTGGTCAGGTTGACGGTGGCTTCAGGGTGCTGGCGTTGAAAGTCCTTTAGGCGAGGTATTAACCATTGAGTGCCAAACGTCGGGACCACGGCCAGCTCAATGACGTTGGCGCCCTGCTGTCCCATTACCGAAAGCGTATCGCGCTCCACTGCGTCCAACTGTGTGGCAACGCGACGGCTGTAGGAAAGCCCTGCTTCCGTCAGCTTGACCCCGCGCCGTGAGCGCCGAAACAGCTCGACACTCAAAAACTCCTCAAGGCTGGCAATCTGTCGACAGATGGCGCCTTGAGTGATCGAAAGCTCGTGCGCGGCCTTGGTGAAGCTTTCGTGGCGGGCTGCTGCTTCAAAACTGACCAGGGCGGTGGTGCTGGGAATTTTCCTGCGCATATACCTTGTCCTCACTCATAAAGCGCTGATGGGTCTTTCTTGGCCGTTACGAAGTGACAAATTAGCACAACCCTATGCGGAAACCTCGTTTGCCCTGTGCGTCTGGGGGGCCTAGGCTCATTCCACGATTTCCGATTTTCTCCGCGAGGACTTATTCATGGCTGGTAAGGCAAGCTTCAACTGGATCGATCCGCTGCTGCTGGATCAACAGCTCACCGAAGAAGAGCGCATGGTGCGCGACAGTGCTGAGCAATTCGCCCAGGACAAGTTGGCACCGCGTGTGCTCGAAGCCTTTCGCCATGAAAAGACCGACCCGGCGATTTTTCGCGAGATGGGTGAGACCGGGCTGCTCGGTGCGATGATTCCCGAGCAGTACGGTGGCAGCGGTTTGAACTATGTCTGCTATGGGTTGATTGCGCGTGAGGTGGAGCGTGTCGACTCGGGCTACCGTTCGATGATGAGTGTGCAGTCGTCACTGGTGATGGTGCCTATCAACGAGTTTGGCACTGAGGCGCAGAAACAGAAGTACCTGCCGAAGTTGGCCTCTGGCGAATGGATCGGCTGTTTTGGCCTGACAGAGCCCGACCATGGTTCCGACCCGGGCGCGATGATTACCCGTGCTCGTAAGGTAGACGGCGGCTACAGCCTGACCGGCGCGAAGATGTGGATCACCAATAGCCCGATCGCGGATGTATTTGTGGTCTGGGGCAAGGACGATGCCGGTGATATCCGTGGTTTTGTCCTGGAGAAAGGCTGGAAAGGTCTGAGCGCCCCGGCGATTCACGGCAAGGTCGGGTTGCGCGCCTCCATTACGGGTGAAATCGTCATGGAGAACGTATTCGTGCCCGAAGAGAACATTTTTCCGGATGTGCGTGGTTTGAAAGGGCCTTTCACCTGCCTTAACTCTGCCCGCTATGGCATCTCTTGGGGGGCTTTGGGCGCCGCAGAGTTCTGCTGGCACACCGCTCGCCAATACACTCTGGATCGTCAGCAATTCGGTCGTCCATTGGCGGCGACTCAATTGATCCAGAAGAAACTGGCCGATATGCAGACCGAGATCACTCTGGCCCTGCAAGGCTGCCTGCGCTTGGGTCGTATGAAGGATGAAGGCACTGCAGCGGTGGAGATTACTTCGATCATGAAGCGCAACTCGTGTGGCAAGTCGCTGGATATCGCGCGTATGGCGCGGGATATGTTGGGTGGCAACGGTATTTCCGATGAGTTCGGGGTGGCGCGCCATTTGGTCAACCTCGAGGTGGTGAACACCTATGAAGGCACTCATGACGTGCATGCACTGATCTTAGGGCGTGCGCAAACCGGTCTTCAGGCTTTCTATTAACGGGAGTACGGCATGGGCGCGCTTTCGCATTTGCGGGTACTGGATTTATCGCGAGTACTGGCGGGGCCCTGGTCCGGGCAAATCCTGGCGGACCTTGGGGCAGAGGTAATTAAGGTCGAGCGGCCGGGCAATGGCGACGACACGCGTGCGTGGGGGCCGCCCTTCCTTAAAGATGCCTATGGCGAGAACACCAGTGAGGCGGCGTATTACCTGTCGGCCAATCGCAATAAGCAGTCCGTGACTATCGACTTCACGCGGCCGGAGGGGCAGGCACTGGTGCGCGACTTGGCGGCCAAGTCGGACATCCTCATCGAGAACTTCAAGGTGGGTGGTCTTGCGGCGTATGGGCTGGATTATGAGTCGCTCAAGGAGATCAATCCGGAGTTGATCTACTGCTCGATTACCGGCTTTGGTCAGACGGGGCCTTATGCGGCGCGTGCTGGCTATGACTTCATGATCCAGGGGCTGGGCGGGCTTATGAGTCTGACGGGCAGGCCCGAGGGTGATGACGGGGCTGGGCCGGTGAAGGTTGGCGTGGCCCTGACTGACATTCTTACGGGGCTTTACTCGACCGTAGCGATACTGGCGGCGCTGGCTCATCGGGACCATGACGGTGGCGGGCAGCATATTGATATGGCGTTACTGGATGTGCAGGTGGCTTGCCTGGCTAACCAGGCGATGAATTACCTGACAACAGGGGAGGCGCCTAAGCGCTTGGGCAATGCTCACCCGAATATTGTGCCTTATCAGGACTTTCCCACGGCCGATGGTGACTTCATCCTGACGGTGGGTAATGACGGACAGTTTCGTAAGTTTGCTGAGGTGGCTGGGCAGTCTCAGTGGGCGGATGATCCGCGTTTCTCTACTAATAAGGTGCGAGTGGCCAATCGCGCAGAGCTGATTCCGTTGATTCGCCAAGCTACGGTGTTTAAGACGACGGCTGAGTGGGTGTCACAGTTGGGGCGGGTCGGTGTGCCTTGCGGGCCTATTAATGACCTGGCTCAAGTGTTTGCCGATCCACAGGTCAAAGCGCGCGGGTTGGCGATGGCGTTGCCCCATGCGCTGGCGGGGATGGTGCCTCAGGTTGCCAGTCCGATACGGTTGTCCAAGACCCCTGTGGAGTACCGGAGTGCGCCTCCTCTATTAGGGGAGCATACGGCGAAAGTGCTGCAGGATGTGCTGGGATTGGGTGTGGCCAACGTGGCTGCCCTGAGGGGGCTGGGTGTTATCTGAGTCTTCCCCTTTATATAGAGGGCGTTATCGTGGCCTTTTTGGTGGTTTTTTGATCAATCCTAACTAATTGATATAAAAAGCAAAATTAAGGGTTGACGGCAGATTCTGGAAGTCTATAATTCGCCCCACTTCCGGCGCAGTCGAAACGGAAAACTCCTTGGTAAACAAAGAGTTATGCGAAATTCGACAGCGAGTTGCTTTAGTTCATCGAAGCCCAGAAGGAGTTGGTAGAGCAGTG
>NZ_CAXAQI010000010.1:0-213800 GCF_963970695.1 Pseudomonas sp. EL_65y_Pfl1_R83 | reverse complement strand
AGCAGCGCCAACGGGCGGAAGCTGTCCGGTTCGTAGAGGTAGCTGCGGTGCCGGTCCGCGTGGTGTTCGGCGATGAGTTTGTCGCCTTGCCAGAAGAACTCGGTGGTTAGGCCGTCGATGGTTTTGCGGATGCGGCGGCCGAAGGGGTCGTAGCGGTAGCTGGCGGTTTGGCCGTTAGTTTTTTTAATACTGATCAGGCGGTGCTGGCAGTCGTAGCGGTATTCGGTGACGAGTTGCTGGCCTTTGCCTCGGCGTTCACGGATCAAATTGCCGAAGGCGTCGTAGTCGTAATGGCGGTCGCCTTGGATCATTAGGCGGTTGCCGGCGACGATGTCCGGGCCGGGGCGGTCTTGCATGAGCAGGTTCCCGGCGGAGTCGTGGCCGAAACGTTCCTGCTCGCCTTGGGAGTGGTCGGCGCGGGTGAGGCGGCTTAGCGGGTCGTAGTGGTAGTGGTGTTCGCCTTTGCGGGTATCGATGAGGCGGGTGAGGTTGCCGGATTTGTCGTAGTCGTAGTGGCGGCGGTAAACAGTGCCTTCGGCATCGGCGATGCCTTGGTTGAACAGGCGCCCTTGGGCGTCGTGTTGGTAACTGCTGAGCAGTTTTCCTTGGGCACGTTGCTGCTCGCGGCCGGCGCTGAATAGGTGTGAGGTCAGTACCGCACCATTCAGTTCAACTGTGGAAAGGTGTCCGCCTTTGTCGTGATTGAAGGTGAGGCGGTTGTTGTCCGGCAAACGCAGGTTTTTGAGTTGGCCGCAAGCGTCGTAGCCATAGCGCAAAGTGCCCCAGCCTTGGTGCTCAGCGGTAAGACGGTTTTGCGGGTCGTATTCGTAGGCCAGCGCCCAGTGGCCGTCGTCGACGCTGAGGAGGTTGCCTTGGCGGTCGTAGGCGTAATCGACGATGTTGCCGTCGGGCAGGGTTTTTCTTACGAGTCGACCGGCGTGGTCGCGCTCGTAGCGAGTGACTAGCTGACTGCCATCGTCGCCGTGTTCGGTCTTTTCTTGCAGGTTGCCGTTGAGGTCGTAAACGTAGGCGGTGCGCTGGCCGTCAAACCCGGTTTCCTGCTGGATAAGGCCGTTGCTGTGGTACTGGAGCCGGTAAGTTTCGCCGACTTCGTTTTCGATCTCGGTCAGCAGTAGCCGGGCGTTGTCGTAACGGTAGTTGACCTGGGTGCCATCGGCGTTGATGCGGCGGCTGATCAGGTGCAAGCCGTCCGCATATTCGTAACGGGTGACGTGCCCCAGTTCATCGCGTTCGGAGGTGATTTTTCCGTAAGCGTTGTAGGTATATTTACGCGTGGCACCGCTCGGCAAGACGATTTGGACTAATCGCCCAACGTTGTTCCACTCGAACTGTGTAAGCGCGCCGTGCTCGTCTTCCTGGGTGATTTTTCGCCCAAGGTCGTCATAGCGATAGCGCTTGATACTGCCATTCGGCCATTGTTCTTCAAGCAGTTGTCCGCGCTCATTCCAGACCAGCCGCTGACAACTGTGATCCGGATACCAAATCCCCGTCAGTTGCCCATATTTGTTGTAGCTGTAGTCCGTGGAATGACCGTCTGGATCGGTCCTACGCGTAACGTCGCCCTGGTCATTACGTTCATATTTCCAGACCGCCAGACCCCGCCTTACAACCCGTACGAACCCATTGTCATGCTCGTAGGAAGTCGGCTCGTCATCCCCCGGAAACAGCGCCACCAACCGCCCAGCTTCGTCGTACTGGTAGGCCGTGATCGCGCCGAGTGGGTCCTGCTCAACCGTCAGCCGACCTTTGTTATCGTAGGACTTGAAGTGCGCAGCACCATCCGGATCCACCCGCTGCACCAGCCGCGCCCGCTGGTCATGCACGTAGACTTCCTGGCTGCCATCGGCGTTATGAACCGTGACCTGACCGTTGTCATCCCACGCATACCGCGTGTCCATCTGCGAAAAGCTCGCCCAATGCCGGACACATCGCGCCGCCTTACCAGACCGTTCCCATTCCCAAAAGAAGCTCGCCCCACCGGCCAGTCCGCGCTCAAGAATGACGTGCTGATCGTCGTACCGATAAACCTCACTTTCGCCTACAGCGTTAGTCGCTGAAACCAACCGACCGGCATCGTCATAGGCGTAGGAAACAACCTTCTGCTCCGTCACCCAGACAAACGGACCGTCATCCACTGCCCGTTCAACTTGGTAATCCACCGCGACAATGCGGCCCGACGCATAGCGCAAAAACAACGAGCGCCCCACACCGTTATCCAGCCGCTCAATCTGCCCGAGGTAGTTACGGAAAATACGCAGCCGGTTGTCATACGCGTCGCTGATCGCTGTCAGCACACCGTCGCAGAAATGGTAGAAACGTGACCCTTGAGACAGGACTAATTCATCAGGCAAAGACCCCAAGTAGATCGCCGCTTCAGCCAAGCTATTGGTGATTGCTGGCCGAGAAACAGATGGCAAGGGCAGGGTGGTCGATCGATTCTCATGGTCTGTCCAAACGACCGAATCACCTGAAACCGCGAGCCGATGCGCCAGCGAGTGACTCCAGCCAAACCCCAGCCCGCAATCCACTTCCACCGCACTGGTGCGGTACAACCGTGTCCACTCAAACGGCAGAATTCCATCGAGCGCACCATCGGTCAGCGTCAGCAATTCCTCCCCGGTGACCATCGACACCGGGCAGCCATTGGTCGCGGTCTTAGCCGAAGAAGCCGTCGCATCGCCAGCTGGGTTTTTTGCAACCTCAGGCGCGTCGTCGATAGGCTCCAGCCGCACCAACACCGTCCGCTGTTCCAGCTTGTCCCTAACCATCGTCACCGGATTGGAAACCACCTGATCCCCAGCCTTCAACGGCAAATCCGGAATCACCTTGATCGGCGTCCCGGCGCCCCCCAGTAACAGCGGCTTGGCCGCTTCGACATGCGCTTCCAACCGAGGCCCGACAAGCTGATCCGCCAGCATCTCCAGCCACTTACGCACCTGCCCGGACTTGATATGCCCCAGCACCTGCGCACCCATGCGTACCTGCACCCCCATCCCCCGCGTCGCCCAGATCAAAAACAGATTGATCAGCACCTCGCCGGTAATCTCGCCCAGCAGTTCGTACATCTGCGGCGGCGGGAGCATGCGTATCCAGGCCACCATCGCTGACAAATAAATGAACAACAGCGGCTCATCGCTAAGCACCAGCAGGCCGTGGGCAATGGCGTCTTTGCCCAGTTTCAGCAGTTCATCCAGCTCGGCTTGGGTGATGTACTGCAGCAACTTCTCGCTGTTGGTCTTCAGGTCCGCCAACAGGTCGTATAGCTGTGTGAAATTGTCCCAGAGGTTGTAGAGCGCCTTGCCAATCCCTGTTGAAAACGCCACGGCCTGCATCGCGCTGCGCTCTAACGGCGCGGCATTGGCAAAGCTGCTCCATTGCCGCTTGAATGTCGTTTTCCATTCATCACGCAGACGACGTTCCAGCCCCGCGATCACCGACTGATAAGACGCATACAGCGTCTTGACGTGATCCTTGGAAACGTTGGGATAAAAAGTGATTTGGTAGTGCTGGTCGCGGGTGCAATCTTTGATTTCAAGAATGCCGCTTGGGCCAATGGTTCGATGAATCGGCGCGCCTATCGGGCTGCCATCGGGAGCAATCGCTTGTAGCATCACCGGCGTATTGCCGATGGGCACAAAGCGTGTGCTCTCGAACATATGCACCAAGGTCAACGCGCCCTGGGCTTTGCAGACGGCAACCGTGCGATTGGTTTTTTTGGAGGACGCCGGAGCGACGAGAGAAACCTCTTCCCCCACCTTGAATACCTGCTCGACTTCCAGCGACGAGCCACTCCAGACGCTCTCGGCCCATTCGTCAAAAGTATTCAGGCAATCCCGAAAGTCACGAAAGACGCTTTCGACGTCTGGCGCTTTGGCATTCATCGGCGACAGGACAAACTTGCCAATGACCGGAATCAAGAGGCCGTCCAGCGGGTCAGGGTGTTAACGGAGAAGTACATCGGCGGTCCCTCGCGCTGATTGATCAGGCGAGAGACTTTGGAGAGGTTGGTAGGGAAAAGAAGTCGGCGTTATTCGCCGGGATAGCTAGGAAGTTTCACCAAAACCTCGGGCAAACCGAGGCTTCGTTGTAGGCAAGGGATTACAGGCTGATCAGTCCTACAGCTTCAACAGCCCAATCGCTTTGCTCAGCTCCCCGGCCAATGCCGCCAGTTCATTGCTGGTAGTCGCCGAGTCCACAGTCTGCTGCACGGTGTTCTCGGTCACGTCACGAATGCTCACGACCGCGCGGTTCATCTCTTCGGCGACGTGGCTTTGTTGTTCCGCGGCGACGGCGATCTGGGTGTTGCTTTCGCGCATCTGCGCCACAGCACCGGTGATTTCGGCGAGGGCGGCGCCGGCTTCCTGGGCTTGTTGGACGCAGTCGTCGGCCTTGAACGAGCTTTCCTGCATGAAGTCCACTGCGTCGCGGGTGCCGGCTTGCAGGGCTGAGACCATGCGGGTGATTTCGTCGGTGGAGGTTTGTACGCGTTTGGCGAGGTTGCGCACTTCGTCGGCAACCACGGCGAACCCCCGACCCATTTCGCCGGCGCGGGCCGCTTCGATGGCGGCGTTGAGGGCGAGCAGGTTGGTCTGCTCGGCGATGCTGTGGATCACGCTGACCACGCCGTTGATTTTCTGGCTGTCCTCGGCGAGTCTCTGGATCATTTCGGCGGTTTGCTGCACGCCGGTCGACAGGCCGGCAATCGAGCGTTGTACGCGGGTGACCACTTCCCGGCCGCTGCCGGCAAGGGTGTCGGCGGTCTGCGACAGATCCCGGGTGGCGCCGGCGTGCTGGGCAATATGGTAGACGGTGGCGGTCATCTCGTTGATGGCGGTGGCGGCCTGGTCGGTTTCGCTCTGCTGGCCGAGCATGCCGTGCTGCACCTCGTTCATGCTGCTGGCCAGGCGCGCGGCGCCATCATCGAGTTGCTTGGCGGTACGCGCGACGGTGTTGACCACACGTTGATAGCCCGCTTGCATGGCGTTGAAGGCGCTGGCCATCTGGCCGACTTCGTCCTTGCACGCCAAAGGCACACGGGCCGACAGGTCGCCGGTTTTCTCAACGTGCAGCATCACGTCCTTGAGGGTGTTGAGTTGGCTGAGCAGGAAGCGGATCAGCAATTGCGAGGCACCGAGCATCGCGAGCATCAGGATCAATACCGCCACCGCATAGTTGGCGAAGCGTTCGCCGAACACCTGGCTCAGGCTTGGCGCGTAAGCGAGTACGGCCACGTATTGACCGTCAGTGCGGGCGATGACTTCAGCCCCCATCAGTACGTTCTCGCCGAATAACGGCATGTGATTGAGTTCGACCCAGCCAACGCTGCTACCCAGGGCTGACAGGTCCTGGTCGGCCATTTGTGGGACTTGGCCGCGCTTGAACGTCAGCCATTGCTCGCCCTTGGGCAGCGCTTCGCCAGCCGGCCAGGCGCTGAGCAACCGTGCTTGGGCCTGCGCCGAGGCATGGGACGCGCTGCTGCGGGCCTGTTGTTCAAGCTGCAGGGCGTACAGCACCAGCAACAGGGTGGTAATGAAGGCGACCGCGTTGACGGCCCAGAATTTGTACTTCAGCGAGATATTGCTAAGCCAGGCACCCATGGAAGGTTTTCTCTGATAGCGGAAACAGCATTGGCAAGGTGCCATTATTGTGCCGCTATCGAGGAAACCGGTTTTGACATGGGTCAACGCGCCGCATCAATCCACTTCAGGCAGCCCGAAAAAGGTGCGGGCGCAGGCAGTGCTGTGCCGGGCCAGATCTTCCACGCTTTCGTTGCGATGCAGGGCGACTTCGCGCAGCACTTCCGGCAGATACGCAGGTTCATTTCGGCCATTTTTCGGCTTGGGGCGCAGCGTACGTGGCAGCAGGTAGGGCGCATCGCTTTCCAGCATCAGACGGCCACGGGGAATCTCCCTGACCAGTGGGTGCAGGTGTGTCCCACGGCGTTCGTCACAAATCCAGCCGGTGATGCCAATGTGCAGGTCGAGGTCGAGATAACTGAACAGCGCCGTTTGTTCGCCGGTGAAGCAATGCACCACGGCGGCGGTGAGTTGGTCGCGGTAGTCCTTGAGGATTTCCAGCAGGCGCACGTTGGCGTCACGCTCGTGGAGAAACACTGGCAGTTTCAGCTCGACGGCCAGTGCCAGGTGTTCTTCCAGTACTTTTTCCTGCTGCGGGCGCGGTGAAAAATCCCGGTTGAAGTCCAGCCCGCATTCACCCACTGCTCGCACGCGGCTTTCGCTGAGCAAACCGCGCAAGCGTTGGGCGCTGTCGCCGTTCCAGTCACTGGCAGAGTGGGGGTGAATACCGGCGGTGCTGAACAGGCGCTGGCCGCTTTCATCGAGTTTTACGCACAGCTCCAGGGCGTGTTCGCTGCCCTCGACGCTGGTGCCGGTGAGCACCAATTGTTGCACGCCGGCGGCATAGGCACGCTCAAGCACGGCCTGGTGTTTCTCGTCGAAACTGGGGTTGGTCAGGTTGACGCCGATATCAATGAGTTGCATGGTGCTACCTCCGCCTGCGGCCGGAAAGCATATCAGAGCTGTAGATTTATAAGAAAAACTAAGAACTACAACGAGTTATAGCTGTCTTTGAACGTCGCAAGTGACACTGGGCTTGGTCGAACGCCTTGCCCTGTACCACCGTTGCGCGCAAAGCCTGCGCTTAAAGCGCTCTGTTTCTGACCCCACCGCCTCGTTTTTCGCGAGGACGTTGGCCAGTATTCTTTTCCGGAGAGCGGATGATCCGACCCTCGGCGTTGCTTATGTTGTGCCTGACGCTGCTGCTGCCCATGGCCGCGATTGCGCGTCTGGACGGGCCGCTTGAAGTGACCAAGCCCGGCAAAGTGCGCGACCTGGCGCAGATCCGCTCTAGCCGCACCCTGCGTGTATTGGTCAACCAGAGCCGTAACAGTTCCGGCGAGGTTCAGGGTCAGGCCATCGGTGTGGAATACCATCGTTTGCGCGCCTTCGAGCAATACCTCAATGGCCATGCCCGTAACGGCCAGGAAATCAACCTCAAGATCATTCCCAAGGCCAAGGACCAGTTGCTCGGCGCGCTGGCCCGTGGTGAAGGTGACCTGGTGGCGCCCGGTGAGCTGCTGGATGTAAAGGCTGCGCACAAGATCAGCACCAGTGATCCGATTGCCAGCGATGTCCCGCTATGGCTGGTGGGTGTGAAAGGCGAGCGGCGGTTTACCAAGGTTGAGCAGCTGTCCGGACGCACCCTGGCGCTGACCACCGGGAGTGCGGCGGCGGACGCCATCAGCCAGGTCAATCAGAAACTGGCCCTGCACAAGCGACCACCCATCAAGGTGGAATGGGTTGACCCGACCCTGGCGGTGGAGGATGTGCTGGAGATGGTCCAGGCTGGCATTTTCCACCTCACCATTGTCGAAAAGCCGATTGCCGAGCGCTGGTCGAAGATCCTGCCCAAGTTGCGTTTCGATAAACAGGTGGTCATCAGCGAGCCGGGCGACGAGTATTGGTTTGTGCGCCAGGATGCCTCGATGCTGCGGGCCAGCATTGATCGCTTCCTCAAGACCTATCGAACCCCCGCAGACCAGGATGTGGCGTTTCAACGCATCTACCGTCGCCTCTACCAAGTGCGTAACCCGCTGGCCCGCGCCGACCGCCAGCGCCTGGAAAAATTGCGCCCGGTGTTGCAAAAACATGCCCGCGAGCAGGGCATGGATTGGTTGAACCTTGCCGCGCTGGCCTTCAAGGAATCCGCACTTGACCCTGGCGCACGCAACAGCGGCGGGCCCACCGGCCTGATGCAGATCACGCCCTCGGCAGCGCAGCGCGTGGGGATCAACAATATCGAAAGTCTAGACAGTAATGTGCAGGCGGGTGCGCGCTACCTGGCGATGATCCGCCGCAAGTTCTTCGCCAGCCCCAAGCTCAACGAGCGCGAGCGGATGGCCTTTGTGCTGGCGGCGTACAACATGGGGCCAGAGCGGGTGCAGGGCATGCGCACAGAGGCCAAGCGCCGGGGGCTCAACCCCAACCAGTGGTTCTTCCAGGTTGAACGCATTGCCATGGAGCAAGTCGGCATGGGCGGCGTCAGCTATGTTAATAGCGTCAACAAGTACTATTTGGCGTTCGATCGGGAGCGGGAGTCCCTGGAACCGCCAGCGCCGAAAATCGTTTCACGGAAGTAATCGATTTCATCGATATTAATCAGGCATTTTTTCAGCTTTTATCATTGTTTAAACTGATTAGTATAGCGGCCAACCAACCCCTACTTTGAAAAGGATTATCACCATGAGCCCACTGATCAAAAGCGTCCTGTCCACCCGTGCCGGTTACGGCCTGACCATCCTGCGTATTATTGTCGGCATTATCTTCGCCGCCCACGGTTCGCAAAAACTCTTTGGCTGGTTTGGCGGCTATGGCCTGGCGGGCACTGCCCAGTGGATGGAAAGCATCGGCCTGGCGCCGGGTACGCTGATGGCGCTGCTGTCGGGTGGTACCGAGTTCTTCGCTGGCCTGGCACTGATCGTTGGTCTGCTGGCGCGTCCGGCGGCACTCGGCTTGACCATCCTGACGCTGGTGGCGATCTTCTCGGTGCACATCCATAACGGTCTGTTCATGGCCAACAACGGTTATGAGTTCGCACTGGCCTTGCTCGGCGGCACCCTGGCGGTGTTGTTGGAAGGTGCGGGCAAACTGTCTGCCGACCGTGCTATCGCCAACTGATCGTTCTGCAAAACCTTGAATCGGCCCGCCATGTGCGGGCCTTTTCGTTGCTCGGGATTGTTGACACCGCCCCACCGGCTTCTCTAGGATGCCGTTCATGCGCCGATTTAAACAGCTAATTGCGGGGCGCCATGGGTGATCGTTATAGGTCCCGACAGAAGCATGTTCCATGCTTCGAAATTCCGCTAAAGCGCTGGTTCGGTGTTGCCTCTCACCTGCCCGCAGACTTTTGAGGCAGAGACACGACACGATGAATGCACTACGCCCCCTGATACGCCTGGCCCCGATCACCGCGGACCTCACTCAACGCAATCCTAAAATTCTCCTTGGCGGCAAGCACCAGCCTACGCTCTTGCGTTACTTGGATGGTTGGCCGCGCCGCACTGGCCGACCCTCAGCGTTCCTGATCCAGTTTGTCGAAGATGGCGATTCCCTTGCGCGTTTTGCCAGCAACAGCTTTGACCTCGCTGTCATCCAGGCCCCCAGTGCCGGCGACGCCGAAGAAGTCATCCGCCAATTGACCCGCATCGCTCGACAAGGGCTGATCGCCCGACGTTAATCGTTCAGTGAATCAGGCTGCCAGCGTGCAGGCGACGACGGCGATGACCCCTGAAGACCCCCCAGGCGATCAGGCATAACGTCAGCGGAATGGCAAAGGTCACCACCAGTTTTATCGCCAGTTCCAGGTGACGCACCTGGGCATAGGCTTCGCGTTGCAAGGCATGCAGCTCCATGGGCAAGCGTAGGCGTTCCTTGTTGAGGGCTTGCAACTGGGTGGTGGTCTCCACCGCCTGGGTGCCGAGGGCAGTGGACCACGGGTTCAGCCGTTGCCATTCCTGCTCCGTTCGTTGCAGGCGTCGTTCCAGGTCGCTGGCCTTCGCGCGATAGGCGTGCTTCGCGACCTCGCGCATGCGCTCCAGCACTGTCGGCTCCCGTTCCTGCGGCACGCGAGGGCGAATTGCGGCGAGTGTGTCGGGGGCGGCCAGGTGGTCCAATGTATTCAAGACAAACAACGCGTTGCTGTCAGGTGCCGAATTGCTGACCTTGTCCGTAAGCAAGTCCGTGTCAGCAATGACCACGACATGTATCTGCGCTGCTTTCTGCACACCGGGCGGTTGCCCCTTGAGGCCATCTGGAAAGACAGAATAGCTCGGCCCCTCGATACGTGCGGCTATCACATGACGTCGCGCTTGGCCCGATGCCTGTTCAATCAATGAGTCGACCGTGGTTGCGCGTGTGAAACTATTGGCATCCAGCAGCACCGATTGCTCGGAGCTTTGCAGGAGAGGGGTGAAGGTCGTGCGACTTTTACTGATTCGTGAGAGGGCACCACTGCTCGATACCGTCACCCTGTTGAGGTTCCATGTGCTGATATCGTTTGTGTTCATCGCCTGCCGAGGCAGATTCAATCGGACTTGAGTGGGCGCCCCTGGCGTTTCCCAAGGCGTATAGAGGTCGTCGGCCAGCAGCTTGTCCGCTGGCATCTGGATACCCCAGGCAGCCAGTAATTCGCCCAGTCGAGTGTTGGCAGGGGCAGCGTTTGAGCGTTGCTCGCTCAAGGGATCAATAAACATCATCAATCTGCCGCCCCTCAATACAAATTGTTCAATCCCATACAGGGTTCGCTCAGATAACGCCTGTGGGTGCACAACCATCAGCGTTTTTATGCGCTCGGGGACGTGCGCGGCAGTCGACTCCAGGTTGACCAGATCAAATTCACGTCGTAGATCCTGCAACAGCCGACCTGCAGCTTCGTTCATCGCCAGCCCCGACAGCAGTGCAACGACCGGGCGCTCCGGGTGCTGCAACTTATAGAGCAGATGGCTGATTTCATACTCGAGCAAAGGCTCCCGGTCGAGGCTGAAGGAACCAATACGGCGCACACTGTGACCGGCGCGGGTGCCGATAAGGCCGAGAAACCCAGCGGTGTGGTCGAGTCCGGATAGCCGCGCTTTGTAGGCGTCCTCGGAAAAAGGTGCAGGTTCAATAAGGTGCAGGTTAATCATGCCATTGGCTGTTTTTTCGTACGCCTTGAGCAGTTCCTCAATACGCTTGCTGTAGCGTTGCACGGCGTAGCTTCTTTTCGCGTCGTTGTTCGAGTTGAAGTAATACAGGTCGACGGGGCTTTCCAATGTGGCAACTAGATGTTGTGCTGAAGACGATAAAGTGTGAATTTTTTGTTGAGAAAGATCCCACTGGATATCAGGAAGTTTACCTATCCAAACCAGATTGAACGCCAGGAAAAGTAACAAGGTGACGGTGAGTGTCATGCCGGTGCGCAGAGTGGACCGCATTAAGGGTTTCCCTTCTCAGCTGTGTTTGTAGTTGAGTGTGACGGTCGCCGCAGCGAGAAAGGCGAGGATCATGCTAATGAAGTAAAGCGTGTCGCGAAGTGTAAGTTTTCCATCATCGATACTGCTGAATCGTAAAGCCGGGCTGAGGGTGGCCAGGCTGTCGATCAACCCTATCGGGGCTTGGTGCTCAAGCGAATCCAATACAGTAGAGAGTCCACTGGCTGTCAGCAGCAAGACAAGGGTCAGTACGAAAATGACAGTGCGCTGGCATACAAATGTGCAAATAAAGCAACCGGCGGACAGGTAGCTGCCCGCGAGCAGCCAACTCGCTAAAAATTGTGAAGCAATAACGCTGTTGTCCGCGCTGCCCAAGGAGTTGGCAATGATGACGAGAGGAAACATCAGGAGCAGCGTTGTGCCTGCGACGAGCCAGGCGGCGAGGAATTTCCCGATAACCCATTCAAGTGTCGTGATGGGCATGGTTTTCATCACGCCGAAAAAACCTGCATTGGCCTCATCCGACCATAGTTGCGTGGCCAGGGCGGGAATCAACAATAAGTACAGCCAGGGATGGAACTGAAAAAAGACCTGCAAGTCGTTGTGGTTTTGTTCCGGCCACGAGCTTACGTACATGCCCAATGTCACTGACAGCATCAGGAAGGTCGCAATGCTCAGGTAAATACTGGGCGTGCAGGCAAAGCTGGCAAGTTGACGCTTTAAAATGACAGGCAATAGTTTCAAAGAGACGCCTCCTGGCTCAACTGCTGGACTACATCATTGAGGCGCCCTGGTTCCAGGTTCAGTGAGTTGATTTTCCAGCGACGACTGGCAATCAGCGTGTTGATATGGGGATAGATGGTGTGCCCCGGCATGGCGAGAACGGTCACCGTGCCGGGTGCATGCCGATGCTCTTCGATGCCTGCCACGCCTGGCAGTACGGCGAGGGCCAGCAGATCCAACGGGGCGTCCGCAGCAAGTGTGACGGCCTGGAAGTGACGGGAGTCGCGCTGTAGATCGGGCAGTGGGGTATCGGCCACCAGGCGACCGCCGGCTATGACCAACGCGCGTGTACACCATTGGGACAATTCATCGCAGTGACGAGAGGCGATGATCACTGTCATTTCTTGCGTCAGTGATTGGATAAGCGCCCTGAAGGTATGTTTCTGATCAGGTGCGAACCCTTCCGTTGGCTCATCCAGCAGTAACAGGGCTGGACCATGCAGGATGGCTTGGGCAATAGCGACTTTGCGTTTCCAGGCAATGGAGAGCGCGTCGAGGGGGGCATTGAGCACCGGAAACAGTTCCAGTCGTGCAACAACGTGTTCCAACCGTGCGCGCTTTTCGGCGCCATGGAGGCCGCGAACGGCCGCGATAAAACCAAGGAATGTATTGACGGACATTGTTGGATGGCCGAGGTCTTTGGACAGTTGGTAGCCGACGAGTTTTCTCGCTTTAAGTGCATGGGTTTGAGTATTGAAGCCCTGGATATTTATATAACCGCTGGACGGCTGGGTCGAACCGGCTATTAGATTGAGCAGGGCTGTTTTGACCGTATGATCCTCTCCGAATAAACCCAGGCATTCTTGTGACGGGGCGCTAAATGAAAAGTCGCTTATTAGAGTTGTGTTACCCGTGTGTTTTGTCAGATTGCTTATTTCGATCATGTTTTTACCGAATAAGTTTGGCATGACGTAGGGGGCGTGAAAAAAGGGTACGGGTAATGACCGTTTTTGGGAACGCCGATAACTATTAATAAGACAAGTCCTACGTGCGGGGCAGTCAAGCCACTGAAACAATGTGTTGTGTTTTAAAAGCGTCAAATTTTCAAATGTTTATTTGTTGTTTATGTAAACTTTCTGCCCCGCATAATGAGGCCTGAATGCCATGATGCTGCTACGTACCCTTGTGCTTGAACGCGACGGTCAAGATGCTCCGGTTAACGGTGCGCTGCTCTGTGGGTTTGCTGTAGGTCAGACGGCGTGCAACTTTCTTGTTTACAGTTTGGATGAGGAGGTAGAGCCGGGAAGTTCCAGGGTCTATATCGCGGCCTTGCGTAAGAAACTTGATCGGTATTTCCTGGGCGGGGTCGAGTCCAAGGAAGATTTGCAGGTGGCCTTACATGTTTTTAAGCAAATACTGACATTGGCCGCTTCGGGGGTTAAGGCGGGCGGCGTTACTGAGACCCAGGTGCCCTATCATTTTGTTGATTTGAAAGGTTGCAAGCTGCCGCCCGCCAGGCCCGAGGATCATCACTCGGTGATCATCAAGAAAGCGCTGGTGATGAAAGTGATCACCCTGGGCATGTCGGCATCGACACTGCCGGCTATCGAGAGTGCTTCATTGATCGTGCCGTCCATTCGTTTTTCGTCGCAAATGAGCTCCCCGGCCAAAGGGGCAGGCCCCTCAGAGCCACCCCGGCCGATGCATGAACATCTGGTTGAGGAGCCCCTGCCAGCTTCCGTCGAAACGCCCGTGGTCATGGCGCCGCCGCCACCTGCAATCCCACGGGCACCCGTTGCGCCGGCACAACCGCAACCCCCTGCGTCAGGTGACCACAGTACGTTGTTCGAAGTGGACAGTACGTTGACCAACCTTGCCCGTGTCGCCCAGGAGCTGACCCAGCAAAAACTCGCGGCAATCGAGCAGGAGACGGCACTTGAGCAATGGCAGGCGCGGTTGCAGCAGGGGCAAAGCCAGTTGGACGAGAAGGTTCGAGAACTGGAACAACGCACCGCTCAATTGCATGATCAGTCGCTTGCGGTCAGCCAGAGGACCGAAGCCCTGAAGGTGATGACGTCGCAGGTGGCGGGCCTGCGGCAAAGCCTGAGAGGCATGCTGCTTGAGCTGGATCGGGCGTTGGATAGCTAGACTGGCCTGGCTACTTTCCCGGGTTCATTTATCATCAACGCCAGCCAGCCAACGCCGGGGCTGAAACTCAGGCGTATCGGCACCTATGGACATTGCCTGGGGATGCAAGCGTTTGAGTACCAAGCTGATTACCAAAGAAGGCCATGAAGCGCTGAAGAAGGAGCTGGATTACCTCTGGCGTGAGAAGCGCCCGGACACCACGCGCAAAGTGACGTGGGCGGCCTCGCTGGGGGACCGTAGCGAAAACGCCGATTACCAGTACAACAAGAAGTTGCTGCGCGAGATCGACCGTCGCGTGCGCTACCTGCGCAAGCGCCTGGAAGACATGCGTGTGGTGGAGTACATGCCCGAGCAGGAGGGCAAGGTGTTTTTTGGCGCCTGGGTGGACATCGAAAACGAACAGGGTGAGACCAAGCGTTTTCGTATCGTCGGCTATGACGAGATCTATGATCGGATGGACTACATCTCCATCGACTCACCCATGGCCCGTGCGCTGCTGCGCAAGGAAGTAGACGACGAGGCCCTCGTGCAGACCCCGAGTGGTGAAGTGTGCTGGTGGATCACCGGGATCGAGTATGTGAAGTGAGCGGGGCTGCGAAAACACTAGAGATCAAATGTGAGAGCTGTCGAGCTTTAGCGAGGCTGCGATGCCGGCGCTGCGGTCTGGCAAAGACCGCGCGGTGATCCCTTCGCCGCGTTGCTAAAGCGCTCCCACACAGCGCTTCAACCTTCGCGCAACACAGTCAGCGGGCTGGCGTTCAGTGCACGGCGGGTGCCAAACACACCCGCACCGCCGATCAGCACGGCGCCAATCACCGGCAGCAACAACAACCATGGGTGAGGCTGCCAGGCCAGGTCAAATGCATAGCGGTACAGCACAAAGGTCACCAGTTCAGTCCCCAGTGCCGCCAACAGCCCACTGACGGCACCCAGCAAGCCGAACTCGATACGCCTGGCCTTGACCAGCAGCTTGCGTTCGGCGCCCAGTGCGCGTAATAGCGCGCCTTGGCGGATACGTTCGTCCAGCGTGGCCTGCAGGCCCGAGAACAACACCGCCATCCCCGCTGCCAGGACAAACAGCAGCACGTACTCCACCGCCAGGGTCACTTGGGCGAGGATGCTGCGCAACTGCTCCAGCAGCGCCTCGACCTGCAGGATGGTTACCGCCGGGAACGCCCGGGACAGGTCGACGATTTGCTGGTCATGCCCGGGTGCCAGGTAGAAGCTGGTCAGGTAGGTGGTCGGCAGGTCCTTCAAGGTGCCTGGCTGGAAAATCATGAAGAAGTTGGGCTGGAAGTTATCCCAGTTGATGGTCCGCAGGCTGGTCACCCGCGCTTCACGATTTTCGCCGCCCACCGTGAACACCAAGTGGTCATTGAGCTTGAGCTTGAGGCTTTCCGCTACCTTGGCTTCTACGGAGACGCCAGGGATTTCATCGGTGGGCGGCTGTGACCACCATGAGCCCGCCGTCAGGGCATTACCCGGTGGCAGGTCGGCAGCCCAGGTCAGGCTCAGGTCGCGTTGTACCGCACGATCGCCGCTTGAGTCCTTGCTGACGATTTCCTGTACCGGTTCACCGTTTATACTGATCAGGCGACCCGGCACCACCGGATAAAGCGGCGCGGATTGCGCTTGCAGTTCCAGCAGGCGGGCGCCAAAGGCGTCCTTGTCGGCCGGCAGGATATTCAACGCGAAATAGTTGGGCGCATCCTTAGGCAGCTGGTTTTGCCAGGTGTCGAGCAACTCGCCACGCAGCAGGGCGATCAAGCCCATGGACAGCAGGATCAGGCCAAACGCCAGGGATTGACCGGCCGCCGCCAACGGGTGGCGCAGCAATTGGCCCAGGCCCAGGCGCCACGGCAGGGAGGCGCGTGCCAGCAGGCGGCGCAGGCTTTGCAACAGCAGCAGGAGCAAGCCGCCGAGGACCAGCGCAGCCACCACGCCACCGCCCAGCAGGGCGAAGGTCAGCACCAGGTCGAGGCTCAGGCGCCACATGATCAGGCCCAATGCAAACAATGCTGCACCGTAGACCATCCAGGTGCTGGAAGGAATCGGCAGCAGGTCGCGACGCAATACCCTTAGTGGGGGCACACGACCCAGGGCGGCCAAGGGCGGCAGGGCGAAACCGGCGAGGGCGACCAGGCCGGTGCCGATGCCCGCAATTGCCGGTAACAGCCCGCCGGGAGGAACGTCCGCCGGCAGCAGGTCATGGAGAAAGTAGAACAGGCCAAACTGCGCCAGCCAGCCGAGCAGGGCGCCGGTCAGGCTTGCCAGCAGCCCCAGTACGCTCAGTTGCAGACTGAACAGCAACATGGCTTCGCGCCGTGACAATCCCAGGCAGCGCAGCAAGGCACTGGCGTCAAAACGCCGGGTGGCGAAGCGATTGGCCGACAGCGCCACGGCCACACCGGCCAGCAGCACCGCGACCAGGCTGGCCATGTTCAGGTAGCGTTCGGCCTTGCCCAGCGCGCCGCCGATCTGTTGGTTGCCGTCCCGTGAATCCTGCAGCCGCTGGTTGGCGGCGAGTCCTGGCTTGACCAGGTCACGATAGGTTTGCAGTACCGTGCTGCCCTGTGGCCCGCGCCACAGTTCGCGATAGCTGACGCGGCTGCCGGGCTGGACGACGCCGGTGGCGTCCAGGTCCGCCAGGTTGATCATCACCCTGGGCGTAAGGCTGTAGAAGTTGCCGGCGCGGTCCGGCTCATAGGTGAGCACGCGGGTCAGGCGCAGGGTTTTCATGCCCACATCAATGCTGTCGCCGACCTTGAGGTCCAGTGCTGTCAGCAGCCGGGCTTCAACCCAGGCTTCCCCGGGTTTGGGCCCGCCGCCAGGGGTCTCCTCGCCGAAGGGCGCAGCAGCGCTTTTCAGTTCGCCGCGCAGCGGGTACTGCTCGTTGACCGCCTTGATGCTGGAGAGCTGGATGCCGTTATCAGTGGCTATAACGCTGGAGAACTCCACGACGCGAGCGTGATCGAGGCCCAATTCGGTGCCTGACTGGATTTGCTCGGGGCGGGCCGGCGAGCTGCCTTCCAGCACCAGGTCGGCGCCCAGAAACTCGGTGGCGCGCAACAACATGGCGCCATTGAGGCGAGCGCCGAAGTAGCCGATGGCGGTACTGGCGGCCACGGCCACCAACAGGGCGAAGAACAACACACGCAATTCGCCCGCGCGGGCATCGCGCAGCAATTGGCGCATGGCAAGGCTGAATAGGCGCAACAGCGGCAAACGTGCCATCAAGGCTCCAGGGGCGCGACCATCAGGCCGGCTTCAAGGCGGATCAGACGTCGGCAACGGTGGGCCAGGCGCTCGTCGTGGGTGACCAGCACCAGGGTCGTGCCGCTCTCTTTATTGAGTTCGAACAGCAGGTCGCTGATGCGCTCGCCGGTGTGGCTGTCGAGGTTGCCGGTAGGCTCGTCGGCAAACAGTACGTCCGGTTCGGCGGCAAAGGCGCGGGCAATCGCCACGCGTTGTTGCTCGCCACCTGAGAGTTGGCGTGGTGAGTGGGTCAGGCGCTGGCCCAGGCCGACACGTTCGAGCAGGTGCCGGGCGCGCTCGCGGGCGTCTTTGCGGCCGTCCAGCTCCAACGGCAGCATGACGTTCTCCAGCGCGTTGAGGCTGTCGAGCAGTTGGAAGGACTGGAACACGAACCCTACGTGCTCGGCACGGATGCGCGCGCGCTGGTCTTCGTCGAGAGTGCTCAAGGCTTGCCCGGCGAGGGTGACTTCGCCGCTGCTGGGCAGGTCGAGGCCGGCCAGCAGGCCGAGGAGGGTAGATTTGCCGGAACCGGAGCTGCCGACGATAGCCAGGCTATCGCCCTTGTTCAGTTCCAGGCTCAGTTCGTGCAGGATAGTCAGTTCACCTTCCGCGCTGGGAACCACTTTGCTAAGGTTCCGCGCGGTGAGAATGCTTGCGCCCATGGAGAATCCGATGCGAATGTGGTTTTTGAGTGCTGGCCTGGCCTTGATGTGCATGGCCCAGAACGCAGCGGCGGGTACAGTCCTGATCGTTGGCGATAGTATCAGTGCCGGTTTCGGCCTGGATACCCGCAAGGGGTGGGTTGCCCTGCTGGAGCAACGGCTCAAGCAGGAAGGTTTCGACGATAAAGTGATCAACGCCTCCATCAGCGGGGATACCAGTGCCGGGGGCTTGGCGCGGCTGCCGGCGGCGCTTGCAGAGCATAAGCCAGACGTGGTGGTGATCGAGTTGGGCGGCAATGATGGATTGCGTGGACAACCCCCGGCGCAATTGAAACAAAATCTTGCGTCGATGATTGACCAGTCCAAGGCCGGTGGTGCCAAGGTGTTGTTGTTGGGGATGCAATTACCGCCCAACTATGGCCCGCGCTACACAAAGGCATTTGCCGAAGTCTTTGGCGCACTGGCCAAGGAAAAAAACGTCCCGCTGGTGCCGTTTTTCCTCGAAGGCGTGGGTGGGCACCCGGAGCTGATGCAGGCCGATCAACTGCACCCGGCCGTCGGCGCCCAGGGCAAGTTGCTGGAAAATGTCTGGCCGACGCTAAAACCGCTGCTTTGACGCTTTTCTACCGGCAGGCTTTCGGCTAAGGTGGCGCCCCCCCGATTTGGAGCCCCTGATGTCGCGTCCTGCCTGGTCCCTGTTTAATTACCAACTGATCGAGCCGGACGAGCAGCTGGATCTGTTCGCCTGCCAGGAAGTGCGGGTGCATCTGGTGACGCGTCAACTGGAACTGGGCGGCACCATCGATCGTACCCTGTGCGGCACGCTACTGCCGGCGCAACCGCGTTGGTCGCGGGTTGATCGCTCGATCTTCCAGGACCAGCGCCTGTGCCCGTTGTGTCGTGCGATCCTGGAATCCCAGAAGCGTGGCACGCCGCCGATCTGGCCGGAGCTGCGTTTCGAGCTGTAAGGGGCAGCTAGAAGCGCGCTTCACGTATACAATCTATCTTTATCTCCCGTCGTTCTGCGAAGGATTTTCCGGATGTTGTCGCGCCTTTCCGTCGTCACCTGCTGCCTGTCTCTCGCCGCACTCTGTGCGGCCGGTTCTGCGTCAGCTTTGCAGTTGCCCTTGCCACCGCCGGGTGAAGACATCGTCGGTCAGGTCCAAGTGATCAAGGCCAAGTACGAGGACACCTTTGCCGACCTGGGCACCACCTATGACCTGGGCTATTCGGAGATGGTCGCGGCCAACCCGGGCGTGGATGCCTGGTTGCCGGGGGCGGGCACCGAGATCGTGCTGCCGACGCGGTTCATCCTGCCGCCGGGCCCGCGCGAAGGTATTGTGATCAACCTGGCGGAGTACCGGCTCTACTACTACCCCAAGGGCCAGAACGTGGTCTACACCTTCCCGCTGGGCATTGGTCGTGAAGGCTGGGGTTCGCCTATCGCCCATACCAGCATCATTGCCAAAACGCCGAATCCGACCTGGACGCCGCCCGCCTCGATCAAGGCCGAGCACGCCGCCAACGGTGACCCGCTACCCAACGTGGTCCCGGCCGGCCCGGATAACCCCTTGGGCCCGTTCAAGTTTACCCTGGGTACTCCGGGTTACCTGATCCACGGCTCCAACGCGAAGTTCGGCATCGGCACCCGCACCAGCCACGGCTGCTTCCGTATGTTCAACAACAACGTGCTGGAGATGGCCGGCATGGTGCCGGTGGGCACGTCGGTGCGCATCATCAGCGAGGCCTACAAGTTCGGTCGCAGTGGCGGCAAGGTCTATCTGGAAGCGCATACGCCATTGAATGATGACGGGACGCCATCGGTGGTCGACAAGCACACGGCAGTGATCAACGCCTTGCTCAAGCGTGAAGACTTGGCCAATCAACTTCGAGTGAACTGGGATCAGGTGCGTGACGTCGTCGCGGCGGAAGACGGTTTGCCGACGGAAATCGGTGTGCCGGGCCCGGCACCGATCGCCTCCAGCGCGCCGATCGACCTGCAGCAATAAGGCGTTCGTTCAAAAGCCCGTCAAGGCCTTGCGCCTCGGCGGGCTTTTTATTGCGCGTTATTCAGGTACACATCCCAGGCAATAAAAAAGCCGACCCATAAATGGATCGGCTTGATAACAACCCCGAAGGATTATTACTTGCGGCTAGCTTTTTCAAGCATACGCAGTGCGCGCTCGTTAGCTTCGTCAGCAGTCTGTTGTGCTTTTTGAGCAGCAGCCAGCGCTTCATCAGCTTTACGGTAGGCTTCGTCTGCACGAGCCTGGGAGCGAGCTGCTGCGTCTTCAGTTGCAGTCAGACGAGCTTCGGTTTCTTTGGAGACGCTGCTGCAACCGGTAGCCAGAACTGCGGCCAGAGCCAGAGCAGAGAATTTCAGAACGTTGTTCATCGTGTTCCCCTTCAAGGACTTTCTATTAGATGGCTAGTTCGCCCAGAGTGAGCTAATAGCCGGCGTACATACTACCCATTACTTGTAGTAAGTAAACTGACGTAGCGCAAGAAGCAAAAAAAATTCTCGTGCCGAATCTATTTTGGCTAACCTTTTGAAGGTTTGTATAAAAAGCGTCCAATTTTTTTCAATCAGGCGACAATTGGATCCAGGCTGGAAAGGCCGGCCGGCATGTGTTAAGCGCTGTAAATAGATGAAAATTTATATATACAGCTGACACTTTCGTTCAGCACGGCTTTGCGTTGCCCGGCATCTTTTGCGCATGTAGAGGTGACTTTAAGAGCGCCTGTTCGTCTCAAGGTTCAACTGCCGGCAATGTACAGGCTTTCGATCATCGGTTGATCGAGGCCCTTTCTATATCTACCAGCGGCAGGGGATGGCAGGTGCGCCTTGAGCAATCTCAGGATTGGTGCCTACTATTTCCTGCGTGCTGGTTGTGAGCGCTCAGGGTTTTCTCGTTGTCGGAACCGGCACGGGGTGGCGTAGATGTTCCTTCGCCGGAAAAACATCGGTAAGGTAGGGTCAGAAACCAAGACCCGCGAGGAGTAGTGATGAGCGAGGCGTTGTCCATCCACCATGACCAGGCTGGTCATCAGTTCGAGACCAATGTGGACGGTCATCGTGCCTATCTGACCTACATGGACCTCGGCAAACAGACCCTGGATATCTATCGGACCTTCGTGCCCAACGCACTGCGGGGCCGTGGTATTGCGGCGGCATTGACCGAGGAAGCCTTGAAGTTCGCCGAACAGGCAGGCTATACGGTGATCCCGTCCTGCTCATACGTCGAACGCTACATGGAGCGCCACCAGCGCCATGCCGCGAAGCTGTAAGGCATAAATAGCACCATAAAAAACGCCGGGCTCAGCCCGGCGTTTTTGTGTGCGCAGTGTTGTGTCAGGTGCGTTTGCGTTTCGGCAATACGTCCTTGAGCTTGGCGTGCATGCTGCGCAGGGTGTTTTCAGTGGCGGCCCAATCGATGCAGGCATCAGTGATCGAAACGCCATATTGCAAGTCGGCCAGGTCTTTTGGAATCGCCTGGCAACCCCAGTTCAGGTGGCTCTCGACCATCAGGCCGATGATGGACTGGTTGCCTTCGAGGATCTGGTTGGCGACGTTTTCCATCACCAGTGGTTGCAGGGCCGGGTCCTTGTTGGAGTTGGCGTGGCTGCAGTCGACCATGATGTTCGGCTTGATCTTGGCCTTGTTCAGCGCCTGTTCGCACAGCGCAACGCTGACCGAATCATAGTTGGGCTTGCCGTTGCCGCCGCGCAGCACCACGTGGCCGTAGGCGTTGCCCTTGGTGGTGACGATGGACACGCCACCTTCCTGGTTGATACCCAGGAAGCGGTGCGGACTGGAGACCGATTGCAGCGCGTTGATCGCCACGGTCAGGCCACCGTCGGTGCCGTTCTTGAAGCCCACGGCCGAGGAAAGGCCGGACGCCATTTCTCGGTGAGTCTGGGATTCAGTGGTGCGTGCGCCGATGGCCGACCAGCTGATCAGGTCCTGCAGGTACTGCGGGGAGATCGGGTCCAGGGCTTCAGTGGCGGTGGGCAGGCCCATTTCAGCCAGGTCCAGCAGCAATTGACGACCGATGTGCAGGCCATCCTGGATCTTGAACGAGTCGTCCAGGTACGGATCGTTGATCAAGCCTTTCCAGCCGACGGTGGTACGCGGTTTTTCGAAATAGACGCGCATCACCAGGTACAGGGTGTCGGACACTTCCGCCGCCAGTACTTTGAGGCGCTCGGCGTACTCGTGGGCAGCCTTGAGGTCATGGATCGAGCAGGGCCCGATGACGACGAACAGGCGGTGGTCGGTGCCGTCGAGAATGTCACGGATGACTTCGCGGCCCTTGGTGACGGTCTGCAGGGCAGCGTCGCTCAAAGGGATTTCGCGCTTGAGCTGATCAGGTGTGATCAGGGTCTCGTTGGATTCGACGTTTAGGTCATTGATCGGTAAATCAGCCATCGTGTTACTCGTCAGGGTCACGGGTGCCGGCCGCCAGCCATCCCCGTGCGGCGGAGCACAGCATGATTTGGATGCAGGGGGAGGGAACCTTAGCGCGTAACACCGGCCCGCGACAATGGGCAAAGCCCGCTTTAATCCAGCGTTGGCGCCATAAACGCTTCATGGGAGAACTCACAGGCATGGCGCGATACCCACTCGCGGGCCAGTGCTTCGAATTGCTGGGCGGTGGGTTCTGCGTTGTCGTGCTGGCGGCAATAGCGCTCTATCCGGCATGCTTGCTCACCCATTCGCGCACCGAACAGCGCATGTTCATCGGTAAACGAGACGCCGACGCGGTAGCCGTTTTCCACCTTGCGGCACCACGCCACATAGCCTGGATAACGCGCGCTGGCGCCCAGGGAAGGGATGTGCAGATCAACCGCCGTGCCTTCGCGCCAGGCGCGTGGCCAATGGCAGGCCACACCGCCCAGGCCGATAGTGTGCAGGCGTTGGCGGGGGATGGCAGGAGAGGGGCGTTGGATTAACTCGACAGCGACATCATCAGGGTGAGGTAAAAAACGACCCATGTACACGGACTCCGAGTACCGTCCAGTTGACGGCGGCAGCAGCAGTATAGTGAAGGAACTGGAATTGACCGACCTGGATATTGACCAGCAATTGCTGGGATTGCCAGGTATTTCGCTTGTCGTGTTCACAAGCGTAGGGTGTTCCAGTTGTCGTTGGGCGCGCCAGCAATTGCCAGGCTGGACGTTGCCGCTGGACCGGGTGTGCTGGGTGGATGCCGGGCACAACGGCGGTGCGGTCGAACGCTACCAGATCTTTCATTTGCCGGCGTTGTTCGTGGTGTGCGAGGGTCAATTCCTCGGGCAATTACAGACGCGTCTTACACCTTCTGACCTTGCTGACTCTATAAAACATGCGCTTACCCGCACTCCAGAGGATCTGCCATGACCGCACAATCAACCCGCATTGGCATCATCGGCACCGGCGCCATCGGTGGTTTCTACGGTTTGATGCTGGCACGCGCCGGTTTTGATGTGCACTTCCTGTTGCGCAGTGAGTACGCAGCGGTCAGCGAGACCGGCCTTCACCTTAACAGCAGCGTGCATGGCCCCTTGCACCTGCACCCGGTGCAGGCCTACGCCCGGGCTGCCGATATGCCAGCGTGCGACTGGCTTCTGGTGGGCACCAAGTCCACCGGCAACGTCGACCTGGCCCCGACCATCGCCCAGGTTGCGGCGCCGGATGCCAAGGTGGTGTTGCTGCAAAATGGCCTCGATGTGGAAGACAGCCTGCGCGAGCACCTGTCCGCATCGCTGCATTTGCTCGGCGGCCTGTGCTACATCGGCGTGCATCGTTCTGCCCCCGGCGTTATCGAGCATCAGGCGTTGGGCCGGGTCAACCTGGGTTATCACAGTGGCTCGGCGGCCAATGATGAAGCCCGCCAAAAGGCGATCGTCGAAGCCGGCGCCGCGTTGTTTCACAAGGCGGGTATCGAGTCCCAGGCCATGGCGAACGTGCATCAGGCCCGTTGGCATAAGTTGGTGTGGAATGTGCCCTACAACGGCCTCTCGGTGTTATTGGGCGCGGGCACCACGGCGATGATGGCGGATGAATCCAGCCGCGAGCTGATTCAGGCGTTGATGGCCGAAGTGGTACAAGGCGCCCACGCCTGCGGCCATGAAATCCCCAAGAGTTACGCTGAGCAGATGTTCGCCATGACCGAAACGATGGTCGACTACCTGCCGAGCATGTACCACGACCACGTGCACAAACGCCCGCTGGAACTGGCGGCGATCTATGCGCGGCCACTCGCAGCGGCAAAAGCTGCCGGTTGCGAACTGCCGCGGATGCAGGCGCTGTACCAGGCCTTGAGTTTTATTGATCGGCATAACCGCTGAGTCGGGGGACACACCATGGCAAAGGAATTGGGCGACAAGCTGGTGCTGGCGATCTCGTCGCGGGCCCTGTTCGACCTGAGCGACAGCCACAAGGTCTACCTCGCTCAGGGCGTCGAGGCCTACCGCAAATACCAGATCGAACACGAAGAAGAAATCCTCGAAACCGGCGATGCCTTCCCGTTGGTCAAGAAGCTGCTGAGTCTCAACGCCAGCCTGGACCGTGCCCGGGTCGAAGTGGTGCTGGTGTCGCGCAACAGTGCCGATACCGGCCTGCGCGTATTCAACTCGATCCAGCATTACGGCCTGGATATTTCCCGCGCCGCTTTCGTAGGCGGGCGTAGTCCTTATCCTTATTTGGCGGCGTTTGGCTGCCATCTGTTTCTGTCGACCCATGCTGAAGATGTGCGCAGTGCCTTGGATGCCGGTTTCGCGGCGGCGACGATTTTGTCCGGCGGTCCAAACCGTGCCTCCAGCGAAGAGCTGCGCATCGCCTTCGACGGTGACGCCGTGTTGTTTTCCGATGAGTCGGAGCGTGTTTACCAGGCTGGTGGGTTGGAAGCGTTCCAGGCCAATGAGCGCGAGTCGGCGCGCCGGCCTTTGCACGGCGGTCCTTTCAAGGGTTTTTTGGCGGCGCTCAACCTGCTGCAGCGCGAGTTTCCCGATGAGTCCTGCCCGATCCGTACGGCCTTGGTCACCGCGCGCTCGGCGCCGTCGCACGAGCGAGTGATTCGCACCTTGCGTGAGTGGGATATCCGCCTGGACGAGTCGTTGTTCCTCGGCGGCCTGGAAAAATCCGCGTTTCTGGAGGCGTTTGCTGCGGATGTGTTTTTCGATGACCAGGCCGGGCATTGCGAGAAAGCCAGGGAGTTTGTAGCGACCGGGCATGTGCCCCATGGCATCAGTAATGAGGTGAAGATCTAAGCTAATCGTATTCGCCCGGGCACTGCTAAGCTCATTTCATCTCCGCCATCCTGGCAGTTCCGGGGGGGTTCTATGATTCGTTCGATGCTGTACGCCACGGACCTTGGTCTGTACGCGCCTTATGTGATGCAGCACGCGCTGGCGCTGGCCCGAACGTTCAAGGCAGATTTGTATGTGATCCATGTGGTCGAGCCCATCGGGTTGTTCGCCGAATCGGTGTTACAGAGCTACCTTGATGAGAAGGCCCTGAGTGAATGGCAGAGTCAGGGGCTGACCACGGTGATGGCGACGATTGAGCAGCGGGTACTGGACAGTTTTCGCGAGGAGTTGGGGGAAGGGGAGCAAGACCTGAAGTTGATCCGTTCGGTGCGGGTGATCCAGGGGGACCCGTGCGAGGTGATACTCGACCAGCTGCGCAAACTGTCCGTAGACTTGTTGATTGTAGGCAGTCATAGCCACGCGATCGCGGCGGCCACCCCGTTGGGGCGCACTGCTGCACGGGTGCTGCAGTTGTCTACGGTGCCGGTGTACCTGGTGCCTTCGTTACAACGTCGACGCAGTGATGATGCGTGATGGGTAAACCAATAAAAAGTTCTAGATTTATCCATCAAACCTTTAATATAGTTATATACCGTCGCTGATACCCGTGGCGTCTATCTGCTTTGAGGGACACATATGAAGCTTCAACAACTGCGCTACATCTGGGAAGTGGCGCACCACGACCTCAACGTTTCCGCTACCGCTCAAAGCCTGTACACCTCGCAACCTGGTATCAGCAAGCAGATCCGCCTGCTCGAAGATGAGTTGGGCGTCGAAGTGTTCGCCCGCAGCGGCAAGCACCTCACCCGTGTTACCCCGGCCGGTGAACGCATCATCACCACCGCTGGCGAGATCCTGCGCAAAGTCGAGAGCATCAAGCAGATTGCCCAGGAATTCTCCAACGAGAAGAAGGGTACCCTGTCCATTGCAACCACCCACACCCAGGCACGTTATGCGTTGCCGCCGGTGATCCGTGACTTCATCAAGCAGTACCCGGACGTGGCCCTGCACATGCACCAGGGGTCGCCGATGCAGATCGCCGAGATGGCCGCTGACGGCACCGTCGATTTCGCTATCGCCACCGAAGCCCTTGAGTTGTTCGGTGACCTGGTGATGATGCCGTGCTACCGCTGGAACCGCTGCGTGGTCGTGCCGCAAGGTCACCCGTTGGCCAAGCTGCCGAAACTGACCCTGGAAGCCCTGGCTGAATACCCGATCGTGACCTACGTATTCGGTTTTACCGGCCGTTCCAAACTCGACGAAGCCTTCAGCCATCGTGGTCTTACGCCGAAAGTGGTGTTCACTGCGGCCGACGCCGACGTGATCAAGACTTACGTGCGCCTGGGCCTGGGCGTCGGTATCGTCGCCAAGATGGCGGTCGACACTGCCCTCGATAAAGACCTGGTGGTGCTTGATGCGAGCGAGCTGTTCGAGTCGAGTGTGACCAAGATAGGTTTCCGTCGCGGCACTTTCCTGCGGGGGTTCATGTGCGATTTCATCGAGAAGTTTGCGCCGCACCTGACCCGTGACGTCATGGCCAAGGCGATCCAGTGCCATAACAAGCAGGAACTGGAAGAGCTGTTCGACGGCGTTGAACTGCCCGTTCACTGAGTGGTTTATTTGGCCTCGGTAACCGTAAACAGTTGCCGAGCGCCTGCCACCAGAATCTCTACCTCATCACCTTCAAACTTGCCCAGCAGGCTTTTGCCCAGCGGCGAGCGCGGGGTGATGACGGTCACCGGTTGCCCCACCACGTCCACTTTCAAACCCGCCGCGTCCGGCGCCAGGAACAGCCACTGCTGGCGACCGCTCTCATCAGCCAGGCCCAGTAGCGCGCCGATTTCTATGCCCCGCTGATCATCGTAGGCACGCAGTGCCATGTTCTGGCACTGCGCCAGTGACTGCTTGATTTCCTCGACACGCTTGGCTTGCCCGGCTGCCAGGTAGGACGCCTCCAGCCCCAGAGTGTCGTATTTGTTTTCGGCGATGTTTTCTTCGTGGGTCGCAGTTTCGTAGGCGGTCTGCGCGGCACGTTGGGCAATGTCGAGGTCGACGCTGAGCTTTTCCAGGACCAACGAGTGGACGGCGTGTTTATTCATAGTGATCAATCGCAGAATTGCAGGACATTGGCCCGAGTCTTTTCGTTGGGAGCGTTCTGGTCCTGTTGCAGCCAGAACTGGCATTTGGGGTTGGACAGGTTGCGTGCATTGCTGCGGGCCTGATCCAGGGGTTGCTGCTGTTCCTGCTTCTGCAGGTTCTGCTGATATTGCTCGAACAGGCGGTTCGGCGGATCAGGTTCCACAACCGCAGGCTTGCCCAATTGCTGGACCGCCTGGGCCACCGGCGCCAGGCTCTGCGGAAACAGATAGCGCGAAGCCAGCCAAGTGGTCAGCACGATGGCGATAAACCCCAGCCACACGCCAAACGCGATAGAAACACTGAGCTTGAGCAGCGATAACGAACGATCAGACATGGCGGCCTCCTGGCAGGCATTTGCGGCGTGGTGGCGATTGTCGCACAGCCACTGTGCAGAATAATCGCGATCAAGCCTTCTGCATCGGTGCATTTATGCGGACAATCGAGCCTTTGATCGTTGGAGCCCGGAATGAAAGCCCGCTGGGATATTTTTTGCAGCGTTGTCGACAACTACGGCGACATCGGCGTGACCTGGCGCCTGGCCCGGCAATTGGTGGCGGAGCATGGTTGCGCTGTGCGTTTGTGGGTCGATGACCTGCGCGCCTTCGAGCGCATGTGCCCGGAAATTGATGTGCAGCAAGACGTGCAATGGCAGGAAGGCGTCGAAGTGTGCCATTGGCCGGCCGAGTGGGTGGGTGCGCCAGCGGCGGATGTAGTGATCGCCGCCTTCGCCTGCCAGTTGCCGCCCGACTATATGGAGGCCATGGCCGAGTGCGAGCGTACGCCGTTATGGATGAACCTGGATTACCTCAGCGCGGAAGACTGGGTGGTGGGGTGTCACCGGCTACCGTCGGTGAAATTCAAAGGCGTGCAGAAGTACTTTTTCTTTCCCGGGTTTCGTCCCGGCACCGGCGGCTTGTTGCGCGAGGCCGGGCTGCTGGAGCAGCGTCGGGCCTTTCAACAGGATGCCAGCGCGCAGCGAGACTTCCTGCAAGCCTTGGGCATATTTCCCGCAGCCGATGCGCGGCTGATCTCACTGTTTGCCTACGAAAATCCCGGGCTGGCCAGTTGGCTGGACGTGTTATCGACGGATGGGCGTGCCACTCATCTGTTGGTTCCGGAGGGCCGGATTCTGGGGGATGTGCAGCACTGGCTGGGCCTGGACCGGCTGGCAGCGGGGGACATCCAGCAACGCGGAGCGCTGACGGTGCAGGTCATCGCGTTCGTACGCCAAGAGCAATATGACCGCCTGCTGTGGTGCTGCGACTTCAATGCCGTACGCGGCGAAGACTCGTTCGTGCGCGCCCAATGGGCCGGCAGGCCGTTGCTGTGGCACATCTATCGCCAGGACGAAGACATCCATCTCGACAAGCTCGATGCCTTCCTGGCGCTGTACACGGCCGGCTTATCAGCGGCGGCAAAGGCTGCCTTGATCGGACTCTGGCAAGCCTGGAACACGGAGGGCGATATGGCACAACCGTGGAAAATGTTGCTGGAACACGGGCCGGAGGTGAGCCAGCACGCCGAAACATGGTGTCTGGAACAAGGCTTGCAGGCCGATCTTGCGACGGCGCTGGTGAAGTTTTATGAAAGTTGGATATGATACGCCACCTTGAATTTTGTAAATCCCATCCAAATTTCGGATATATGCAATGAAAACTGGTAAAGAACTGAAACCCGGTACAGTGATCCGTCTCGAAAACGACCCTTGGCTGGTTCAGAAAGCTGAGTTCACCAAGTCTGGTCGTAACAGCGCAATCATGAAGACCAAGCTGAAGAACCTGCTGACCGGTTACAAGACCGAGATCGTCTACAGCGCCGATGACAAACTGGACGACGTGATCCTCGACCGCAAAGAAGCGACCCTGTCCTTCATCAGCGGCGACACCTACACGTTCATGGACACCACCGACTACACCATGTACGAGCTGAACGCTGAAGATATCGAAGCCGTTCTGCCGTTCATCGAAGAAGGCATGGAAGACGTCTGCGAAGCTATTTTCTTCGAAGAGCGCCTGGTTTCCGTAGAGCTGCCGACCACCATCGTGCGTAAAGTGGCCTACACCGAAGGTTCCGCTCGCGGCGACACTTCCGGCAAGGTGATGAAGCCTGCCAAGCTGAGCAACGGTACCGAACTGCAAGTGGCCGATTTCATCGAAATCGACGACCTGATCGAGATCGATACCCGCGAAGGCGGTTCGTACAAAGGTCGCGCCAAGAAGTAATTCTGGCCCAGCCGATACGAAAAAAAGCCCGACCTTGTGTCGGGCTTTTTCGTGCGCGTCGTATTGATTACTTCAGGTGTTGCTTCAGTTCGTCCGACGCTTGCAGCAGGGCTGAACGCACCGCTGGCACCTGGCTGACCACATTGAGCAAACCGTAGTCGTGGATCATGCCGTTGTAGCGCACGGCGGTTACCGGCACACCTGCCTGGTCCAACTTGCGGGCATAGGCCTCGCCTTCATCACGCAGCACATCGGCGCCGGCCGTCTGGATCAGCGCGGGCGGCAAGCCTTCGAGCTGAGCAGTGGTGGCCCGCAGCGGCGAGGCATAGATCTCGGCGCGTTGGTTGGCGTCGGTGGTGTAGTTGTCCCAGAACCACTTCATCATGTTGCGGCTGAGGAAGTGCCCTTCGGCGTACTCGTTGTAGGACCCCGTGTCGAAGCTGGCGTCGGTCACCGGCCACAGCAGTAGCTGGAATGTGATCGCCGGCGTGCCCTTGTCCTTGGCCATCAGGCTGACCACGGCCGCCATATTGCCGCCGACACTGTTGCCGGCTACCGCCAGGCGCTTGCCATCGACATTGATCTCTTTGCCGTGCTCGGCCACCCATTTAGTGGCGCCGTAGGCCTGGTTGATCGCCACCGGATAATGCGCTTCCGGCGAAGGCGTGTAGTTGACGAACACCGCCACCGCACCCGAGCCCGCCACCAAATCCCTCACCAGGCGTTCGTGGGTCGGGTAATCCCCCAGCACCCAGCCGCCACCGTGGAAGAACATGAATACCGGCAATGTGCCCTTGACCCCGGCCGGACGCACGATGGTCAGGTCCAGCGGCTTTCCATCGACCTGAATGGTCTTCTGGCTCACATCCGCGGTGGGCAAGGTCAGCTTGACACCGGCCTGGGCGCCAGTGAGTACGGCACGGGCGTCCTTTGGCGTCAGTTGCTCTATCGGTTTACCGGTGCCGGCGTTCAAGGCATCCAGGAAGGCCTGGGTGTTGTGTTCCACATCACCCGTCGCAGCAAAGGCGTGGGTGATGGACAGGGCGAGCAGGGTTCCGGTGAGCGTTTTACCCATTGTGTTCATGTCTTTCTCCAGGGGCGGCCAAGGTCATTAGACGGTCACGTGCAGGCGCACATCGACGTTGCCACGGGTGGCGTTGGAGTACGGGCAGACTTGGTGAGCCGCGTCGACCAGGCTTTGCGCATCGTCCAGGGCCAGGCCCGGCAGGCTGATGTGCAGGTCGATATCCAGGCCGAAACCACCGGGGATCTGGCCAATGCCGACGTGGGTAGTGATCGAGGCATCATCCGGGATCTTGCGTTTGGTCTGGCTGGCGACGAATTTCAGCGCACCGATAAAGCAGGCCGAGTAGCCGGCAGCGAACAGTTGTTCAGGGTTAGTGGCTTGGCCACCGGCACCGCCGAGTTCTTTGGGCGTGGAGAGTTTGACGTCGAGGATGTTGTCGTTGGAAACAGCACGACCATCACGGCCGCCGGTGGCGGTGGCTACTGCGGTGTAGAGCGTTTGCATGGTGTTTTCCTCTTGGCTTGCAGCGCTAAATGTTTGCGCGCTAAGTAGTTGTTGAGGTGAATATATAGCGCTAATGTTTAGCGCGCAATATAAATGTATAAAAAAGTTCGCAATGCGTCGTTTTCTGGCGCCACAAACGAAATGTGGGAGCTGGCTTGCCTGCGATAGCGGTGGATCAGTCACTGAATCAATCGACTGACATACCGCCTTCGCGAGCAAGCTCGCTCCCACATTTTAGATTTTTGATGGCGGGTCTACCGCGTTAGAGGCTGGCTTGCAGGTTGGCACGCAACGCAATCAAGTCGCCTTGTAGCTTGCGCAACTGGTCCAATTCCAAGCCGCTGGCGCCCAGAATGCACTGAGGTATCCCCATGGCCTTGTCCTGTAACGCCCGGCCGGCGTCGGTCAATTCCACCACCACCACGCGCTCATCTTCACGACTGCGTGTTCGGCTGAGCAGGCCTTCGACCTCCAGGCGCTTGAGCAGCGGGGTGAGGGAGCCCGGATCGGTCAGCAAGCGGCTGCTGATTTCGCCGACGGTCAAACCATCCTGTTCCCACAGCACCATCATCGCCAGGTATTGCGGGTAGGTCAGGCCCAGGGCCTGCAACAACGGCTTGTAGACCTTGGTCATCAGCAGCGAGGTGGAGTGCAGGGCGAAGCACAACTGGTTGTCCAGCAGCAGCGATTCGCACGGATCAGGGTTTTTGCTCATGGCGGGGCCTCGAAAAAGCGTGTCTGGGCTGGAATCTAGCGTGCAATTCTTTAATGCGCCAGATAATTCCGTCCGGGCGGTCAGACCAAGCCGTTTTGCAATGCCAGATCCCAGGGCGGCACTGGGCTGAAACGGGTTTTGAGGTATTCCAGCAACAAACGGCTACGTGCATTGGGTTGCTGCTCCAGGCGCAGCGCATAGATCCCGGTGGTCTCGGGGCTGGGCAGGCCGTTTTCGCAAAACAACGGTAACAGCTCGCCGCGCACCAGGTACTCACTGGCGAGCCATGTGGGCAGATGGGCAATCCCCAGCCCCGCCAGCGCGCCGGACAGCAAGGCTTCAGCGTTGTTGGCGCTCATGCGGATGCGCTGCGGGCGATAGGTCGCGCGGCGCCCATCCAGCTCAAAGCGCCAGGCGAACATCGGCGCCAAGCCATCCCAGTCCAGCCCGTCGTGTTCGCTTAGCTCGCGAGGATGCAGCGGCGTGCCACGGCTTTTCAGATAGGCCGGGCTGGCGCAGGCGATGCGTACGATGCTTGCCAGGGGCGTGGCAATCAGCCGGGTGTCGACGATATGCCCGGCGCGCAGCACCAGATCGACCTTGCCCAGGTGCGCGCCCTGCATATCCACAAAGCTGTCGATCAGATGCAGGTGCACGTCCAGCCCCGGATACACATTGAGAAAATCTGCAATCACCGGTGCCAGATGCCGTCGTCCAAACGCTGCCGGCGCATCCACGCGAATCAAGCCTTCCGGCGCATGGCTGAGGGACACCGCTTCGGCGCGCGCCAATTGCAACTCGCTGACAATCCGTCGCGCCCGCTCGGCAAATGCCAGGCCTGCCGGGGTCGGCACCACCGCGTGGGTGCTGCGCTGGAACAGGCGGCTGCCCACTGAGCTTTCCAGGCTGTCGATGCGCCGTGCCACCGCTGAGGGCGTCAGCGGGTGGCGACGTGCGGCGGCGGAAAAGCTGCCGGTCTCCAGTACATCGAGAAACAGGCCAAGCTGATCGGTCAAGGTATTCGGGTTCATTACACAAACGCTTATGCGAGATTGGCACAGCCATTGTGCGTTGCTGTGCGTTTCCACGCCATAGCCGACTGCGTAGCATGCAAGGCATGGGATTGAGGAGTAACGCGCAGTGTTGGATGTAGTGATGTATTTGATCTTGGGCGCAGCCCTCGGCACGGTGGGTGGCCTGTTTGGCATTGGTGGCGGGCTGATTGCGATCCCGGTGCTGGGTGTATTGTTCGGCCTGGATCAACAACTGGCCCAGGGTACGGCGCTGGTGATGGTGGTGCCCAACGTGATGCTTGCGCTGTGGCGCTATCACCAACGTAACCGCATCGAACTGCGGCATGCGCTGCCGTTGGGGATCATGGGTTTCAGTTTTGCCTGGCTCGGTTCGATCTGGGCGGTGGGCCTGGATGCGGGGGCGATGCGCATCGGCTTTATCGTCTTTCTGGGGGTGCTGGCGGCCTATAATCTGCTGCGCATGTTCACCCGCAACGCACCCCCGAGCGCGCAGATGCGTTACTCCTGGCCCTGGCTGGGCGTATTGGGTGCGGCGTCCGGCTCTATGGGCGGTTTGTTTGGCGTGGGGGGCGCGGTGGTCGCCACGCCGGTACTCACCAGCGTGTTTGGCACCAGCCAAGTGATCGCGCAAGGATTGTCGCTGGCCTTGGCGCTGCCCAGCACCGGCGTAACGCTGGTGACCTACGCCTGGCACCAGGAAGTGGACTGGATGATCGGCGTGCCGTTGGCCGTCGGCGGTTTGCTCAGTATCAGTTGGGGGGTGAAGGTGGCGCATGCGTTGCCGGAGCGTGTGTTGCGCGGCTTGTTCTGTGGCTTCCTGGTGGTGTGCGCGGTGATGCTGACCTTTAAAGTCTGAAACCTTCGAGGATGTAGTCCGCCAGGCATTCGGTCATGGGCGAATTCATCTGTGGGTTGCGCAACAAGTGCAGGTTCATCGAGGGCAGAGGTGGCAGGCCCTCGTCCTTGCCAAGTACGCGCAAGTCGTCAGTCACCAGGCTTTCCATGCTGACCATCACCGCCAGGCCGGCGTTGACCACGGCCTGGATCGCCGCCACGTTGGAGCTGTGATAGGCCAGGCGATAATCGCGCCCGGCCGCCTCCAATGCCGACCGCGCCCACTGGGTGTAGAGACAATCGGCACCGGACATCGCCAGTGGCAGGGCTTCATGCTCGTCCGTGCAAAAGCATGGCGCTGCCGCCCAGACCATGCGTTCTGTGCGCAACAGCTCACCGATTTCATTGCCTGGCTCGCGGCTGACAACGGTCAACGCCAAATCCCGCCGCTGCATTAGCACCGGTGAGGATTCGCAGTGCATCTCGATCTGGATCAGCGGATAGGCCTTGGAAAACTGCTTCAGAATCCCAGGCAGGAAACGCATCACGTAGTCATCTGGCGTGCCGATGCGCACCAACCCCACCATGTGCGGCTCACGCAGGGTGTTGAACACTTCGCTGTGCAGTTTCAGGATGCGCCGCGCATACCCCAGCAACACCTGGCCTTCGGGTGTGAGCCGTACCTGGCGACCATCACGTTCGAACAGCTTGCGCTGCAACACGTCTTCTTCCAGGCGCTTCATCTGCATGCTCACCGCCGATTGAGTGCGGTTGACCAATTCCCCGGCGCGGGTAAAACCGCCCTGGTCGGCGATGGCGACGAAGGTGCGCAGCACTTCTGTGTCGATGCTTGGGAAGCTGGACAAATGATCAATCTCTGAGATGTATTGCATAAGAAACATTCGTTGGATTGATCATAAGCCCGGGCACACACTTGCGCCATCCCCACGGGAGGGCGAGAACATGAAAGGTCAAAGAGGTTTTGTATTGCTAGTCAAACGTCCATTTTTCGGGCTGTTTCACAAGATCGCCCGTTGGCAGGTGGTGCACGCGGAGCGGCAGATGCTGGCAACCTTGAGCGATGAGGCGCTCAAGGATATCGGGCTCAATCGCCGCGACGTAGAGCAGGAGCGACACCTGAATTTCTGGCAAGACCCGCTGCGAAAATGATCGCGGATGCAGTAGGGTAGGTGGCGCGCCCACACGGAGAACCCCATGCCCGCCGACCTGTCTTTTTCACTCAAGCAAGCTCGACGCATGGCGCTGGCGGCCCAGGGTTTTTCCGGGCGCCAGGCGCCTGCGCTGATTAAGGCTGCGCAGCTCAACCGGATGATTGAACGCCTCGGCGTGTTGCAGATCGACTCGGTGAACGCCGTGGTGCGCTCGCATTACCTGCCGCTGTTTTCCCGATTGGGCAATTACTCCCCTTTGCTCCTTGAACAGGCGGCCTGGAGCCAGGGCCGGCGGCGTTCGTTGTTCGAATACTGGGGGCATGAGGCGTCACTATTGCCGCTGGCGCTTTACCCGTTGATGCGTTGGCGCATGGTGCGGGCGCAGCAGGGGCAGGGTATCTATTCACAGATGGCGCGTTTTGGTCGGGAGCAGCAGGCCACCATCCAGCGTGTTTTGCAGACCGTTGAACAACAGGGTGCACTGGGTGCCGGCAGCCTGTCGACCCGCGAAGAGCGCGCGGGCCCGTGGTGGGATTGGAGTGATGAAAAACACGCGCTGGAATGGCTGTTTGCTGCTGGCCTCGTGACTGTCGCAGGGCGGCGTGGGTTTGAGCGGCTCTATGATTTGCCGGAACGGGTGATCCCCCGCGAGATGCTTCAAGCCTCTGTGACTGAAACTGAAGCCCAGCGCGGCTTGTTGTTGCACAGTGCGACAGCGTTAGGTGTGGGTACGGAAAAAGACCTGCGCGATTATTTTCGCCTGGACCCTGCCGACAGCCGCAATCGCCTTGCCGAATTGGTCGAGGACGGCCAATTGCTGACCTGCCAGGTGCAAGGCTGGAAACAGCCGGCGTACTGCCTGCCCGAACCCAAAGTGCCGCGCAAAGCCGCGGCCAGCGCATTGCTGTCGCCATTCGATTCGTTGATCTGGGAACGCAGCCGCACCGAGCGCTTGTTTGATTTCCGTTACCGCTTGGAGATATACACGCCACAGGACAAACGCGTCTACGGCTATTACGTGCTGCCGTTTTTGCACAACGAGCGGATCGCCGCGCGCATCGACTTGCGCGCCGAACGCGCCAATGGGCGTTTGGCGGTGCATGCGGTGCATGAGGAAGAGCCGGGGCTTGATGAGGAGGGGATGTTGGCGCTGGCGCTGAATCTGCGGCAGATGGCTGATTGGCTGGGGTTGGAGCAGGTGCTGCTCAATTGCCAAAGGCCGAGTGCCGACCGGTTAAGCGTTGCAATGATCAGCTTGGATGTTGTGCTTTAGGGCGCTATCGGGGCTTGTCCCCGATGGCGCCCTAAAGGCAACTTAAATCTCAGCGCTTGACCTGCTTCAAGGTCTCGGCAATCAAAAACGCCAACTCCAGCGACTGATCGGCATTCATCCGCGGGTCGCAATGGGTGTGATAGCGGTCCGACAAACCCTCTTCAGTAATCGGCCGCGCGCCGCCGATGCATTCGGTGACGTTCTGCCCGGTCATTTCGATATGAATCCCGCCGGCATACGTCCCCTCGGCCTGGTGCACCTGGAAGAAATCCTTCACCTCGCCCAGGATCTGCGCAAAGTCGCGGGTCTTGTAGCCGCTGCTGGCCTTGATGGTGTTGCCATGCATCGGATCGGAGCTCCATAGCACCTGCTTGCCCTCGCGCTGCACCGCACGAATCAGGCCTGGCAGGTGGTCGCCGACCTTGCCGGCGCCCATGCGCGCGATCAGGTTGAGACGGCCGGGGTCGTTGTCCGGGTTGAGGATGTCGATCAAGCGGATCAAGTCATCCGGGTTCATGCTCGGCCCGACCTTGACGCCGATCGGGTTGTTCACCCCGCGCAGGAACTCGACGTGGGCACCGTCCAACTGGCGCGTACGGTCGCCGATCCACAGCATATGCGCCGAGCAGTCGTAGTAGTCGTTGGTCAGGCTGTCACGGCGCACGAAGGCCTGTTCGTAGTTGAGCAGCAGCGCTTCGTGGGCGGTGAAGAAGCTGGTTTCGCGCAGTTGCGGCGAGCTGTCCATGCCGCAGGCGCGCATGAAAGCCAGGGTTTCATCGATGCGGTCGGCCAGTTGGCTGTACTTCTCGGCCAGGGCGGAGTTGGCGATGAAGTCCAGGTTCCACTTGTGCACCTGGTGCAGGTCGGCAAACCCGCCTTGGGCAAACGCGCGCAACAGGTTGAGGGTGGCGGTGGACTGGTGATAGGACTGCAACAAGCGGTCCGGGTCCGGCACGCGGCTTTTTTCATCGAAACCGATGCCGTTGACGATATCGCCGCGATAGGCGGGCAGGGTGATGCCGTCGATGGTCTCGTCGTTGGCCGAACGCGGCTTGGCGAACTGGCCGGCCATGCGCCCGACTTTGACCACCGGGCAGCCGGCGGCGAAGGTCATCACAATGGCCATCTGCAGCAACACCTTGAAGGTGTCGCGGATTTTCGCGGCGGAGAATTCGGCAAAGCTCTCGGCGCAGTCGCCACCTTGCAGCAGGAACGCGCGTCCCTGGGTCACTTCGGCAAACTGGCGACGCAACTCGCGGGCTTCCCCGGCAAACACCAGCGGCGGGTAGCTGGCCAGGCTCTGCTCCACGTGCAGCAGGTGCGCAGCGTCCGGGTACTGGGGTTGTTGCTGGATCGGCAGGGCGCGCCAGCTGTCGGGGCTCCAGGGTTGGCTCATCATGCACTCGATTGTTGATTGACGGTCGGGCGCCAATGTTATCAGCAATTAGTGCGTGACCTGTTGCCGCCGGTTGGCCGACAATCACGCCTTTGCCGTGCAGCAAACCCTTTAGGAGTAATGATGACCGAGGAGCGTGTCGAGCGCCTGCTCGCCGAAGTCCATGATGATTTCGGCATGATCCGTGTGCTCGAAGTGGCCGATTACCGTTTTCTCGAGTTCGGCGATGCCATCGAGCAAAGCTGCGTGTTCACGGCTGACCCGAGCTGGCTGGAGTACGACTACACCCGCGCGATGCTGATCGGCGCGTTGTGCCATGAGCAGCCGGAAAGCGCACTGTTCCTCGGCCTGGGCGCCGGTACGCTGACCCAGGCGTGCCTTAAGTTCCTGCCGCTGGAAGACGTGGAGGCCATCGAGTTGCGTCCCGACGTGCCGCGCCTGGCCATCGAATACCTGGGGCTGGACGATGACCCACGGCTGTATATCCGCGTCGGCGACGCGCTGCAATTGCTCGACACGGCTGAGTCGGCCGACCTGATTTTTGTCGACCTCTACACCGACGTCGGCCCCGGCGTCGGGCACCTGGCCTGGACCTTCCTGGAAAGCTGCCAGAAAAAACTCAACCCCGGCGGCTGGCTGGTGATCAACCAATGGGCCACCGACGATGGCAAACCGTTGGGTGCGGCGTTGTTGCGCGGGTTGTATCACCGGCATTACTGGGAACTGCCGGTGAAGGAGGGGAATGTGATTCTGTTGGTGCCTTCGGAGCTGGATCAGGAACTGGACCTTGGCGCGCTTTCGGCTCGTGCTGAAGCGCTGGCACCGCGGTTGGGCTATTCGTTGCAGTCGCTGATCAAGGCGATTCGGCCGGCAACCTAGTCGCCTGTTCTGACGCTTTCGCAAGCAAGTCGAAGCGTCGAACCGCCGCTCCCACATTCGACCGCATTGCTACAGGATGCACGCAGTCAAAATGTGGGAGCGGGCTTGCCCGCGAAGAGGCCATCACTGTCGACGGCTAATTCAGGTTATTCATATACCCTTGAACACCCCCGGCCGCTTCTCAATCATCGCCCGTACACCTTCCTTGGCATCCTCGCTGTTAAGCAATTTATCCACCACAGGCGGCAAAGCCGCTGCCGCGACGGCTTCGCCTTCCATATGCGCCAGCCGTGCCGACATCAACGTGGCCTGCACACCCAGCGGTGCCTGCCGCGCGATACGGTTAGCCAGTTCGACGGCGCGCGGCAACAAATCTTCGCTGGCCATTACTTCCTGCACCAAACCCAAGCGCAGCGCGTCATGGGCGTCGAATTCATCGCCGGTCAGCAGCCAGCGCATCGCATTGCCCCAGCCAGCGACCTGATGAAAGCGCAGCGTCGCGCCGCCAAACGGAAAGATACCGCGCTGCACTTCCATCTGCGCAAAGCGCGTATTGCTCGCGCACAGGTTGATGTCCGCCGCCAGCATCAGCTCGATACCGATGGTCAGGCAGTAGCCCTGGGCCGCGACGATCACCGGTTTGCTCACACGGGGGCCGGCAAACACGCCCCAGGGATCGCAGCCCCCCAGCGGTGGTTGCCAACCGACGGCCATCACCGCGCTGACATTGGCCAGGTCCAGCCCGGCAGTGAAGTGATCACCATGGGCAAATACCACCGCCACCCGCGCATCGGCATTTCGATCAAATTCACCATATGCCAGGCTCAGTTCGTTGAGCAGGTCCAGGTCGAAAGCGTTGCGTTTGGCTACCCGGTCCAGGCCCAACAGCAGGACATGGCCCTGCAGTTCTCGGCTGACGCGGCTGCTGCTGGCTTGATTCATCGGGTGTGCCCTCGGGCGCGGGGAAGGGTTTCAGACCAAAGGGTCGGAAGGGTTGGGTGAACCGTTTAAGCGTTGTGACCAACAGGGCCGGGCCTTTGAAAAATAGACCTAACGCGTGTTATCTGCAAAGACTGTGACGCAGCGCGGTTTATCAGTGCTTTACGATAAAAAAAGCTCCCTTTTTCAGCTATTTCCGGTATAGTGCGCGCCGGCCTTTAACCGGGCCGCGTTTAGGTAGCGCAATTCCCCGAAGTCAGCTTCGGCTGCACGTCCGCACAGCGGACTCTTCCTTGACGAATCTTTTTCATTCATTCGTTTTCGCAAATCCCCGCCGACAAAGCAGCCAGGGCGACTCTTGAGTCTCAACACGGCATGCGCAGCTTTGGAGCATGGGTCTTTGCGGATGCACTTAGAGGCAGACCCATGACCCAGGAAACCGGCGGCTTCGCCGCTTTTAATCTTAACCCGAACATTCTCGCTGCCGTCATCGCGACCGGCTACGAAGAACCTTCGGCGATTCAGCAGCAATCGATCCCGATCATCATGGCCGGCCAGGACATGATTGGCCAGGCGCAAACCGGTACTGGTAAAACCGCCGCGTTCGCCCTGCCTATCCTGCACTGCATCGATCCTGCCAAGCGCGAACCGCAAGCCCTGATCCTGGCGCCAACTCGTGAGTTGGCGCTGCAAGTAGCAACCGCTTTTGAAACCTACGCCAAGCAAATGCCAGGCGTTACCGTTGTGGCTGTTTACGGCGGCGCGCCGATGGGCCCGCAACTGAAAGCAATCCGTAACGGCGCACAGATCGTTGTCGCCACCCCGGGCCGTCTGTGCGACCACCTGCGTCGCGACGAGAAAGTCCTGTCGACCGTGAACCACTTGGTTCTCGACGAAGCTGACGAAATGTTGAAGCTGGGCTTCATGGATGACCTGGAAGTCATCTTCAAGGCGCTGCCACCAACCCGTCAGACCGTCCTGTTCTCGGCTACCCTGCCACAGTCGATCCGTGCCATTGCCGAACGCCACCTGCGCGATCCGCAACACGTGAAGATCCAGACCAAGACTCAGACCGTTACCGCGATCGAACAGGCTCACCTGTTGGTTCACGCTGACCAGAAGACCTCGGCTGTATTGAGTCTGCTGGAAGTCGAAGACTTCGACGCCCTGATCATGTTCGTGCGCACCAAACAAGCGACCCTTGACCTGGCCAGTGCCCTGGAAGCCAAAGGCTACAAAGCCGCTGCGCTGAACGGTGACATCGCCCAGAACCAACGTGAGCGCGTGATCGACTCCCTCAAGGATGGCCGTCTGGACATCGTTGTGGCGACCGACGTTGCTGCACGTGGTCTCGACGTTCCACGTATCACCCACGTGTTCAACGTTGACATGCCGTACGACCCAGAGTCCTACGTTCACCGTATCGGCCGTACTGGCCGTGCCGGTCGCGAAGGTCGTGCACTGCTGCTGGTGACTCCACGTGAGCGCCGCATGCTGCAAGTGATCGAGCGTGTTACCGGTCAGAAAGTCGCTGAAGTCCGCCTGCCGGATGCCCAGGCCGTTCTGGATGCTCGCATCAAGAAACTGACCAACAGCCTGTCGCCGCTGGTGGCTGACGCTGAATCGACCCACGGCGAATTGCTTGACCGCCTGACCGCCGATATCGGTTGCACCCCACGTGCCCTGGCTGCAGCCCTGCTGCGTAAAGCGACCAACGGTCAAGCATTGACCCTGGCAGCCATCGAGAAAGAACGCCCACTGGTGCCGAACAACGCGCCACGCGGTGATCGTCCAGAGCGTACTGGCGACCGTCCAGACCGTGGTGATCGTGAGCGTCGCGCTCCGGTTCCATTGGCTGAAGGCCGTGCTCGTTGCCGTACCGCGCTGGGCGCGCGTGACGGTATCGCTGCCAAGAACCTGCTCGGCGCTATCCTCAACGAGGGTGGCCTGGCACGTGAAGCCATCGGTCGCATCCAGGTCCGTGACAGCTTCTCCCTGGTGGAGCTGCCGGAAGATGGTCTGGAAAAACTGCTGGCCAAGCTGAAAGACACTCGCGTTGCCGGTAAGCAGTTGAAGCTGCGTCGCTACCGCGAAGATTGATCCGCCTCTGGGCTGATTGATCGCACATAAAAAATCCCCGACTGGTTCGGGGATTTTTTTGTCTGGCATTTGAGGTTTTGGATTTGTATCCAAGTTAATGTGGGAGCGAGCGAGCCCGCTCCCCACATTTAGATGTCTGTCAGCCGAAGCGGTAGATGTCCATGCCGAGGGCGCCCATGGTGAACCCCTGGTGCGCCACGCTGAAATCGCCACCGGCGCCACGTGCAAAGTACAGCGGCAACAAATGCTCATCGCTGGGATGGCTACGTACCGCATGCGGTGCCTGACGGCGATAGTCGTGCAGCGCGTTCTCATCGTTGGCCGCCAGCTTGTCCACCACCCAGTCCCGGAAATCCCGCGCCCAGGGCTCTATGCTCTCAGGCCCCGCGTGCCAGTCCAGTTCGCCCAGGTTATGGGTGATGCTGCCCGAGCCGATCAATAGCACACCTCTGTCGCGCAGGCTGGCAAGCGCATGCCCGACCCGTGTCTGCAGAGCAGGGCCCATGCGGCTGGGCAGGGAAACCTGCACCACTGGAATGTCTGCCGCCGGGTACATCAGCGAGAGCGGCACCCAAGTGCCGTGGTCGAACGGGCGTTGGTCGTCTAGGCGTGCATTCAAACCATCGGCGTGCAGCCGCTCGACTATCTCGCCGGCCAACTGCGGATCGCCCGGCGCGGGGTATTGCACGGCAAACAATTCGCGGGGGAAGCCACCAAAGTCGTGCCAGGTGTCAGGCGCGGCGTTGCCGCTGACCATGAGCTCATGGCTCTCCCAATGCGCCGACACCACCACGATTGCTTTCGGCCGTGGCATCTCAGCGGCGAGTCGCTGGAGCGCCGGGCCGCTGGCGCCGGGTTGCAGGGCGAGCATGGGCGAACCGTGGGAGATAAACAGGCTGGGGAACATAAGGGGGGTCCTGAGCGTTAACATGGGCCCATCTTTAATCAGATCATTGATCTAAATCTAATATAAGTTTTAGCACCATTTGATCGAATTTTTGGGGGCATATCCATGGAGCCTGAGTTTTGGCGGGCGCGCTGGGCGCGCAATCAGATCGGCTTTCATTTGCCCGAGGTCAATCCTTACCTGCAACGGCACTGGCCGCAGTTGGCACTCGCCAAGGGCGCCAAAGTGCTGGTGCCATTGTGTGGCAAAAGCCTGGACCTGATGTGGCTGGCCAGCCTGGGGTTTCGGGTGCTGGGCGTGGAGCTGTCGGAGCAGGCGGTGGAAGCCTTCTTCACTGGGCAGAATCTGACACCGCGCATCACCCAGCGGGGCATGTTCAAGGTGTATCAGGCTGATTTGATCGAAGTGTGGTGCGGCGATTTCTTCGCGCTGGGCGCCGAAGCGCTGGCCGATTGCACGGCGCTGTATGACCGTGCCGCGCTGATCGCCTTGCCGCCGCTGATGCGTGCGCAGTATGCCGAGCACCTGAATACGCTTTTGCGGCCGGGTTGCCAGGGGCTGCTGATCACCCTCGATTACGACCAGACGCAAAAAGCCGGCCCGCCGTTTGCGGTGACGGATGAGGAGGTGAAGGTGCTGTTTGGCGCGGACTGGGCCCTGAAGGTACTGGAAGAGCAAGACATTCTGGGCGAGAGCTGGAAGTTCGTGCAGGACGGCGTTACGCGGCTGGAAGAGCGTGGGTATCAAATGATCAGGTGCTGACCCTGCTAGCGATGGCCATCGGTATCTACACATTCTAAATGTGATATCGCGTAGCAGAGGCTCGCTCTAGAGGTGTAGATACCTATGCCGCGATGGTCAAAGACGCACCCACGAAAAAGGGGCGATCAGATCGCCCCTTTCGGTGTCACTACCGAGCTATCAGCCCCGACGACGCAGTGCGTCGATACGCTCTTCCAGTGGCGGGTGGCTCATGAACAGGCGAGCCATGCCCTGCTTGATGCCACCGTTGATACCAAAGGCCGTCAGGCTGTCCGGCATATGCACCGGCAGGCCCTGTTCGGAGCGCAGGTGTTGCAGCGCTGCGATCATCGCCCCGGTACCCGCCAGGCGGGCACCGGCTTCGTCTGCGCGGAATTCCCGTTTGCGCGAGAACCACATGGTGATCGCGCTGGCCAGGAAGCCCAGCACGATTTCGGCGAAGATGGTTGCCACGAAGTAGGCAATACCGCGGCCTTCTTCGTTCTTGAAGATCACCTTGTCGACAAAGTTGCCGATGATCCGCGCGAAGAACATCACGAAGGTGTTCACCACGCCTTGGACCAGCGCCAGGGTGACCATGTCACCGTTGGCCACGTGGCCGATCTCGTGGGCCAGCACCGCCTTCACTTCATCGTACGAGAAGCGTTCCAGCATGCCCTGGCTGACCGCAACGAGTGCGTCGTTCTTGTTCCAGCCGGTGGCAAATGCGTTGGCTTCATAGGCCGGGAAGATCCCGACCTCGGGCATCTTGATGCCGGCTTCGCGGGACAATTGCTCGACGGTCTGCAGCAACCATTGCTCATGCCGGGTACGTGGCTGGGTGATCACCTGGGTGCTGGTGCTCATTTTCGCCATCCACTTGGAGATGAACAGCGAGAACAGCGAGCCGGCAAAACCAAAGACCGCACAGAAAACCAGCAGCTGATTGAGGTTCAGGTCAACCCCGTTGGCCGCCATGAACCCATTGAAGCCGAAAAGGCTCAAGGTAATGCTGGCAATCAGCACGACCGCAAGGTTAGTGGCCAAGAACAGCAGGATGCGCATCATGGTTGTAGGGTTCTCCTCATGCTTAATATGTCGCGTACTGCGGGGTATATAAGGTGCGGCATGGGGTGATTCAACCGAGCGACTATTTCAAACTGTGTCCTACAGCCTGAATGTAGAGCCTTGAAGGGATTTTCCGACGCGAAAAAGCCGCCTTGATCGGCTCACCCATACCTTCCAGCCCAGTAAATATAGGGGGGAGATAGCTTTTGCTGCGCCAGCAAACGGCTGGAACGGAGAAGGGGCAGAGAAGTGTTGCCAGATACTCGCTGTACGACCGATTGTCGATCGTACAGCGCCGTTTCCGTTACTGGCGATAGGACTTGAGGAAGCTACCGATGCGACCAATGGCCATCTCCAGGTCATCCACACGCGGCAATGTCACCACGCGGAAGTGATCCGGCCACGGCCAGTTGAACGCCGTGCCTTGCACCACCAGCAGTTTTTCCGAGAGCAGCAGATCGAGCACAAACTTCTCGTCGTTGAGAATCGGGCACACCTTCGGGTCGATGCGCGGGAAGGCGTACAGCGCGCCCATGGGTTTCACGCAGCTCACGCCCGGGATTGCGTTGAGCAGTTCCCAGGTGCGATTACGCTGTTCCAGAAGGCGACCTTGGGGCAAGATCAGGTCGTTGATGCTCTGGTAGCCGCCCAGCGCGGTCTGGATCGCGTGCTGGCTGGGCACGTTGGCACACAGGCGCATGTTGGCCAGTATGTCGATACCTTCGATGTAACTTTGCGCGTTGTGCTTGGGGCCGGAGATGGCGATCCAGCCGGAGCGAAACCCCGCCACGCGGTAGGACTTGGACAGGCCGTTGAAGGTCAGGCACAGCAGGTCTGGCGCCAGCGACGCGGTGCAGATGTGCACGGCGTCGTCGTAGAGGATCTTGTCGTAGATCTCGTCGGAGAACACCACCAGATTGTGCTGGCGCGCCAGTTCGAGCATGCCCAGCAACACCTCCTTGGAATACACGGCGCCGGTCGGGTTGTTCGGGTTGATGATCACCAGGGCCTTGGTGTTTGGGGTGATCTTGGCCTTGATGTCGGCCAGGTCCGGAAACCAGTCTGCGCCTTCGTCACACAGGTAGTGCACCGGGTGGCCACCGGACAGGGTCACGGCGGCGGTCCACAGCGGGTAGTCCGGCGCCGGCACCAGCACTTCGTCGCCATTGTTGAGTAGGGCCTGCATGGACATCACGATCAGCTCGGACACGCCATTGCCCAGGTAGATGTCTTCGATGCCAACACCTTCGACCTGCTTTTGCTGGTAGTACTGCATCACCGCTTTACGCGCGCTGAACAGGCCTTTGGAGTCGCTGTAGCCCTGGGCGGTGGGCAGGTTGCGGATCACGTCCTGGAGGATCTCGTCCGGCGCTTCGAAACCAAAGGGCGCCGGGTTGCCAATGTTCAGCTTGAGGATGCGATGGCCTTCCTCTTCCAGGCGTTTGGCGTGCTTGAGCACTGGGCCGCGAATGTCATAGCAGACGTTGGCGAGCTTGTTCGATTTGCTGACCTGCATGGCGATGTGATCCTGAAAATGAACGATCCAGACGGTGTGGACACTACCGTACTGTGAATCCCGCGGGGCCGCCCCCATAAATACGTTTGAATGCCGGTAGCGCGGGTGCCAGACTGGCGTTTTGAAGAGGCGCAATCATACGTGCCGCCTGATCTACGGAAAAGACACAGATCAGGCTTTTTCAGTTGCCGAGGTGTACCGATGGAAAAGCTGCAGAAGACCATTGATGAATGGAAAGCCATGCTCGACCCCGAGCAGTACAACGTATGTCGTCTCAAGGGTACCGAGCGACCTTTCAGCGGCAAGTACAACGCCACCAAGACGGACGGTGTGTACCACTGCATCTGCTGCAACGAGCCGCTGTTCGATTCGACCACCAAGTTTGATTCCGGCTGCGGCTGGCCCAGTTTCTACGCGCCGATTGCCGACAGCGCGATGATCGAAATCCGTGACGTCAGCCACGGCATGATCCGCACCGAAGTCACCTGCGCCAAATGCGATGCCCACCTGGGCCATGTATTCCCCGACGGTCCGCCGCCGACTGGCCTGCGTTATTGCATCAATTCGGTGTGCCTGGACCTCGTCCCGCGTTGATAAAACCTCTGTAGGCGTCCGGCAAGCCTGGCTCCTACAGGGGGAGGTGATAATGGGATATCAATGCGGTCAATCAAATTGCACGCAATTGAATTGCCTACTATGTTTATCCCTCTCTCCCCCTTATCAAGGCACTGCCATGAATGACAACCTGCTGAGCATCCCTTGCACCACCATCAAAGGTGAGCAAAAGACCTTGGCCGATTTTTCCGGCAAGGCCATCCTGGTGGTGAACACCGCCAGCAAGTGTGGCTTTACCCCGCAGTACAAGGGACTGGAGCAACTCTGGCAGCAGTACAAGGATCAGGGGCTGGTGGTATTGGGTTTCCCTTGCAACCAGTTCGGCAAGCAGGAACCGGGTAACGAAGGGGCGATCTCCGAATTCTGCGAGCTGAATTTCGGCGTCAGCTTCCCGCTGTTCAAGAAAATCGACGTGAACGGCAGCGATGCCCACCCGCTGTTCGTGCAACTGAAACAACAGGCGCCGGGCCTGCTCGGCTCCAAAGGCATCAAGTGGAACTTCACCAAGTTCCTCATCGGTCGTGAAGGCCAGGTAGTCAAGCGTTTTGCCCCGACCACCAAGCCGCATGACCTGACTCAAGAGATCGAAGCCCTGCTCAAATGAGTGTATCCCTGGCCCTCGATAACCAGCTGTGTTTCAAGCTCTATGCCGCGTCCAGGGCGGTGACCCGCGCCTACAAGCCGATGCTGGATCAACTGGGCCTGACCTACCCGCAATACCTGGTGATGCTGGTGTTGTGGGAATGGCACGACACAGCCCCCGCGCAACCCACGGTCAAGGCGTTGGGCGAGCGCTTGATGCTGGATTCGGGCACGCTGACGCCGTTGCTCAAGCGCCTTGAGCACCTTACGTGGGTCAAGCGCCAGCGCAGCGCCAAGGATGAGCGGGAAGTGCACCTGAGCCTCAGCGAAAGCGGTGTGCAGTTGCGCGTCCAGGCCCATGCGCTCAAGACCCGGCTGCTGTGCGACAGCGGCATCGACCTGAACCAGGCCGATGCCTTGCGCGACGGCTTGGACCAGTTGCTGCTGCAGGTCAGAGACTTGTCGTCTTCGGCACCCACAAGTCCAGCAAACCGCTGAGTTCCTCGCGCCGAAACGGCTTGGCCAGGTAGTCATTCATGCCCGCGGCCCGGCAACGCTCGCGCTCTTCGGACAGGGCGTTGGCGGTCAACGCGACGATCGGCAGGTCCGGCCAGCGGCCGCTGCGACGAATCTGCCGGCTGGCTTCGTAACCGTCCATCACCGGCATATTGCAGTCCATCAACACCATGTCGAAGTGTTGTTCTTCTAGAAACTTGAGCGCCTCCCCACCGTGTGCGGCCACGATCACTTCACACCCCAGTTTGTTGAGCATGCCTTTGGCGACCAGTTGGTTGACCGCGTTGTCCTCCACCAGCAGGATGCGCGCCCGGCGTGCCAGGGGCACGGCTTCCATCTGGATGGGATCAAGGATGAGTTGGTTATCGCTGCGCAAGTTACGTTCCAGGATTTGATACAACGCATTGCGGCTCAGCGGGCGCGCCTGTTGTTGCAACGGCCCCAGTGCCGCGACTTCTTCGCTGGGCATGAAATTGCCATAGGCGGTCACCAGCAGGATCGGCGCGGTGATGGAAGGCCGCAGGCGGAATAAGCATTCGGGGCAGTCGGTGATCAGCAAGTCCGGCGTTTGCCCGCTTAAATCCTCATCACGCGGGTAGCAGTGGGGTGTCAGCCCCCAGTGGGGCAGGAGGGTGGTCAGCAGTTCCGTCAGGCCGCTGCCGGCACTGGTAATGGCGATCACCTCACCCTTGAGCGGCACCTGTTGAACGGCGGGCAAATGGATCGGCAACGGCAGGTCGGCGCAGAACTGGCTGCCGAAGCCGACCTCCGAGCTGATGCTCAGTCGGCCTTGCATCGCTTCGCACAGGTTGTGCGTCAACGCCAAACCGAGACCCGTGCCGCCAAACTGGCGTGTGATACCGGCTCCGGCCTGGGTGAACGGTTGGAAAATCTTTACCTGGGCTTCCTGCGCAATGCCGATGCCGGTATCACAGACCTCGATGCGCACTCGGCCATCCAGCGCGCTGAGGCGCACATCGACCCGGCCGAAGCGCGTGAATTTCAAGGCGTTGGACAGCAGGTTACTGACGATTTGCCGCACACGGGTCGGGTCGCCCAGCACCTGGGCGGGAAACTGCGGGTCGATCAGGCAGGTCAGTTCCACACTCGGCGCCGCGTTTTGTGACAGCAGGTTAGCGGTGTCCTCCACCAGCGAGCCGAGGTCGAAAGGGATGCGTTCCAGCTCCAGTTGGCCAGCATCGAACTTGGACAGGTCGAGGATATCGTTGAGCAACTCCACCAGCACTTTGCCCGAGTCATGGGCGATAGACAGTTGCTGACGCTGTTCGGCGTTGAGCGGGCTGTCCAGCGACAGTGCGATCATCCCCAGCAGGCCGTTGAGCGGGGTGCGAATTTCATGGCTCATGTTGGCCAGGAACGCCGCACGCGCCTGGGCCATGCCCAATGCATGCATCTTCGCCGCCTCCAATTCGTCGTTGGACTGGCTCAGCCGCTGGTTGCTGGCCTTGAGCTCCAGGGTGCGCGCGGAGACAATGTCCTCCAATTGCCCCAGGTATTCGGTCAGTCGATCTTCCGCGTGGCGGCGTTGCTGGATCTCCGTCTCCATGTTTTCGAATTGTTGGTTGGCAACATTCACCAGTACGCCGATTTCGTCGTGTTCATGGCCCGGCGGGCAATCCAGGCGTGCCTGTCTGCGGTTGCTCAGCTCGCGAATAATGCGCACCAGTGGCTGGGTCAACATGACGTAGAACAGACCCAGCAGGATGCCGGTCAGCAGCAGGCTGCGGGTAAACCCGTTGAGCAGGGTGATCTCGGCACGGCGCAGGAAGCGGCTGCCAAAGGCATAAGTGTCCACGTCCAGACGTAGCACGCCGAGGGACTCGTTGGGCATAGGGTTCAGGAACAGCTGATCTTCAAACTGGCGGTTGGCACCAAACAGAAAATCGCTGAGGGGGCGGTAGGTGTTTTCTTTACGCGGCCGGTCTACATCCGCCAGTACCACGCCATTATTGTCGATCAACTGGGCATGGATGATGGCGGGGGAGCGCAGCAGGCCCAGGGTCAGTTCCTGAGCCAATTCGGCGTCGATGTTGTAGGCGATGCGTGACGCGGGGTTGTGGCTGATTTCGATCAGCGAGCGAATTTCACGGTTGATGGATGCGTCTTCGCTGGCATAATCAATGCCGATTTGGATCAGGCTGAGTAAGGTTCCCAACACGAAACCGACCAGCACAGTCAATCTGGCTTGTTTATAAGACAAGCGGTGGGCGAACTTGATATCCATCGAGTGTTGAACCACTTTACGTTTCCCTTCGCCCGGCAAGCATAGCTGAACATCCACAGGCTTTGGCTTACCCGGCATGAATCGTTTTTACGCAGCCTTGTGCGGTCTGCCGCAGGGCTGCCAATACGCCATCTTTTGCAAGAACTTGCCAGAGGAATAATTGTGGATTCTCGATTGAGTGCCTTTCTTGAGCGGGCCGATGCAGTGCTCGCCCGCCTCGAACCCTTATTGCCCGCACCACGCCAGACCATCGATTGGAACCAGTGCCTGGCTGCCCGCTGGCAGCGCGAAGGCCGCAGTGGTTTCCTGTTGCCGTTGGACGTGAGCCTGGACATGCGCCTGTCGGACCTGATCGGTGTCGACAAGCAACGTGAAACGCTGGCGCGCAACACCCAACAATTCATCGATGGCCTGCCCGCCAATCATGCGCTGCTATGGGGCTCGCGTGGCACGGGTAAATCGTCAATGGTGCGCGCCTTGCTGGCGCAGCACGCCAAGGCCGGTTTGCGCCTGATCGAGATCGAACGCGACCATCTGGCCGACCTGCCGCGTGTGGTCGAGCAACTGCTCAAGCTGCCGCAGCGTTTTATCCTGTTCTGCGACGACCTGTCATTCGAGGCAGGCGAAGGCGATTACCGTGTGCTGAAAAGCGTGCTCGACGGCTCCCTCGAACAGGCCCCGGAAAACGTGCTGCTGTACGCCACTTCCAACCGCCGTCACTTGGTGCCGGAAAACCAGAGCGACAATGACAACTGGAAACGCGTGGATGGTGAGTTGCACCCAAGCGAAGCGGTGGAAGACAAGATCGCCTTGTCCGACCGTTTTGGCTTGTGGCTTTCGTTTTACCCATTTACCCAGGAACACTTCCTGGATGTCGTGGAGCACTGGATCGGCGAACTGGCGAGCAAGGCCGGTTTGCAGTGGCAGCGCGATGAAGCGCTAGACATTCTTGCGGTACGCTGGGCTACCGGACGCGGCAACCGCAACGGTCGTTGCGCGTACCAATTCGCTCGTTACTGGGTCGGCCTCAAATTACTGGAACGTCAACCATGATTGATTTACAAAGCGCCGGTACTGGCCTTGATGGCTATGCCATGCTCTGCGCGCAACTGGCGTCGTTGCTGGCCGATGAGCGAGATTTCATCGCCAACAGTGCGCAGTTTTCTGCCTTCCTGTTCAACCAGCTGGACGATTTGAACTGGGCCGGTTTTTACCTTAACCGTGACGAAGAACTGGTACTTGGCCCGTTCCAGGGCCAGATCGCCTGCGTGCGCATACCGTTCGGCCGCGGGGTGTGCGGTGCGGCGGCGGCGACGCGGCAGACCCAGCGGGTGGAGGATGTGCATGCGTTCCCTGGGCATATCGCCTGTGACAGCGCATCGAACAGCGAGCTGGTGGTACCCCTGGTCAAGGACGGCAAATTGATCGGCGTCCTTGACCTCGATAGCCCGTCGTTGGCGCGTTTTACCCCTCAGGACCAGGCGGGCATTGAACAGCTGGCAGCAATTTTCCTGCGCTTGACCAACTGCTGATCACGTAAGGGGCGGTAGCCGCCCCTTGCTGGCATCGAGTTCTTGAAGCTGCATTTGCAGCAACCTCTCCAGTTCCAGCATGAGCTTTTCCAAGGCTTTCGCACTGGCTTCAATCAACGCCCAGTCATCACCGCGGGCACAGGCTTGTTCAAGGGTTTCGCACTGCCTGGCCAAGGGGGTCGCCTGAACAATGCGGGCAGCACCTTTGATTTTGTGAGCCTGCTCAATGATTTCCAGGAGCGAGGCATGTGCACTAATCAGCGCAGTCAGTTCCTGACGATCATGTCGGCTGCTGCTCAACAGTTCCTCCAGCAAACGCCAGCTCAACTGTGGATCGCCGCCGGTCAGGGCCTCGAAGTTGCCGAGGTCCAGGTGCAGGTCGCTGTGTTGAGGGGCGATCTTCGCCAGTTGCCGCTCCAATGCCGTCAGGCTGATCGGTTTGAACAGGCAATCGTTCATACCGGCTTCGGCGCAGCGTTGCTTCTCTTCGGGCTGGGCATTGGCGGTAAAACCCAGTACCACGCACGGCGCGAGTTGCTCACGCTGTTCGTATTCCCGGATCGAGCGACTCAGCTCGTAGCCATTCATGATGGGCATGTTGCAGTCGGCGATGATCAGGTCGAAGCGTTCCTGGCGCCAGGCCTGGAAACCGGTGGCGCCGTTTTGGGCGGCGGTGAACTGGTGTCCCAGGTAACCCAGTTGCTGGCACATCAGCAAGCGGTTGGCGGGATGATCGTCCACCACCAGCACATTGAGCACTGGCGCGGTCGCAGGGGCTTCGGGTTTCGGTTCGACCGTTGCCTGTTCCGGCTGCAGGCGCGTCATGTTCAAGCTGACATGCACCTGAGTGCCCACCATGGGCACGCTGCTCAGGCTCAGTTGCCCGCCCATCATTTCACACAGGCTGCGGCAGATCACCAGCCCAAGGCCTGCACCGCTCCTGGCGAGCAGCCCGGAATTGTCGGCCTGGGCAAAGGGTTCGAAAAGGCGTAACTGGTCATCCCGGCTGATGCCTATCCCGGTATCCTCGACCACCAGTTTCATCTCGACTTGCTGCGCCAGTGCTGTGGGCAATACCTCAACCTTGATTTTGACCTGGCCGCGCTCGGTGAACTTGATCGCGTTGCTGACGAGGTTGGACAGTACCTGCTTGAACCGCAGCGGGTCGATCAACACATCGGTGTCATCCAGGTTGGGCTTGAACTCAAGGGACAGGCTGAGGGTTTTCTGGCGGGCCAGGCCGTCGAACACACGCACCACCGACTCGATCACTTCTCGCAGGTTCACGCGCTCCGGCGCCAGGCTGAGGCGGCCGGATTCGATGCGCGCGATGTCGAGTATATCGCCGATCAGTTCCAGCAGGTCCTTGGCCGAGTTGTACGCCACTTCGATCGCCGGGCGATCAAGGTGGCCTTGGTCGGCGCGCTTGAGGGTCAGTTCGAGCATGCCGATCACCGCGTTCATCGGTGTGCGGATTTCATGGCTCATGGTGGCGAGGAATGTGCTCTTGGCCCGGTTGGCTTCGTCGGCGCGCTCTTTGGCGGCACGGATTTCGTCGAACAATTGGCGCCGCTCGCTGATGTCAATCCAGCCACCAATGATGCCCTGCACCTCTGCGGTAGAGTCGCGGTATGGCAGGATCCAGTGGTAGATCGTCAGTTTTTTTCCGCGGATATACAGGGTGCGATCAAGGATCAGCGGGTTGCCTTCGGCCATCACCCGCTGGTAATCGGCGTGATATTGAACCGCGTCGGTTTGAAGGGCCTCGCTCATCTGGATGGCGCTTTTGCCGATCACATCCTCGCGCTTGACGCCGAAGACCTGCAGGTAGCTGTCATTGCAGGTCTGCAGCAGGCCTTTACGGTCTCGCACGTAGATCGGATGCGGGGTTTCATTGACGAGCGCGCGCATGAACTCGAACTGGTCACTGAGCGCGCGTTCGGCCATCTTGCGGTGTTTGATCTGGCGACGCATGTAGGCGTTCCAGCACAGGGAAACCAACAGCAAAAGCCCGGTACCGATAATGATGCGTGCGATCAGTTGGTGATAGTTGCGCCAGTAGCTATCGGAGGCGGAGGTGTAGCCTCGCCAGCGACTGTTGACCCCCAGTTCATCCGGGGCAATGCTTAGCAAGGCCTTGTCGAGAATCGAGCTGAGTTCGGTGGCACTGCGCGCTGTGGCCAGGGCAAACGTGGCTGGAAAGGTGCCGATAGTGGTGCTGATCTGCAGTTTGTCCTGGAACACCTGGGACGACAGGAAATAGTTGGCGACCACTAGAGAGTTCACCGCACCTTCCACGTGCCCTTGGACCAGCATTTCGGAGGCCTTGAAAGTATCGCTGGCTTGTACCAGTTGGATCTGTGGAAAGTCGCGGCGCAGGACGGGTTCCAGAGGGTTGCCCGGGGTGATCGCCAAGCGCTTGCCGGCCATCTGCTCCAGGCTCGAGGGCGCATCGGGCTCTTTACGTGTCAGCAGTACGTAGGAGTTTTCCAGGTAAGGTCGGCTGAAGTTCAGTTGCGCTTCCCGTTCAGCGCTGGGCACGATTGCGCCGATGATATCGACCTTGCCGGCGGCCACCTGTTCGATCATCGCATTCACGTCACGCCCGCGCTGAATGTCGAAACGCAGTCCGGTGCGCAGGCGAACCAACTCCAGCAAATCGGCGGTAATGCCACGAAAATTGCCGTCGGCATCGAAGAACGTCAAGGGCGCGAAGGTTTCGTTCACTGCCACTTTGACCACCGGGTGGTCCTTCAACCAACGCTCCTCACGTTGAGTCAGTTGCAGTTTCTCGTCGGTCAGCAGGATGTCGCTGCCGGCGCTCCAGCGCTTGGCGATCGCTTCGCGTTCAGCGGTAGGCACGGCTGTCATTACCGCATCGACGATACTTAAGAAGGTGCGCTGCTGCTGGGGGATGGCAAAGCTGAACCCATAGGCCTCGTGCTTGCCGAAATTGGCCATGCGGATATTCTTCAGGTAGCCCTTGTTGATCATGTAATGGGTGGAAATGGTATCGCCGAGAAACACGTCCGCTTGGTCGAATGCCACCGCATTCAAGGCATTTTGATAAGAGGGATAGACGCGGATGCTCGCCTGCGGGTAAAGCTTTTCTACTTCGCCCAGTGGCAGGTAGTGGTAGACCAAAGCCAAGCGCATCCCGGCCAGGCCATCCTTGAGGCTGCGGGTCTCGCCTTCACGGGTGACCAGTACCGGCTGGTCCACTGCATAGGGTTCAGACAGCGTGAGGTTCGGATTTGCCGCCTCAAAGCCGTTGGACGATCCCAGCAAGTCGATTTCCCCCGTTTCAAGGGCGCGGATCGCCGCTTCTCGGGAGGGGTAGCGCAAGACTTTCATCGGCAGGGCCAGTGCCTTGGCCAGCAGGCCGGCGTAATCGGCGGTGAGTCCCTCGTAGTCGCGGCCGCTGGACGTGAGGTCGAAGGGTGGATAATCAGGGGAGGCGGTGCCCAGCACCAACTCGCGTTTGTTTTCCAGCCATTGGCGTTGGGCCTTGTTCAGGTGGGTTTCCAGTTGAACCGAGCCTGCACGGCTCAACAAGGTGAAGTGTTCCGGGTCCGCTGGGTGGTTCGCGAGCACGACGGTGCTGAAGCACAAGCCGGCACTCAATGTAATCAGATAGTCCTTTATACGCCTGGGCATCCGCTTTCTCACACTAGCGCGTTTCGTTTTGCCATCTCGATAAGTTCTACCAAGGATTTGGCTTGAAGTTTCTGCATCAGGCGCTTTTTATAAGTGCTTACTGTTTTATTACTCAGAAACATACCTTTGGCGATTTCCTTGTTGGTGCGGCCTTGTGCAAAAAGTTGCAAGACCATTAGTTCGCGATCATTGACGGTCTTGAACAATTCGAGTTCCTGGGAGTCCCCGCCGTCTACACCATTGCTGTTCAGTGCCTGGCTCGGGAAATAGTTGTAGCCGGACAACACCGCGCGAATGGCGCTCAGCAACTCACTCAAATCGCCTTCCTTGCACACGTAACCATCGGCGCCCGAGCGCATGCAGCGTGTGGCGAACAGGGTGGGGGACTGGGCTGTCAGGATCAGGGTCTTCATCGCCGTGTTCATCGCGTTGAAGCGGCAGAGCACTTCCAGCCCATCCAGCTTGGGAATGCTGATGTCCAGGATAATCAGGTCAGGCAGGCATTCTCGGACCATTTGTATGGCGTCGCAGCCGTTATCCGTTTCACCCACCACTTTGTAACCTTCGTGTTCCAGTAACATTCGGATGGCAAGCCGTATAACGGGGTGGTCATCGATAATAAAAACTGAGTTCATGATCACATTCCATGCAAGTGCATATAAAGCGGGCACATTAGCTCAGAAGAGGAGGGAGGAGCATAAGCCGAGGGAGAACTAGATGTAAAACAGGAAAAGTCCTACGTTATAAAAGGTAAGTGCCTACCGGCTGCTAAGGCGTTGTGAAACGATATGTCAGTGCTGTGGAAGTGAGTGAGCTAAATGTTGCTGTCATGGATTTAACGGGTGCGGTGTCGGCGATTCTCGTCAGTCCATGATGTTTAATTCCTACATCTGTAACTTGAGTAAAGGGCACAGCAAGTGCGCAAGTTCATTCTTGTTCAGCGGCTTTGATAAATAGCCGAGCAGTGGCAGGCCACGATCCGCCGCTTGGGATATCAGGCTGGCGAGTTCCGCCACGGGCAATCCGCTCAGCAGGATGGCGGTGGTGGTAAAGCGCCGGCGGCTGGCGATTTCAATCAGTTCGAGTCCTGGCAGGTCAGGCAAGCATTGGTCACAGAGGAGAATGTCGAAAGGCTCCTCGGCCTGTGACATCAAACAGATTGCCTGCTCGGCGTTTTCGGCTGGCGTGAGCCGTGCGAAGCCGAAGCTTCTGAGCAGGCATTGGGTGGCGAGAAGTTGAAAAGGGTGATCCTCCACCAGCAGGATACGAAGTGGGTAATTGGGCATTGGGGGCCACGCGGTGAGTCAAGCGTCGATGGGGGCGCGTAGGAACAGATCGCCAGGGTCGCCGGGAGCGTGCGTGATTATTCATCGGGTGGTTGTGCGAATTCGATCAGGCCGCTCTGTTCCCTTTGTAGGCAGATTCCTTTCAGGAAACAGGCGACGTGATCGTGTTCGTTATTGAGGGCTGGAGCGTCCGGTCATTTCCCGCGCCATCTCGGTGGCATAGCTGTCGGTCATGCCCGCGATAAAGTCGATCATGCGTAGGAACGACGCGTGCAACGGCCACTCGGGGTTCGGCGCGTTGTTGCCGAGCAAGTCGAGAATGCGCCGGTTCTTGAACGACGGCGTGCGCCCGCCATGCTGCTCAAGCGCGGCACCGCAGAAGGCGTTCAGGAGAATCTCCAGGGTGGTGTAGGCGCCGATTTCATGCAGGGTCTTGCGCTTGTCCTGAAAGATCTTCTTGCGCGCCATGTCTTTGGCATCCAGGACGCAGCGTTTGGCCGGGCCGTGCATATGCTCCACCAGATCCCCGGGCAGGGTGCCGGCCAACAAAGCGTCTTGCTGTTCCACGAAGGCTCGTGCCGCCGCGTTGGTCAAATGCTCGATGGCCTTGCCACGCAGGATTGCCAACTTGCGTCGACGGGAGTCCTGGGCGCCGAGTTGGCGATAGGTCTGTGGCAGGTCATCGCCCACCAGGTCCAGCAGCAGCGACTCGACTTCGGTGTACTCCAGCAACTCCATTTCCAGGCCGTCTTCCAAGTCGATCAAGGCGTAGCAAATGTCGTCCGCCGCCTCCATCAGATACACCAGCGGATGCCGGGCCCAGCGCTGATCCTCGAGTTGCGGCAGGCCGAGCTTGTGGGCGATCTGCTCGAGGATCGGCAGCTCGCTCTGGTAGCAGCCGAACTTGTGTTTCTTGTAGCCCAGCGAATCCGCGTGCCGGGCGGTCCAGGGGTACTTCAGGTACGTGCCCAGGGTCGCGTAGGTCAGCCGCGTGCCGCCGTCGAACTGGTGGTATTCCAGTTGGGTGAGCACACGAAAGCCCTGCGCGTTGCCTTCGAAGTTGAGGAAGTCATTGCGTTCGGCGCTGCTCATGTCGTCCAGCCAGCCGCGCCCTGCGGCCTGCTGGAACCAGTGGCGGATGGCGTCTTCGCCGGAATGCCCAAATGGCGGGTTGCCGATGTCGTGGGCCAGGCAGGCCGATTGCACCACCATGCCCAGGTCGCTCGGCTCGCACCAGTCGGGCAGGGCGCTGCGCAAGGTTTCTCCGACACGCATGCCGAGGGAGCGGCCCACACAGCTCACTTCCAGGGAGTGGGTCAGGCGTGTATGGATGTGGTCGTTGCTGGAGACCGGGTGTACCTGGGTCTTGCGGCCCAGGCGGCGAAAGGCGCCGGAGAAGATAATACGGTCGTGGTCTTTGTGAAACGGGCTACGCCCCAGTTCTTCCGGGCTGTGCAGCGATTTGCCAAGACGTTCGCGAGTCAGCAGGGTGGGCCAATCCAAGGCGGGTACTCTCCGTACGGTGAATGACCCTCTCAGCTTCCCGGTTCAGCGCGGCCTGGGCAAGCGAAAATCTACAGCCCGGCCGCCTCGATATCGATTAACAGCAAACGCTGACCGTTATCGAAGAATTGTCCGGCAGTGAGGCAATACTGATTGGTGGTCGCGTCGCGGTAGGTCGAAGACAGGGTCAGGCGCCGCTCCTCCCAACCCTCGGCCAGCAGGTGATAGAAGTACGGGCGCCACGACCAGTTGTGGCCCAGGTAGCGACTGTCGGCCTGCCAGGCGTCATGGCGCCACTCGAAGTTGGGGGTCAGCTGGGTGCCATGCCGGTCGCACTGGTAGAAGCGCAGCAGCCAGGGAAAGGCCGGCAGTTGCGGCAACTGGCTCAGCGGCGCCTGGGCCTGCGCCCAGGTTTGCAGGATGTTCATCAGCTCGGCCAATTGCTGGCGCAATTGCATGATGCGCCCACGCTCTGCGAGCTTTTGTTGGACATACGCTGTGCGCAATTGGGCGAAGCGCGAGACGAAGGCGTCGGCGGCGAACCAGTCCAACTGCGCTTGGGCAAACAGATAGCCCTGCACATAGCGAGAACCACACTCCAGGGCGAAGCTTAACTGCGCCTCGGTTTCCACGCCTTCGGCGATGATCCAGCAGCCGGTCTTCTCCGCCATTTGCGCCAATGCCCTGACCACTTCGCTGCTCGGGCCGCCGCGGGCGGCGGCCTGGAACAGGCGCATGTCCAGCTTGAGAATATCCGGCTGCAATGCCAGCACCCGGTCGAGCTGCGAATAGCCAGCGCCAAAGTCATCGATGGCAATGCGCGCGCCGGCCTCGCGATAACGCACCACCACGTCGGCCAGGCGCTGGATGTCGCCGCCCAGTTCGGTGATCTCGAACACGATGCGTCGCGGGTCGACGCCATGGCTGTGGATCTGCTTCAGGCTCGGCAAGGCTTGGCCCGGGCGCAGGCGATTGATCCAGCGCGGCGAGATGTTCAAGCTCAGGAACCAATCTTCGGGGGCTTCGTGCAAGCGGCTCAGTGCATTGTCACGGATCTGCCGGTCGAGACGGCGCAAGGTCACGCCCGGCGTGCGTGGGTCGGCGAACAGCGGGCCCACGGACTGCAAGCGGCCGTCAGCCTGGCGCAGACGGCCCAGGGCCTCAACGCCGGCGATGCGGCCGGTGGCGGTGTCGATAAACGGCTGGAAGCAGGCGAGCGGTTGCCCGTCGATCACGGGGCCTCCTTAAGCGAGGTGGCGAAAAAAAGGCCCGGCCCTCGAAAACGAGGGCCGGGCCGATTCTGTTAGCAAGAATGCAGCCAGCGAGGCTCAATCTTTGCGCGATGAACCCTGCATGGCCAGTTTGATCAGCGGGATCAAGCCGGCGCCCAGGCGCACCATGCGCGTCAGGCTGCCGATACCGCCGCCCTTGGCGCCCTTACCGGTAAAGAAGCCCATCAGCGTCACGGCGGCGACGCCCCACAGCGGCGCGTGCTTGATGCCCAGGCCGTCCTGAACGTTCTGGCCCAGGTTGCGCACCTTGTTCAAGGGCGACATCAATTGCTGGGATTCGTGTCGAATCTCCTGGCGGTGCATTTCCATGCGCAGGCGAATCAACGCCTTGCGCATTTCCCGGCGTGAGGTGTTTGTTGGTAGTTGAGTCATGGCAGCAGGCGCTCCCGGTCATTGGCCAGCTCTTCGAGGGTGGCGTGGAACGGTGTGGACTCATCGAACACCGCCGCTTTCAAGCGCACCCCGCAGAACACTGCGGCCAGCGTGTAGAACACGCACAGGCAGATGATCCCGGTCAGGCGGTAGCCGGTGTCCCACACCAGGATCATCACCAAGGTCGACAGCCCAACCAGCAACAGCAGCGCAAACACCAGCGCCAGGCCGGCAAATAGCAGCAGGCTGACAGTGCGGGCCTTCTGTTCCTGCAATTCAATGCCAAACAATTCGACGTGGCTGTGCAGCAAGCCCAACACGGCCGCGCCCAAACGTCTTGAGGTAGTGCCCGTGGACGCGCCAGTTTCCCCGATAGACATGATTAGCGCCTTGTGGCCAACAGGCCGATCAGAAAGCCCACGCCGGCGGCAATGCCTACCGACTGCCAAGGGTTGGCCTGCACGTAATCTTCAGTGGCGGTGACGGCCGCCTGGCCACGTTCGCGCAAGGAGTCTTCGGTCTGTTTAAGGGTTTCGCGGGCCTGCAGCAGCGTGTCATGAATCTTCGCGCGCAGCTCATCGGCCTGGTCACCCGCAAGCACCTTGGTGTCATCCAGCAACCGTTCGGTGTCAGTCACCAAGGTTTGAAAATCCGCCATCAATATTTCTTGAGCAGTCTTTGCAGTTCTTCTGGCCATGGTTATCTCCGTGATTGGCTGATCTGTACGTCGGTTCGATACGTAGTGGTTTCGAGTCACCGGCATCGGTGAAGGTTCAGTGCAATTGTCTGGTACAGCTTTTGCTTTGCCTTGGTGCGAAGGCCCCGGGGCTTGCGCTGAATCCGGGCGGCCTTAGGCAATGCCTTGAAAAACCTTACCCTAAATAACTGAAACCCGCGGAAAAACCCTGTCGGCAACGGCCTGTTGTGTTGATCGCTGCGCTAAAGCGGTTCACATCCTCTGTAGAGGGGTGGGGCCGGTGGTGCCAATTTAGCGCGCGCAACCCTGGCTTGAACCGCTTTGGTGCTTTTTGCCTTTATTACAGGCCTGCCAAGCTTCATGGAAAATGTGCAAAGTGCAGTGGACACCCTCGTCCATAGTTCCAATACCCTGTTTATCCTGATCGGTGCGGTCATGGTGCTGGCGATGCACGCCGGCTTCGCGTTCCTGGAAGTGGGCACCGTGCGCCAGAAAAACCAGGTCAACGCCTTGTCGAAGATCCTCAGCGACTTCGCCATTTCCACGCTGGCCTATTTCTTTATTGGCTATTGGATCTCCTACGGTGTGAGCTTCATGCAACCGGCCGCTGTGATCAGTGCCGATCATGGTTATGGGTTGGTGAAGTTCTTTTTCCTGCTGACCTTCGCGGCGGCGATCCCGGCGATTATTTCCGGCGGTATCGCCGAGCGTGCGCGGTTTGCTCCGCAGCTCTGCGCAACGGCGTTGATCGTGGCGTTTATCTACCCGTTTTTCGAAGGCATGGTGTGGAACGGCAATTTCGGCCTGCAGGCTTGGCTGCTCGCGACCTTTGGCGCCAGCTTCCACGACTTTGCCGGTTCCGTGGTGGTGCACGCTATGGGCGGATGGCTGGCGCTGGCGGCGGTGTTGTTGCTTGGCCCGCGCAATGGGCGCTACCGCGACGGGCGCCTGGTAGCGTTTGCGCCGTCGAGCATTCCGTTCCTGGCGTTGGGCTCGTGGATTTTGATCGTCGGTTGGTTTGGCTTCAACGTGATGAGCGCGCAAACCCTCAACGGCGTCAGTGGCCTGGTGGCAGTCAATTCGCTGATGGCCATGGTCGGCGGCACCGTTGCTGCCCTGATCATCGGGCGCAATGACCCAGGCTTCCTGCATAACGGTCCATTGGCCGGGCTGGTGGCGATCTGCGCGGGCTCCGACCTGATGCACCCGGTGGGCGCGCTGGTCACGGGGGCAGTCGCCGGAGGTGTGTTCGTGTGGTTCTTCATCGCGGCCCAGGATCGCTGGAAGATCGACGACGTGCTGGGTGTGTGGCCGTTGCACGGCCTCTGCGGCGTATGGGGCGGCATCGCTTGTGGCATTTTCGGCCAGACCGCCCTCGGTGGACTGGGGGGTGTCAGCCTGATCAGCCAGTTGATCGGCACCACCCTCGGTGTGCTGGTGGCGCTGGCCGGCGGCCTGTTGGTGTACGGCGTGATCAAGCGCGTGACCGGACTGCGCCTGAGCCAGGAAGAAGAGTACTACGGTGCGGACCTGTCGATCCACAAGATCGGCGCGGTCAGTCAGGATTGATCGGCGCCTCTTCTGCGTTGTTCGGGTGCGAGTAGAAACCGTGCAGCAGGTGATAGCGGTTCTGCCGCACTTCATCGACACGCGCCTGTACCTGTTGGTCCGACAGGCCTAGCAGGATCAAGGCATGGGAGGCGAGCATCAGGCTCGACTCCAACAGCTCGGGCACCACTTCATTGGCGCCCGCGGCTTTCAGTTCAGCCAGTTGGCTGTCATCGCGGGTGCGCACCAGGATCGGCACGTCGGGGTTGATCCGGCGCGCTTCTTTCAACACCACCAAGGCAACGTCGCTGTTGTCCACCGCAATCACCACCAACCGTGCACGCTCCAGGCCGACTGCACTGAGCAGGGCGCCACGCCGGCAATCGCCGTAATGCACGCTGCTGTCTTCGGTGTTGGCTTCCTGGACCCGTTCCGGGTCTTCATCCAGGGCGATAAACGCCTGTTGTTCCTTGCGCAGGAAGCGCCCGATGGATTGGCCAACCCGGCCATACCCGCAAATCACCGCGTGCCCGCGTAACTCGGCGTTCAGCGCGGTGATTTCTTCCAACTGCACTTGCTGGTTGGGCTTGCGGTGCAGGCGCAGGGCAATGCGTGGTGCGGCGCGCAAGAGCAGCGGCGTCAGCAACATCGAACAGAACGTGGCAGCGAGCAGCAGGCCGTTGAATTCATCCGGGATCAGACGGCTTTGCTGCATCTGTGCCATCAACGCGAAACAGAACTCGCCACCCTGGGCCAGGGCCAGGCCACTGCGCCAGGCAGTTTCACTGTCGCTGCCACGCAGCTTGACCAGCGCGGCGACCACACAGCCTTTGACCACCATCAGTGCCAGGGTCAGGCCGAGGATCAGCAGGCTATGGCTGACGAACAGTTGCAGGTCGATAAGCATGCCGATGCTGACGAAAAACAGCCCCAGCAGGATGTCGCGAAACGGGCGGATATCCGCCTCGATCTGATGGCGGTAGTGGCTTTCCCCTAGCAGCATGCCGGCGAGGAACGCACCCAGCGCTGGGGAGAGCCCAAGCAGGTGGGTGAGCCAGGCCGTCAGCAACACAATCACCAGCGCCAGCAGCACAAACAGCTCCGCCGAATGGGACGCGGCGACCTCGCGGAACAAACGCGGCAATAGCCAACGGCTGGCGAGCAGCAGGCCGACAAACAAGAACACGGTTTTGCCGAGTGTCAGCGGCAGCGCCAGGTACCAGGCTTGCTCGCCGGTGCCGGCAAACACCGGCACCAAGGTCAGCAGCAACACTGCCACTACGTCCTGAAACAGCAACACGCCAATCGCGTTCTGGCCGTGGCTGCTGAAGATTTCACCAAGGCTGGTCAGCTCCTTGCTGACGATCGCCGTGGATGACAACGCCAGCCCAGCCCCCAGCAACAGGGCGATCCCCGGCGCCACACCAAAGGCCATCAATAATCCGCCCAGCAGTACTGCGCAACCCAGCACCTGCAAACTGCCCAGGCCAAATACCACGCGGCGCAGGGCGAGCATCCTGGTCAGGGAAAACTCCAGGCCCAGGGAGAACAGCAGGAACACCACACCGAGTTCGGCGAGGTCGGGCAGGTCCTCACTGTCATTCACCCAGTCCAGCGCGGTGGGCCCCACGGCCAGGCCGACGCACAAATAGCCCAGCACGGGCGGCAATCGCAACCGGCGAAACAGAGCAATCACCACCAGGGACGAGGCCAAAATGATCAGCAGGTTGGCAAACACACGCATCTCCGTTGCTAGGGGGCAGGCAAAAAGCCGCAAGAATCGCTGAATCAGTTATACGCCATGGTGACCTGGGTCAGGGTTTTAGTGAGGGTGGGCGAGAGGCCGTAACCGGGCTTAGAATGATGGCCTGTTTTCTGACCAGGTCCATTGCCATGCTTCCTGAATGCCAGTTATTCGGCACCCTGGGTTGCCATCTTTGTGAAATCGCCGAAGCCGAAATCATGCCGCTCGTCGAACACGGGTTGCTGGTGGAACTGGTGGATATCACCGACCCCGAAGACCTGACCGAAGCCTACGGCCTGCGGATCCCGGTGCTTCGCCGGGTAGACACCGGGGCGGAACTGGATTGGCCATTCGACGCACAACAGGTTGTCGCCTTCCTTCGCTGAGTGTTATGCGATGGCAGGTTTCCGATTATTACGTTACTGTATGTTTGTACAGCGATTGAATAGAGGGAACGCCCGTGGTGAATGTTGAACAACTGAAAAGCAGCGTCAATCGCATGTCCGCCGACGTCGTGCGCGACGCGGTGAACGAGCTGCGCCTTGACGGCCTGGTCACGGAAGGCAAGACGCCGTTTAATAAAGTGCATTTCAATACTTGCTTCGCCGAGATCGAGGCGCTGTTCCAGCGCGCCGGTTATCACAAGCAGCTGGATGTGGTGGGTTACCAGGGCTTGTTGTACGCGTTGTACGACCCGGGCCGCTGGGAAGCGGTGGACGTGCTGCGCTGGCTCAAGGAATTCACCGACGCCGCCAGTGCCTCGAAGGTTCTGCGGGCAGCGTTGGCCAAGGCCTGAGATTCGCCCTAGGCTCAATCCCGCGCAATGCGGGATAATGCCTGCCGGTTTTCCCAAGGCTCGAGCATCTGCATGTCCACTTCTGTTTTTATCGCCTCCGAGCATCAAGCCAGTACGTTGTACTTGCCACCTGGCCCTTGGGCGACGGTGCTGGATTGCCTGTGCGAACACTTCCCGGCGATCGGCCGTGAACATTGGCTGGACCGCATCGCCCGCGGCCGTGTATTGGATATCAACGGCAGCCCGATCAGCCAGGACCTGGCCTACAAGGAAGGCCTGTGCATCTATTACTTCCGCGAAGTGCCCAACGAGAAAATCATCCCCGTACAGGAAACCATCCTGTATGCCGACGAGCACCTGGTGGTGGCAGACAAACCCCATTTCCTGCCCGTGACCCCGGCCGGTGAATATGTCGAGCAAACCCTGCTGCGGCGCCTGATTCGCCGCCTCGACAATCCGTCGCTGGTGCCCTTGCATCGCATCGATCGACATACGGCGGGGTTGGTGCTGTTCTCGGCCAACCCGGCCAGCCGCTCCGCGTATCAACAACTGTTTCCCACGCGCAAGATCGATAAATTTTACGAGGCCATCGCACCGGCCTTGCCTGACCTGACGTTCCCCAGGGTGCATAAAAGCCGTCTGGTCGATGGCGAACCGTTCTTTCGTATGCAGGAGGGGCCCGGCGCCGCCAACACTGAAACGGCTATGGAAGTGCGCGAAAAGAATGGCGATCTATGGCGCTACGGCCTGTTTCCCGTGACCGGCAAGAAGCACCAGCTACGCGTGCATATGACGGCGCTTGGCGCGAGTATCTGTAACGACCCGTTCTACCCGGACGTGATCAAGGACGCGGTGGACGACTACGCCAACCCACTCAAGCTGCTGGCACAGGGCGTGCGTTTCATCGACCCGGTCACAGGCGTAGAGCGCCGCTTGCGCAGCCAGATCACCCTCGACTGGTAACCCCTCGGAAACGACAAGGCCCGCGCGAGGCGGGCCTTGTAGCAAACGGTAAGACTTACAGGTCTTTAACGGTGCGAACCTGATCTTTGTTGATGCGGGTGCGCTTGCCGTCAAGTTGTTCGAATTCGTAGAAACCCGAATCTTCATTGTATTTCGGGGTGTCGACGGCCTGGATTTCGCGACCGTCATTCAGGGTGATCACTGTCGGCGAAGCGCAACCGGCGAGGGTGGCGAGGCCCAGTGCAAGCATGAGAGCGGCGATGGTCCGTTGAGTCATGAGATTGTCTCCGAGAGAATACTTTTTAATTGCTGACCTTGTGACGCGTGCGGCGCCGACAAAGTTCCTGATGCGAGGTTCATTCTGACATGCCCGGCCGCGTCTGTAACAGCTCGGGCGTATTGAGGTTGGCCAGTCGCGGGTCATCCGCCGGGCACTCCAGTCCCACGCCACCCAGTTGCAGGAAGATCTTGCGTGGGCTGCGTTCACCCGCACGCCATGCCTGTTCTACCTCGGTTTGCAGGTGGGTAGGGATGATGCAGATCAAGGGTTCCCAGAATTCACCATGGCGCACCATCACCGGCAGCAGCGGGTTGTGCCGCGCTGTCTGCCGCAGGTCGGCGAGCAATCGCGCGTCAATATGCGGTACATCGCACGGCAATATCAGCAGGTGCGCGTGGCGCGCGGCGGCGAGTCCCGCACGGATACCGGCGAGCGGACCGGGAAAGTCCGGGCTGTCGTCATTCACCAGTTGGTCGGCATAGGCGGCGTAGTGTTGCGGGTTGCGGTTGCACGAGATGATCAGGTCATCCGTGAGCGGTCGAACCAGGCTCTGTAGATGCGCGATCAAGGGCTGGCCGCGCCAATCCAACAGGCCTTTGTCCTGGCCGCCCATGCGCTGCCCGCGCCCACCGGATAGCAGCAGGACCGAACATGGCAGGGGGGATGAGTCGATAGGCATGGCGGTTCCGCAGCGGCAGCAAAAGGGGGGGCTGTGATATAACATCGGGCTGTTCCTTCGACAACCGGACCGTGCCATGAACGCCAAGGCAGATGCGCCCTTCGTACCCCTGAATATCGCTGTACTGACCGTCAGTGACACCCGCACCCTGGACACCGACACCTCGGGCCAGGTCTTCGTCGACCGTCTCACCGCCGCAGGCCATCACCTGGCCGAGCGCGTGCTGCTTAAGGACGACCTTTACAAAATCCGCGCCCAAGTCGCCCACTGGATCGCCGAAGACGTGGTGCAAGTGGTGTTGATCACCGGCGGCACCGGCTTCACCGGCCGTGACAGCACGCCTGAGGCCGTCAGTTGCCTGCTCGATAAACAGGTCGACGGATTTGGCGAACTGTTCCGCCAGATTTCCGTGGCTGATATCGGCACTTCTACCGTGCAGTCCCGCGCATTGGCAGGCTTGGCCAATGGCACCCTGGTGTGCTGCCTGCCGGGTTCCACCAATGCGGTGCGTACCGGTTGGGATGGCATCCTCGCCGAGCAGTTGGACAACCGTCATCGCCCGTGCAACTTCGTGCCGCACCTGAAGCAGGCCGAGCCTTGTGAATCCCGTGGGTAAGCCTGGCAAGGCCGGCGCCCTGATGCCGGTGGAAGAGGCATTGCAACAACTGCTTGCGATGGCCGAAGCCGCGCCGATCCGCGAGCAGGAAACGCTGCCCCTGGCTGACTGCGATGGCCGTGTATTGGCCCAAGACCTGATCTCTACGCTCGACCTGCCGCCTTGGCCGAACAGCGCCATGGACGGCTACGCCGTGCGCTTGGCGGACTGGACCGGGGAACCGTTGGTCGTGAGCCAGCGCATCTTCGCCGGTCAGGCGCCACAGCCCCTGGCCACCGGTACTTGCGCGCGGATCTTCACCGGCGCGCCGGTTCCCGAAGGTGCTGACTGTGTGGAAATGCAAGAGAACGCTGTGGTCCACGCCGACGAGCGCGTGAGCTTCACCGAAGCCCTGCACATCGATCAGAACATCCGCCCCCAAGGCCAGGAAACCACCGTAGGCGAGCTTGTGTTAACGGCCGGCACGCGCCTGGGCCCGATTGAACTGGGGCTGGCCGCTTCCCTCGGCCGTGATTGCCTGGAAGTCGTACGCCGACCGCGCGTGGCGGTGTTGTCCACCGGCGATGAATTGATCGAGCCGGGCTTGCCGCTCGGGCCGGGGCAGATCTACAACAGCAACCGGCGCGTGCTCTGCTCATGGCTGGCGCGCATGGGGTGCGAAGTGATCGACGCTGGCATCCTGCCCGATGATCTAGACCTGACTCGCACTCGCCTGGCCGATTTGGGCAATGTCGACTTGATCCTGTCGACCGGCGGTGTGTCGGTAGGCGAGGCGGATTTCCTCGGCATTGCCCTGCGTGAAGAGGGTGAGCTGGCGCTGTGGAAACTCGCGATCAAGCCAGGCAAGCCGCTGACCTTCGGCCACTTCCGAGGCGTGCCGGTGATCGGCTTGCCGGGTAACCCTGCTTCGACGCTGGTGACATTTGCGCTGCTGGCGCGCCCTTATTTGCTGCGCCGCCAAGGTGTGGCGGATGTGGAGCCGCTGCGCTTTGAGGTGCCGGTGGGGTTCACCTGGCCCAAACCGGGCAACCGTCGCGAATACCTGCGCGGACGCATCGAGCAGGGCAAGGCAATCAGCTACCGTAACCAGAGCTCGGGCGTGCTGCGCAGTGCGGCGTGGGCAGAAGGGTTTGTGGAGGTGTTGGAAGGCACGACGCTGGAGGTGGGTGACCGGGTCAATTTCATCCCGCTCAGCGAAGTCCTGAACTGACAATACAGAGCCAATGTGGGAGCTGTGTGTGTCCGGGAGAACTCAGTAGTCATCCCCGCGTTCGGTCACGTCGCGTTCCACTGGCGCGGCATGCGGGTCATACCCCACCGGAAACTTGCCCTTCAACGTCCATGCAAACGCAATGATCTCGGCAATTGTGCGGTACAACTCCTCCGGAATGCTGTCTCCCAGCTCCATCCGCGCCAGCAGCTTCACCAGCTCGGCGTTTTCATAGATGGGCACTTCATTTTCACGCGCCAACTTCAGGATCGCTTCGGCCAGGGCATCATCGCCCTTGGCCGTCAGGGTAGGTGCTTGCTGGCCGTCGTACTTCAGGGCAATCGCTTGGCGCGGTGGCGTAGGGTTTTTCATGCGGTCTCATCCACCCAGCGTTGTTCCAGTCCAGTTTTGGGCCCGCGCGGCGGGGTGCCGAGGTGGCAATCGAGGTCACCGACGTTGAGGCCCGAGGTCACCAGGCGTTCGCGCAGGTTGCTCAAGTGGCTTTCGATCAGGCTGGCGGTGAATGGCCGGGTCGCCCACAGCTGGCTGGACAGTTTGCCCTGGCTCAATTGCGCCTGGACCTGCAACGGCCCCAGTGGCTCCATATCGAAGGCCAACTCGACGCGCCAGAGCATCTGTTTGGCGTCCTTCTTGTCTTTGCGTTCGGGCTGGTCTTTGTCCGGCGCCGGTTCTTCGCGTTGGAACTTGACCTGCAAGGGCACGATGTCCTGCAGGGTGCGCATAGGGATTTCCAACTGCCACGTGGTTTGCAGGCGACCGTCGGCGGTGGTGCCGGTCTGCTCCAGGCTCGACAGCTGATGGCTCTGCAACCGTGAAATCGCCCCGGCGGCCAGGCGCAGCAGGTTTTCCAGGTCGCCTTCGCCTTCCAGCTTGGCCATCAGGCGTTCGGGCAGCGGGAAGCCAGCGGGTAGTTGTCGGGCGCTGACCTGGCCGAGGGTGTTCAGCGGGCTGCGTACAAAGTTGGGCAGCACCTGGGCCAGGGTATTGGCGGCGAGGATGGCATTCAGGTTGGTGCTGGCGGGCAGGGCGGGCAACAAGTCCGCGACCAGGCGCAGCAAGGCACCTTTCATGTCCAACGGGGGAATTTGCGGGTTTTGCCCGGCGAGCAGCTTGGCTTCAAGAAACGCCCCGCTGTTCTGGATGACTTGCGCGAGTACCTTGGGGTTGCTGACCTGGGCCAAATCCGGCAAGGCGGCCAGCAAACGGTCGGCGGCGGCGCGCAGGTCGGCGGAGGTGCTGTCGCCGCGCGGCAGGTTTTGCAGCGCAGTGAACACCGCATCCAGCGAGCCTTGGCGACTTTGTTGGGTCGACAGTTGCTGCGTGACGGCCAACTGATCCTTGAGCCCGCTCAAGGGCACAAAGCTCAAGGTCTGCGCGTTCTGCACCACGGCACTGAGCAGGCTGCCGACGCGCAGCGGCTGCGGGCTTTCCACGGTCAGGGTGGCGCCCGTCAGTGCGCTGTTGAGCACGGTCACCAGTGAGCGGTAAATCGCTGGTTGCGCCGTGCCTTGGGGCAGCATTTGGGTGGTCAGCACCTTGGCCTGCAACAGCGTGCCCACTGGCGTCTGGTGGGTATCGATGCGGGTGAGGGCGGCGACATTCGCGCTCAAGGCCTGCTGCAGGCTGAGGGTCAGGTTGCCGGCGGGCGTCTGGCTCACCGCGACATTGCTGCCCAGCGGCAAGGGTTGGGTGCTGCTGGCTTGCACCAGGGTCTGACGGCCACCTTCCAAGGTCAATTTGAGTAGCAACTGAAAGGCGTCTGCGCCTTGTTTCAAGGCGATCACTTCAGCGTTTGCGGTTTTCCCTGGGTCGATCAGGCCGATCTGCGGCTCCAGCAGTTTCAGCAATTCACCGGTCGCAGGCGCAGGGCTGGGCCCGGCCGCAGTAGCAGGTGGAAGCGTAGGAAGGTTGATCTCACCGGTCATCGCGCGCGTCGTCTCTGGGGAAATTGCCCTCTTTAGAGTCGGGCATCACATGTATAATGCCGCCCGTCTGCAAAGAGAGCGCTAAAAACCTCACAACTATTTGATCCAGCTCTCTAAAATCGGTCGCCGAAGCCGTTATTGTGCATTTCTCTTTAACGGCCGCTGCACCGCCGACTTGAACCGTAAAGGCCCGCGATCTTTTGACCAGCCCTCTTCTTGAAGCCGTAGCGCTCTCCTGTGAACGCGACCTGCGCCTGCTGTTCGAGCACCTCGAACTGCGGCTGGTGGGCGGCGACATGGTGCAGATCAGTGGCCCCAACGGCAGCGGCAAGACCAGTTTGCTGCGCCTGCTGGCCGGGCTGATGCAGCCGACGGCCGGCGAGGTACGCCTCAACGGCAAGCCCCTCAACGAACAACGCACCGAACTGGCACGCAACCTGATCTGGATCGGCCACGCCGCCGGCATCAAGGACGTGCTCACCGCCGAAGAAAACCTCAGTTGGCTCAGCGCCCTGCATCACCCTGCTTCGCGCGATGCCATTTGGCAGGCTCTGGCTGCTGTGGGTCTCAAGGGTTTCGAAGACGTGCCCTGCCACACCCTGTCCGCTGGTCAACAGCGCCGCGTGGCCCTGGCGCGTTTGTACCTGCCCGGCCCGCCGTTGTGGATCCTCGATGAGCCGTTCACCGCCCTCGACAAGCAAGGCGTCGCCCAGTTGGAAGGACACCTGGCCCAGCACTGCGAGCGGGGCGGTCTGGTCATCCTCACCACTCACCATACCCTCACGCGTAAGCCCGCCGGTTACCGTGACCTGGACCTGGGGCGGTGGTCGGCATGAGCGTATTCGCCCTGCTGGTTGCCCGCGAAGCGCGGCTGCTGTGTCGTCGCCCGGCCGAGTTGGCCAACCCGCTGGTATTCTTCGCCATTGTCATCGCGTTGTTCCCGTTGGCGGTCGGCCCCGAGATTAAACTGTTGCAAACCTTGTCCCCTGGGCTGGTGTGGGTCGCCGCACTTTTATCCGTCCTGCTCTCGCTGGACGGACTGTTTCGCAGTGATTTCGAAGACGGTTCCCTGGAACAGTGGGTCCTTTCGTCGCACCCCTTGCCACTTCTGGTACTGGCCAAGGTACTGGCACACTGGGCTTTTTCCGGCCTGGCGCTTGTCTTGCTCTCGCCGCTGCTGGCGATGATGCTGGGCCTGCCCACCGAATGCCTGCCGATCCTGCTCCTGAGCCTGCTGCTCGGTACACCGGTCCTCAGTTTGCTGGGGGCGGTGGGCGCGGCGTTGACCGTGGGTTTGAAGCGCGGCGGCCTGTTGCTGGCCTTGTTGATTCTGCCTTTGTATATCCCGGTACTGATCCTGGGCAGCGGTGCGTTGCAAGCCGCGCTCATGGGCATGCCGGCGACCGGTTATCTCTTGTGGCTGGGTAGCCTGACCGCCCTGGCGGTAACCCTGACACCCTTTGCTATAGCGGCCGGCCTGAAGATTAGCGTTGGCGAATAATGAGGTCTGACTGAACGCTATACGTTCAGTCAGTAAAGACCCTACGCTTCTTGCCACGACAAGAAGCAACCGTGATGGAAACAGCAATGAACTGGACCTGGTTTCATAAGCTCGGCTCGCCCAAATGGTTCTATGGCATCAGCGGCAAGCTGCTGCCGTGGTTGAGCATCGCCGCCGTGTTGCTGATCGGCATCGGCCTGGTCTGGGGCCTGGCCTTCGCGCCGCCGGACTATCAGCAAGGCAACAGCTTTCGCATCATCTATATCCACGTTCCCGCCGCGATGCTGGCTCAGTCCTGCTACATGATGCTGGCGGTGTGCGGCATCGTCGGCCTGGTGTGGAAGATGAAGCTCGCAGACGTCGCGCTGCAATGCGCTGCCCCCATCGGCGCGTGGATGACCGCCGTGGCGCTGGTCACCGGCGCGATCTGGGGCAAGCCGACCTGGGGTTCGTGGTGGGTGTGGGATGCGCGACTAACGTCCATGCTGATTTTGCTGTTCCTGTACTTCGGTCTGATTGCCCTGGGCAATGCGATCAGCAATCGTGACAGCGCCGCCAAGGCCTGCGCGGTGTTGGCGATTGTTGGTGTGATCAACATCCCGATCATCAAATACTCGGTGGAGTGGTGGAACACCCTGCACCAGGGCGCCACCTTCACCCTCACCGAAAAACCGGCGATGCCTGTGCAAATGTGGGCGCCGCTGCTGCTGATGGTGCTGGGGTTCTACTGTTTCTTCGGCGCCGTGCTGCTGATGCGCATGCGCCTAGAAGTGCTCAAGCGTGAAGCCCGCACCCGTTGGGTCAAGGCCGAAGTGCAAAGCAGCCTGGGAGCGCGTGGATGAGTTTTGCTTCTTTCAGCGAGTTTATCGCCATGGGCCACCACGGCCTGTACGTCTGGACGGCCTATGGCATCTGCCTGGCAGTGCTGGCCCTCAACGTCGCCGCGCCGATCCTGGCCCGCAAGCGTTACCTGCAACAAGAGGCGCGTCGTTTGCGCCGGGAGACCGAAAAGTGAATCCGCTGCGTAGAAAGCGTCTGTTGATCATCCTTGCCATCCTCGCTGGCGTCGGCATTGCCGTGGCCCTGGCCTTGAGCGCTCTGCAGCAGAACATCAACCTGTTCTACACCCCGACCCAGATTGCCAACGGTGAAGCGCCTGTCGATACGCGCATCCGTGCTGGCGGCATGGTGGAGAAGGGTTCCTTGAAGCGTTCCGGCGATTCCCTGGACGTGACCTTCGTGGTCACCGACTTCAGCAAATCCGTGACCATCACCTACCGCGGTATCCTCCCGGACCTGTTCCGCGAAGGCCAGGGCATTGTCGCCCTGGGCAAGCTCAACGCCGACGGCGTGGTGGTGGCCGATGAAGTGCTGGCCAAACACGACGAAAAATACATGCCGCCAGAAGTCACCAAAGCGTTGAAAGACAGCGGCCAGTCCGCGCCAATGCCTGCCAAGGAGGGCTGAGCCATGACGTCCGCACTGTTTATTCCGGAACTGGGTCAGTTGGCGATGATCCTCGCCCTGTGCTTTGCCATCGTCCAGGCGGTGGTGCCATTGCTTGGCGCCTGGCGCGGTGACCGCCTGTGGATGAGCCTGGCGCAGCCGGCCGCCTGGGGCCAGTTCGCGTTCCTGCTGTTCGCGTTTGGCTGCCTGACCTACGCCTTCATGACCGACGACTTTTCCGTCGCCTATGTCGCCAATAACTCCAACAGCGCGCTGCCGTGGTACTACAAATTCAGCGCCGTGTGGGGCGCCCACGAAGGTTCGTTGCTGCTGTGGGCGTTGATCCTCGGCGGCTGGACCTTCGCCGTGTCGGTGTTCTCGCGCCAACTGCCGCAAGTGATGCTGGCGCGGGTGCTGGCGGTGATGGGCATGATCAGCATCGGTTTCCTGCTGTTCCTGATCATGACCTCCAACCCCTTTACGCGCATCTTGCCGCAGATCCCGGTGGACGGGCATGACCTCAACCCGCTGCTGCAAGACATCGGCCTGATCGTGCACCCGCCAATGCTTTACATGGGTTACGTGGGTTTCTCCGTGGCCTTCGCCTTCGCCATTGCCGCCTTGCTGGGCGGGCGTCTCGATGCCGCCTGGGCGCGCTGGTCGCGGCCGTGGACCATCGTCGCCTGGGCGTTTCTCGGCATCGGCATCACCCTCGGTTCGTGGTGGGCTTACTACGAACTTGGCTGGGGCGGCTGGTGGTTCTGGGACCCGGTGGAAAACGCCTCCTTCATGCCATGGCTGGTCGGCACGGCATTGATTCACTCGCTGGCCGTTACCGAAAAGCGTGGCGTGTTCAAGAGCTGGACCGTGTTGCTGGCCATCGCGGCGTTTTCCCTCAGCCTGCTCGGCACATTCCTTGTGCGTTCGGGCGTGCTGACGTCGGTGCACGCGTTTGCGTCCGACCCGGAGCGCGGCGTGTTCATCCTGATCTTCCTGCTGTTTGTGGTGGGCGGCTCACTCACGCTGTTCGCCCTGCGCGCCCCGGTGGTCAAGAGCCAGGTCGGCTTCAACCTGTGGTCGCGGGAAACGCTGCTGCTGGGTAATAACCTGGTGCTGGTGGTGGCCGCGTCGATGATCCTGCTCGGCACTCTGTATCCGCTGGTGCTGGATGCCCTCAGTGGCGCCAAACTGTCGGTCGGCCCGCCGTACTTCAACGCGCTGTTTATCCCTTTGATGGGCCTGTTGATGGTGGTGATGGCGGTAGGCATGCTGGTGCGCTGGAAAGACACACCGGTGAAATGGCTGGCCGGCATGCTGATGCCAGTGTTGCTCGGCAGCGTGGCCTTGGCGGTGATCGCCGGCTTCGCTTATGGCGACTTCAACTGGGCAGTGCTCGCGACCTTCCTGCTCGCTGCCTGGGTATTGCTGGCCGGCGTGCGTGACATCTTCGACAAGACCCGCCACAAGGGCCTGCTCAAAGGCTTGCCGACGCTCACCCGCAGCTACTGGGGCATGCAGATCGCCCACATCGGTATCGCCGTCTGCGCCCTGGGCGTGGTGCTTTCCAGCCAGAACAGCGCTGAGCGCGACCTGCGCCTGGCGCCCGGTGAGTCGATGGACCTGGCCGGTTACCACTTCATCTTCGAAGGCGCTAAGCACTTTGAAGGCCCGAACTTCACGTCAGACAAAGGCACTGTGCGCGTCGTCCGCAACGGCAAGGAAATCGCCGTGCTGCACCCGGAAAAACGCCTGTACACCGTGCAGAGTTCGATGATGACCGAAGCCGGGATCGACGCCGGTTTCACCCGCGACCTCTATGTGGCACTGGGTGAACCGCTGGGCGAGGGGGCCTGGGCGGTGCGCGTGCATGTGAAACCGTTCGTGCGCTGGATCTGGTTCGGCGGTTTGCTCACCGGTTTCGGTGGTTTGCTTGCCGCGCTGGACCGGCGTTATCGGGTCAAGGTCAAGAGCCGGGTGCGTGAAGCGCTCGGCCTGCAAGGAGCGGCGGTATGAAGCGTTGGTTGATGGTTGTGCCGCTGGCTTTGTTTTTGGTGGTGGCGGTGTTCCTTTACCGCGGCTTGTACCTGGACCCGGCCGAGTTGCCCTCGGCAATGATCGGCAAACCGTTCCCCGCGTTCAGCCTGCCGACGGTGCAGGGCGACAAGACCCTGACCCAGGCCGACCTGCTGGGCAAACCGGCATTGGTCAACGTGTGGGGCACCTGGTGCATCTCGTGCCGCGTCGAACACCCGGTGCTGAACACTCTGGCCGAGAAGGGCGTGGTGATCTACGGCATCAACTACAAGGACGACAACGCAGCGGCCTTGAAGTGGCTGGCCGAGTTCCACAACCCGTACCAGTTGGATATCCGTGATGAAGACGGCAACCTCGGCCTGAACCTTGGCGTGTACGGTGCCCCGGAAACCTTCTTCATCGATGCCAAGGGCGTCATCCGCGACAAATACGTGGGTGTGATCGATGAGGTGGTCTGGCGCGAACAATTGGCCGCCAAGTACCAGGCGCTGGTCGATGAGGCCAAGCCATGAAGCGCTTGTTAGCCGCCGCTGTTCTGGCGCTGGGATTGGCTGGCGTGGCCCACGCCGCCATCGACACCTACGAATTCGCCAACGACGCCGAGCGTGAGCGTTTCCGCGACCTCACCAAGGAACTGCGCTGCCCCAAATGCCAGAACCAGGACATCGCCGATTCCAACGCGCCCATCGCCACCGACCTGCGCAGAGAGATCTTCCGCATGCTGGGGGAGGGCAAGGATGACCAGCAGATCATCGACTTCATGGTCGACCGCTACGGTGATTTCGTGCGCTACAAACCGGCCCTTACCGGCAAGACCGCGTTGCTCTGGTTCGGCCCCGCCGGGCTGTTGCTGGCCGGCGTGGTGGTGATGGCCGTGATCGTGCGCCGCCGCCGCGCCGCGCCTACCGATGGTTCCGACGCGCTGTCCCCTGAAGAGCGTAAACGTCTCGACCAATTGCTGGACACCAAGACTGATGATTGATTTCTGGCTCGCAGCCGGCTTGCTGCTACTGATTGCCCTGAGTTTCCTGTTGATCCCTGTGTTGCGTGGCCGCCGTGCCCAGCGTGAAGAGGACCGCACCGCGCTGAACGTGGCGCTGTATCAGGAGCGCGTCGCCGAGCTGCAAGTGCAGCAGGACGAAGGCGTGCTGAATGCCGCGCAACTCGACAGCGGCCGTGCCGAGGCTGCTCGCGAATTGCTGGCTGACACCGAAGGCGTGGAAAAGCCTCGCGAATCGCGTTTGGGCAAACCGCTGCCATTTCTGGCCGCCTTATTGGTGCCTGTCCTGGGCGTTGCGCTGTACCTGCATTACGGCGCGAGCGACAAGGTCGAACTGACCCGCGAATTCTCCCAGCCGCCGGTGTCCATGGAAGACATGACCCAGCGCCTGGAACGCGCCGCCGCCGCCCAGCCGGACTCTGCGCAAGGCTTGTACTTCCTCGGTCGCGCCTACATGGCCCAGGACCGCTCGGCCGATGCAGCCAAAGTCTTCGAACGCACTGTGGCGTTGGCTGGCCGCCAGCCGGAACTGCTCGGGCAGTGGGCTCAGGCTCAGTACTTTGCCGACAATAAACAGTGGTCGCCGAAGGTCCAGGCGCTAACTGACGAAGCGTTGAAGCTTGACCCGAAGGAAGTCACCAGCCTTGGCCTGCTGGGTATCGCGGCGTTTGAAGGCCAGCGTTATCAGGAAGCGATCGATTACTGGAACCGTCTGCTGGCGCAACTGCCGCCGGGAGACAATTCCCGTGCGGCGCTGCAAGGCGGCATCGACCTTGCGGCCGAGAAGCTGAAAGAGAGCGGCGGCACCGTCGCCCCTCAAAAAACCGTGATGAAAGTCCGGGTGGACGTGTCCGCCGAGGTGAAGGCCAAGGCGCTGCCAACCGACAGCGTATTCATCTTCGCCCGCGCCGTGAAAGGTCCGCCGGCACCGTTGGCAGCCAAGCGCGTCACCGTCGCCGAACTGCCGATCACCGTCGAACTGGGCGATGCCGACGCGATGATGCCGCAGTTGAAACTGTCGAACTTCCCTGAAGTCCAACTGGTTGCGCGCATATCCCGGGCAGGTCTTCCGACCGCTGGCGAGTGGATCGGCCGCAGCCAACCCCTGGGCAGCAGCACCACTGCGCTGCAGCAGCTGACCATCGACAGTCCGGATAAGTAAACTTGAGGAAACGCCTATGACCGCACTCGCACGCATCACCCTGCTCAGCCTGGTATTGGGCCTGAGCGCTTGTGCGGTCCACCGGCCACCTCCTGCGCCTACCGGCCCGACCATCCCACCGTCGGGCCCGTCTACCCAGCCAGGCACCAAACCCTCCGGTCCGGTGACCCCGCCGCCGAAGCCAGTGCCAACCCAATCGCCAACCTTCGCACCACCTCCAGGCGCCGCCAGCCACTGGGACGGCAAGATGCAGGTGTATGTGCTGGAAGAGCAGCCCGACACCTTCTACCGCCAGCGCACGTATTACCGCTGGAGCAACGGCTGGAGCCGCTCCATCAGCCCGAACGGGCCGTGGGAAGAGACCGACGTGCAGGGCGTGCCGCCGGGGTTGAGCAAGCACTACGCGCAATGACAACAGGCGACCTTCGGGTCGCCTTTTTTTGATCGCTCCCACGCTCCGCGTGGTAACGCATCCCGTGACGCTCTGCGTCACCTCGCGCAAGGCTCAAGCCCTACGCCAACTTAAGGACGCAGAGCGTCCCAGGCGGCATTCCCACGCAGAGCATGGGAACAATCATTTCAGGCCGTCAGGCCACGGGACACTCCCGATTCAGCGCCTCGTCCACCAATAACTGCGCGATCTCGATCATCTGCACCACCGCCAACACCTGTTTACGGCCCGAGCCCTCCAGATGCTCGGCGCAGTCGTACGCACAGACAGTCGCCGATTCAAGCACCTCGCTGGCATTACTCAGAGCAGCTTCGGTGCTGAGGCCGGGGCGGACGGTGAAGATTACGTTGGGGGGTGTTTTTTTGGTGGGGGGCACCCGAAGTGGATGGCGCGGGGTTAGGCGTGACTTTTTTCATGGCGAAGCTCCTATGAATGAGCCCCTCCATCTCGCTACCACACCCGTTCGCTGATTTTGCAGCGCCCAGCGAAGAGAAGCGGCGAGGTTGATCGGACGCAACCCGAAATCTGTGTAGGGCAGGTCCTAACGATGGCTCAGCGCTTCCATCTAGTGCGCTACTGTCATAACAACGAAATACCAGATGGCGAACGGGTCGCACTCGGGTAAGGTGGCCGCCGCCGGCCCACTGACCGGGGACCGGCGACCAGCAAAGAGGGTGTGTTGATGGCAGGCAGGTTGATCTATCTCATCGGACCATCGGGTTCGGGCAAGGACAGCCTGTTGGATGCCGCACGACCGCGTTTGGTCGAGCGCGGTTGCCGCATCGTGCGCCGCGTCATCACCCGTTCGGCGGAAGCGGTGGGCGAGGCCGCGAAAGGTGTTAGCCCGGCGCAATTTGCAGCGCTGGAAGCGGCGGGCGCGTTTGCGTTGAGTTGGCAGGCGAATGGGTTGTGCTATGGCATTCCCAAGGAGATTGACGACTGGCTGGCCGCAGGCGAAGACGTACTGGTCAACGGCTCCCGTGCTCACTTGGCGCAAACCCGTGAGCGCTATCCCACCTTGCTGGTGTTGCTGCTGACGGTTGATCAAGCCATATTGCGCCAGCGGTTGGTCGCGCGGGGGCGTGAAGCTCTGGCAGATATCGAAGCGCGCCTGGCGCGCAATGCGCAATTCACTGCCGAACTGATTGCCGGCAATGGCTCAGGGTTGTTCGTGCTGGATAACTCCGGCCCGTTGGAGCATACGGTCGAGCGCTTGCTGTGCTGCCTGGATCATGGCCATTCGGCATGCGCATGACCGAGCTGGCTTGCCAGCGAAGATGTTGCGGATACATCGCTGGTAGTGACCCGACAGCCCGCTCACTACATTCAGGTTTCTATTCCGAATCGGCTAGCCAGTGCCTTTCGTCCCTTGGGCGTCAAGCCGAGTGCCCGGGTATCCAGGTCCTGTGTCACCCATTCCCGGCGGATCACGCTTTGGAGCAATGCCGCACCCAATGCTCCCGCCAAATGCGGACGGCGCATGCTCCAGTCCAGGCAGGCACAGGCAAAATGCCGGCGCTGTGAACGCAGTGCGACGACATCCACCCCGAGGTCGATCATGGCTTTTTCACCTGTCAGGCTGAGCTGGTAAGTACCCTCGCCAATCAGCCAGCCCGCTGCGATGAAATGGTCATGTAGCTGCACCGCCAGCGTGCCGGCCATGTGGTCGTAACAGGTGCGCGCGAACTGCAAGCGGGTGGGTGTGCTCGGCACAAAGGCGTTGGCGCTGTGGCGGCTGATGACCATCAACCCTTCGATGGCCTGGGCGATGTGCGGGCCTGTCAGGCTGTAGTAACGGTGGCGCCCCTGGGTGTGCAACATGATCAGGCCCTGGTCCTTGAGCCTGGCCAAGTGGGCGCTGGCGGTGGAGGTACTCACTTCAGCGATCACTGCCATTTCGGTGCTGGTGCGCGCATGGCCGTCCATCAACGCGCAGAGCATTTTCGTACGCGCAGGTTCTGCAATCGCGCCGGCGATTTGCGAGAGGGCGGCGTCAGGGTCGTGGCCGTTCATATTTCGTTCCTGAGCGAATCGTTACCGTGCGGGGTGGCTGATAGTACCGATTCTTTTAGAACAGGACGTGCCGAATGACACCGCTGCAAGCTGCGACCCATGCTGACCCTTATGATTACTACGCTCGCTTGCGGCGCAATGCCGGCCTGCTGTTCGATGCCGACCTCGGGCTGTGGATAGCCAGTTGCGCGAAGACGGTCGAGGCCGTTTTGGCGCATCCTGACTGCTGCGTACGCCCGCTGCATGAGCCGGTTCCGCCCGCGATTGCACAACGAGTGGCGGGCCAGGTATTTGCTCGGCTGATGCGCATGAATGAAGGCGTGGCCCATCGCTGCCCGAGAGCGGTGATGGAGCCTGCGTTGGCCGCTTTGGATGCGCAACGTATAGCCCTCGACGTGGAGCAGCTCAGTGCCGGCATGAACAATCTGGATGCGTGGATGTTCACCTTGCCGGTATCGGTGGTTGCACGTCTGCTGGGCTTGCCTGATGAGCAGTTGCAGATCGTTGCCGGCCTGACGCGGGACTTCGTGGCCTGCCTGTCGCCGTTGAGCAACGAAGCCCAACTGCGCAACGCCGATGCCGGGGCATCACAGCTGCGGCAGATGTTCAGCGGGGTGCTTGAGCAAACGGTGTTGTTGTCATCTATCCGCGCGGGCGATTGGAAAGACGCCGAGGTGATGTCTGCCAACCTGATTGGGTTGTTGTCGCAGACCTGTGAAGCAACCGCTGGCCTGATTGGTAATTCGCTGGTGTTACTTTCGCGACGACCTGACTTGGTTGAACGGGTTAAGCGTGAGCCCACACTGGCGATCGCACTGGTGCAAGAAGTGGCGCGCTTCGACTCGCCCGTGCAGAACACGCGGCGATTCGTGGCACGGCGCTGCACGATTGGCCGTTGGGTACTGGAGGCGGGGGACACTGTTTTAGTCCTGTTGGCGTCCGCCAACCGCGACAGCGATGCACATTCGCAGCCCGATAGCTTTGTGCTTGAACGCCCGCAGCGACGGCTGTTCAGTTTTGGCTTGGGGCGCCACCAGTGCCCAGGCCAGACGCTCGCGCTGACTATTGCCGCGCAGGCCATTGTGCAATTGCTGCGTCGTCAGCCGGCCGTGCTCGAGCACGCTTGCCAGCAAGGCTACTGGCCGTCCCTCAATGGCCGTATCCCCAGGTTCAACGCCGCGCCGGTTAGCTCGTAAAGCTGGCTTTCAACATCCCGCAAAACAACCGCCAGTCAGCCTTCCGTATTTTGTGCTTGAGTAAAGATAACTCTAGGGTTATTTATTCAGGCCAAGCCAACGAGGCTGAAGTGCAAAGCCGGTTATTGATCAAGGAACTGCAAGAGGCAGGTTGGGTGTTGGATCGGGTCACGGGCAGTCATCCTATTTTTACCCATCGCTATAACCCGTACACGATTCCAGTACCTCATCCGAAAAAGGACCTGCCGCTGGGCACCGTCACAAGCATCAGGAAACGCGCAGGCTTGTTTCAGTTTTAAGGAGAGCATTCATGCAATACCCAATCTGTATCGAATGGGGCGATGACTTCACCGCCACCGGTGTCCAGATCCCCGATATTCCAGGTGCAGTCACCGCCGGGGACCGTTTTGAAGAGGCCTACAACGCCGCTGTGGAAGTGGCCCACATCCTGTTGCAGGAGATCGCCGCAGAGGGCGGGCCGATACCGATGCCAACGTCGGTGGCCAACTATCACGCGCACGACGACTACGTCGGAATGGGCTGGGGGATGTTGGAGTTGGACATCTCGCCCTATCTGGGCAAGACCGAAAAGGTCAATGTGACTTTGCCAGGTTATGTCATCCAGCGCATCGACCGGTATGTGCGTGAGCATAAGGTCAAGAGTCGTTCTTCCTTCCTGGCAGATGCTGCGCTTGAGAAGCTGGTGCGGTCCTGAGGAAGGGTTAATGGATGTGTCCTGAGCGCTGGAAAAACGGCGTACTTGAGCAAGCATTGGTTATTTAGATTTTGTTTTTCTCTTGCAAAAACAACTCGATATCGCCCAGGCATTTGTGTTGTTGAGTGTTTAAATTGCAAAGGAATCTCTGGGTGTATCGCCTTGTGTTTCGGGGCTTACAGGTGTTGCGGTTAGAATCAAAACTGCGTTGGTATCAGATTTTTCAACGTGCGAATTTACCTCTGGAGTGGTTGGCCGACGATCCGTTGACCGGCCCTATTTATTCAAACCAAAGGCGCCGCACAATGAATAATTATGAACTGCGTAGAGTTATTCCTCTTCACAACCTGCCGGTATCGGACCCCGGCCCGTTTGGTGCGGGGGCTGGAAGCAAGCCGTCTTACGCCACGGACCAGGCAGCCAAACACATCACGCGGGACAACCTGCGATTTCATGACCGTAATGGCGACTCGAAGGTCGACGTGAATTACACGGTGGACAACAGTTTCACTAAACCACAGCAGCAACGCGTCCGCCAGGCGGTGCAGTCCTGGCAGGACGTAGCCAATATTAATTTTCGTGAGCAGTCAGGCAACTCGGACGGCACGCTCAATATCCGCAATAACCCTCGCGGTGATCGCGGGGTTGCCACATTTCCCGGTCGCTCCACTTCCAACACATCTGCCACGATCGGCACGCTTAGAGAGAGCGGGTCACCGGCATTGGGCAGTCACTTTTCGGTCACTGCGATCCATGAGGTGGGCCACGCCATTGGCCTGCACCATCCGGGGAACTACAACGGTGGTGGCTCCAATTACCAGAACGGCGCGGTCTACGCCGAGGACACAAAGGCGCGCACGGTGATGAGTTATTGGTCGGAGAAGAATCAGAAGGGGCACGACTTCAAGGGGCAGAACCCCTCTGCGCCGATGATGGACGATATCGCGGCGGCGCAACGCTTGTACGGGGCCAACCACCAAGCCCGTAACACCGACACCACCTATGGCTTCAATTCCAATACCGAGCGGGAGGCGATGAGTCTCAATAGGGCCACGGACAAACCCGTGTTCTGTGTCTGGGACGGTGGTGGTGTCGACACGCTGGATTTCTCCGGGTTTTCCCAGGACCAGAACATCAACCTGAATGCCGAATCGTTTTCTGACATAGGTGGGTTGAAGGGCAATGTGTCCATTGCCAAGGGCTGCACGATTGAACACGCGATTGGCGGCTCTGGCGGGGACACGATATCGGGGAATGAAGCCGGTAATCGGCTCAAGGGGGGTGGGAAGGGCGACACCCTGAGAGGCGGTGGCGGCGCAGACACCTTTGTCTACGACAAGGCCGGCGACTCCACGCCATCCGACCCAGACATGATCGAGGACTTCACCAGCGGCACCGATAAGATCGACGTTTCGGGCGCCATGAAGGACGCGGGTGTGGGGGGGCTGGTTTTTACTGACCGGTTCACCGGGCGAGCGGGTGAGGCGATGCTCAAGCATGACCCCAGTACCGGCCTCTCAAGCCTGGCTATTGACCTGAAAGGCACGGGCAACGCGGACCTGGTAGTCAAGAGCAAAGGGGAGATCAAGTCAGGCGACGTGCAGGGGGGCGGCGAGACACCTAAAGTCCAGCCTTTACCTACGCCGACGCCTGCCCCTGCACCCACCTCGTTGCAGGATAAGACACTGGAAGGCGCCTCAGGCTTGATCCAAATGTTTGCCATCACCCTGTTAGCGTTTTTCGCGCAGTTGATAAGCCTGATAAGGTCGCCGTCCGGCCAGGCATCCGCGGGGAAAAACCAGCCTTAAATCCGTCACTCAAGCGATGGCGGCCGTGGCCTGACGCGAAGCGCTGAGGAACCGCAACAGCGCCAGCAGCGCAAACGCGCTGCCCACCAGCATCACGCCCAGCCAGCCGCCGTGTTCATACACGCTGCTGGCAATCGCCGAGCCGAAGGCGCCGCCGATGAAGATGCTGGTCATGTACAGCGCGTTCAGTCGGCTGCGGCTGTTGGCGTCGAGGGCGTAGATGGCGCGTTGGCCAAGCACCATGTTCATCTGCACGCAGAAGTCCAGGACCACGCCGGTCACGGCCAGGCCGATGACGCTGTACAACGGATGTACGAAGGCTGGCAGGAAGCTCAGCGCGGCAAACAGCATGGCCAGCAACGAAGCACGGTGGGTATGGCCGGCGTCGGCCAGGCGACCTGCGATAGGCGCGGCGATGGCACCCAGGGCACCGACCAAGGCAAACAGCGCGATTTGACTTTGGCTCAGGCCGTGGTTGCGTGCCAGCTCCAGTGGGGCGGCGGTCCAGAACAGGCTGAAGGTGGCGAACATGCAGCCCTGGTAGAACGCCCGTTGGCGCAGTACCGGTTGCTGACGCAGCAAGGTGCCCAAAGAACCCAGCAATTGGCCATAGCTGGCGGAGTGATCCGGCTGACGTTTAGGAATGGTCAGCATCAGCACCACGCTGATAAATGCCATCAACGCGGCCGCCGCCATGAACATTGCGCGCCAGCCAAAGTGATCCGCGACCACGCTGGACACCGGTCGGGCCAGCAGGATACCCAGCAACAGGCCACCCATGATGCTGCCGACTACACGGCCACGGGACTCGGCGGGCGCCAGGTGCGCGGCCAGCGGGATCAGGATCTGCACCGACACCGAACTGAAGCCGATCAGCAGCGACACCAGCAAAAACAGGTTGGGTTGTTCGGTGTACGCTGCCCCCAGCAGGCTGGCGATAGCGAGCACGGTAGTGGCGATCATCAGCTTGCGGTTTTCCAGCAGGTCGCCCAGGGGCACCAGGAAAAACAAGCCAAGGGCGTAGCCGATTTGCGTCAGCGATACGATCAGGCTGGCCATGGCAGGCGTGAGGCCGATGTCCGGCGCGATCAGTTCGATGATCGGTTGCGCGTAGTAGATGTTGGCGACGATGGCGCCGCAGCAAAACGCAAACAGCATCACCATGCTCCGGGTCATGGTGCTTTTAGCGTGGGAAGTAGCGTTCATGGTGTTCTCATAACAGCGAAGGAAGTGGAGCGAGCCTAAAGACAACACCGTAGCCTGGGTAGGCTGGTGGCAGTGATAACACTCATGCTCGGTAATGATGAGTGAATCGTTAACTTTCTGTGCGAAGGGGAATGATACATTCAGAAACAACCGCCGAAACAGGAAATCCATTGCGATGAAGATCACGTTGAACAAGATGCTCCTGGCTTCCACGCTGGCCGCCGCTATGGCCGTAGGGCTGGCCCAGGCTGCCGAGGCCCCGCGCGTGGGCGTGCGCGGCGCCATCACCGCCATAGACGGCGATACGATGCACGTCAAGGTCAACAGCGGCGAAGACGTCACGGTGCATTTGACACAGGCCACTCAGGTACGCGCCGTCACCCTGGCCAGGATCGACGAGATCAAGCCTGGCAGTTACATCGGTTCGGCGGCCATGCCCAATGCTGATGGCACGTTGACTGCGCTTGAAGTGCATGTGTTCCCACCGGCCATGGCCGGTACGGGCGACGGGCACCGCGCGTTTGATTTGAAAGAAGGCAGCAGCATGACCAACGGTACCGTTGGCGACTTGGTGGTCAGCAACGGCCGTACCCTGACCGTGAAGTACAAAGGCGGCGAGAAGAAGATCGTGGTGCCGGAGGGTGTGCCGATCGTCAACCTGGAAGCAGGCGATCGCAGCTTGCTCAAGGCGGGGGTGAAGGTGGTGTTGTTTGCGGCGCAGGGGGCGGATGGGACGGTCACTGCCCAGGCCATCTCGGCCGGCAAAGATGGCGTAACACCCCCTATGTAGTTGGCTTTTTCATATAGGCTGGTTCCGACGCAGTTACAGGACTTGTCTGGCAAGGCCGCAGGGGCTGCCTGTCGTAGATTCGACGCATGCACGCTCGCAGGCTGAATCAAGACAGGAACCTCACTATGCGGATTATCCAGATGTTGATGCTTTGCCTGCTCATACCGGTCATCACAGTCGCCGCTGAAAAACAGCTCGAAACGATCACTCACACGGTTTACGTCGAGCGGATGGCCGCGGCTACCGCATCCGCCTGGCCGAGGCTGGCGACAATGGAGCGCCTGAAAGGCCAGACCGGATTTTATGCCCAAGCGCAGATTCTGGTGTACGACGGCGTTTCGGCCTGGTTGATCGATGCAAACGGTTATCGGGCGATTGCGGCGGGACCTGTACACGCGCTTGGTTTTTCGTCGGATTACAAATCCTTCAAGGAACTGCTGTGGGAAGGGCAACCCACCGTCTATATGGGCCTGGGTAAAACCTTGCCGGAGGTTGAAGCGCGCAACATACTCAACAACCCCGGCGCAGTACCAGCATTGTTTGCACTGGCAACCCATGAAGCCTTTCATTTCTTTGGCCAGGCCGGTTGGCAATTGATTTCGGGCTCGCGCGCCGGGCGCTATCCTCTTCAGGCCCAGCCCAGGCAGTACCGGCAACACGTGATCAACGCCTTACATGCGTCGCTGCAAGGTGATCCCCAGGCGTTGGGCAAGGCGCGCTATTGGCATGACCGTTGGCAGACCGAGTTTGCCCTGGAGGCTCAGGAAATTCGCTACTACGACATTCTCGAAGGCACCGCCGAATACATAGAAGGGCTTGCTCGGACTTTTGCGAGTGTTGCTGCAGATGAGCCTGAGGCCTGGGCGCAAGGCGTGATGGCACGCTTCCCGAGCGCTGCAGCCTTGTCTCTGGATGGCGAAAGCTACGCGTTGGGCGCATTGGCCATTTATATCCTGGACCGTCTGGACGCCAATGGGTGGCAGTCAATCATCGAGGGGCAAACTCCCGTCCAACGTTTGCTGGCGAACGTGAGGCAGAGCGTCGATGTGCCGGATGCAGCGCTGAATCGACGGATCGCCGAGGAGATTAGCGAGCGCAATCGGCACCTGGCGCAGGTCATTGATCCTGTCATTGCACAGTTGAACCACCCCGACACGGTACGCCTCATGGTCCCCATGAGCGCTGTGGCCGGGTCTATCAGCATGAGCGGCAGCTATCAGGTTGAAGAGGCGCCCGACGAGATGCTCGTGGATTTCTCGGCACAGTTCTCACCATCAAAAGGTCGTGTCACGTTTGATCGTGCCACGGTAGCACTGGCCGTCAGCGAGGCCTGCGGTGAGAAGAGTGGCTTTGTGGTGGTGCCCATCGCCGCGAGTGAGTTCCCAAATGGTCCGGCCGGGCGACTGCGGTTGAAGGGGGCTGGGTTTGAAGTCGATGCGCCGTTTCCCAGGAAGGGTACAGGCAGTGAGGGTGTGTGGTGTATCCCTGCATAAAGCAAAAGCCCCTGAAATCAGGGGCTTTTGAGCCAGGGCTTATTGACCGGAATATATCTGGTCAAACACCCCACCATCATTAAAGTGAGTCTTCTGCACGGTGCGCCAGTCACCAAAGGTCTTCTCCACCGACAGGAAGTCAACTGTCGGGAAGCGGTCGGTGTATTTGGCCAGCACTTTCGGATCACGTGGGCGCAGGTAATTGTTCGCCGCGATTTCCTGGCCCTCCGGCGACCACAGGTACTTCAAGTAGTCTTCGGCAGCCACGCGGGTGCCTTTCTTCTCGACCACCTTGTCGACCACCGACACCGGCGGCTCAGCTTCGGCAGAGACGCTTGGGTAGATCACTTCGAACTGATCACGACCGAATTCACGGGCGATCATTTCAGCTTCGTTCTCGAAGGTCACCAGCACGTCGCCGATCTGGTTGGTCATGAAGGTCGTGGTAGCAGCACGGCCCCCGGTGTCCAGCACAGGCGCCTGTTTGAACAGTTTGCCGACGAAGGCCTTGGCCTTCTCTTCATCACCGCCGTTTTTCAGCACATAACCCCAGGCCGACAGATAGGTGTAGCGGCCGTTACCCGATGTTTTCGGGTTGGGCACGATCACTTGCACGCCGTCCTTGAGCAGATCCGGCCAGTCTTTCAGGGCTTTCGGGTTGCCTTTGCGCACGATGAATACAGTGGCGGAGGTGAACGGTGCGCTGTTGTTCGGCAGGCGGGTGACCCAGTTGTCCGGCACCCATTTGCCGTTGTCTGCCAGGGCGTTGATGTCGGTGGCCATGTTCATGGTGATTACGTCAGCCGGCAGGCCGTCGATGACCGAGCGCGCTTGTTTGCTGGAACCGCCGAAGGACATCTGCAGGGTCAGCTTGTCGTTTGGGTGCTCGGCTTCCCAATGTTTCTGAAAGGCGGCGTTGTAGTCCTTGTAGAAATCGCGCATCACGTCGTAGGAGACGTTGAGCAGTGTGACCGGGGCAGCCTGTGCGGCGCCCGCCAGGACAAGACCGGCGGCCAGAAGAGAGGCGCTAACGAGTTTTTTCACTGCTCATTCCTTGTTGTTCGAGAAGGTTGCTGTGTGCGTGAGGGCATTTTGCCAGTGACTATAGCTGGCGTTGCATAGACGTTTAAAGATTAAAACGCACTTTGCTTATTCCACTTTACGAAAAAGATGACTCCCACACCGCGAGCAGAACGCCGCGTTGGGCTCATGGCTGTCTTTCTTGCACACCGGGCAGTCGGTCTGCAGCTGTTCGCCGCGCATGGCACTCGCCAGTTCGGCGGTGAAAATACCGGTAGGCACGGCGATGATCGAATAACCGGTGATCATCACCAGCGACGAAATCACCTGGCCCAGCGGCGTCGTCGGCACGATATCGCCAAAGCCCACGGTGGTCAGCGTCACGATGGCCCAGTAGATACCTTTGGGAATGCTGGTAAAGCCGTGTTCCGGACCTTCGATCACATACATCAAGGTGCCGAATACCGTGACCAGCGTGCACACGCTCACCAGGAACACCACGATCTTCTGCTTGCTGCCGCGCAGCGCCGCCATCAAGTAATTGGCCTGCTTGAGGTACGGGCTGAGCTTGAACACGCGGAAAATCCGCAGCATCCGGATGATGCGGATGATCAGCAGGTACTGCGCGTCGCTGTAATACAGCGCGAGGATGCCGGGCACGATGGCCAGCAGGTCCACCAGCCCATAAAAGCTGAAGGCATAGCGCAACGGTTTGGGCGAGCAATACAGCCGCAGCCCGTACTCGATCAGGAAGATGAGGGTAAACCCCCACTCGATATAGGCCAGCACGTCAGCGTAGTTCTGGTGGATCTGGTCGATGCTGTCGAGCATCACGATCACCAGGCTGGCGAGGATGACCAGCAGCAGAATGCCGTCAAAAAGCCGCCCGGCCTTGGTGTCACTTTGAAAAATTATGACGTAGAGCCGTTGGCGCCAATCGTTGTTGCTGTCCATAAATCCCGCCTGAAACTGATATTGGGCAAGCCTAGGGTGATTCGAAGGGACTGTCCATGCGGGGTTTGCGCAGCACGCGACTGCCTGCGCGCACCAGCCAGCAAGCAAGGATGAAGGGCGCGGTCAATGTGGGCAGGTGCAGGGCAGCAAAGCCCGGCGTGAGGAGGATCGCCAGCACGATGCCGAGCAGCGGCAGCCAGGGTTGGCGGCGCACTTGGCTCAGCGCCAGCGCTGCCAACGCAGGGTTGTAGCTGTGCAGGCTGAGGAGGGCGTTGGCGTGTTCGCCCAGCCAAAGCGCAATCAGCACGCCGACACTGGCGCCAATCAAGGCCCACACGGCGGCGCGGCGGTTGGCCAGCCACAGGCCCAGCGCAATCAGGCCTCCTGCGATGGGTTGGTCCAGCAGCATGATTTGGGCGAGCCCGATAAAAGGTGCCGTGAGGATGTTCAATGTGTCGGGTTCGCTCAGGGTAAACGTACTCTCCTGGACCGTGCCCAATAGCAGCCAACCCAGTACCACAAAAGGCGCGGTATATGCGGGCAAGTCATCGGGCTGGCTGGCGCGCTTCAACCATTGCCGGGTCAGGATCGCACTCAAGCCACCGCACGCCAGGATCAGCGGCGGCAACAAGGCCGACGAGGCGAAGTCATGGCTGATCAACACGCCCAGCAACACGCCGTTGTAGCTATAAAGGCCGGCCTGGCGCTCAGCCTTGGGATAGCCGCGGCGCTGAGCCGTGAGTAATCCCGCCACACCACCCAGCAACGCCCCGCCGAACAAGGCCGGCGCGCCGATCAGGATGGCCAGCAGGCACAGCAGGCCACACAGCGGCTGGCGCTGCAGGAAGATCTGGCTGAAACCGTTGAGCAGGGCTTCGGCCCAGTCTGGGCAGGTTTGGTTGCGCATTTGGTTAAGTCAGTTAGACCGAGTTGCCCCCTTACAGACGCTAAATCAACATCTCTATACGCAACGAGTTCGTCGACCCCGGCTGCCCAAACGGCACCCCCGCCGTAATCACCAAGGTATCTCCGCGCTGCGCCATGCCCTGCGCCTGGGCAATCTCCAGCGCCGTGGAACACACCTCATCCACTTGGCGCAGCCGATCATTCACCACCGAATGCACGCCCCACGCCACGCTCAACCGCCGCGCCGTGGACAGGTTCGGCGTGAGGTTGAGGATCGGCGCCACCGGCCGTTCCCGCGCCGCGCGCAAGCTGGAGCTGCCGGACTCGCTGTAGTTCACCAGCACCGCCACCGGCAGGATGCTGCTGATGCGGCGGATCGCGCAACTGATGGCGTCCGACACCGTGGCATCCGCCTTGGGCCGGCTGACATCCAGTTGGGTTTGGTAGTCCGGGCCGTTTTCCACTTGGCGGATGATCTTACTCATCATCTGCACGGCGTCCAGCGGGTACTCGCCGGACGCGGTTTCGGCCGACAGCATTACGGCGTCCGCCCCTTCGGCTACGGCATTGGCGACGTCCGTTACCTCGGCACGGGTCGGCGCCGGGGAGAAGCGCATGGATTCAAGCATCTGTGTGGCCACCACCACCGGTTTACCCAGTTGGCGGCAGGTGCTGATGATGTCTTTCTGGATCTGCGGCACGCTTTCTGCCGGCACCTCCACGCCGAGGTCGCCTCTGGCCACCATGATCGCGTCGCTGAGTTCGGCGATCTCCCTCAAGCGTTGCACGGCGGACGGCTTCTCGATCTTCGCCATCAGAAAGGCCTTGTCGCCGATCAACTCGCGGGCTTCGCGGATGTCTTCCGGGCGTTGCACGAATGACAGCGCCACCCAGTCCACGCCCAGCTCCAGGCCGAAGCTCAAATCGCACCGATCCTTGGCGGTCAGTGGGCTGAGCTCCAACAAGGCTTGTGGGACGTTGACACCTTTACGATCAGACAATTCGCCGCCATTCAGCACTGTGGTGTCGATGGCGTCGGTATGTTTGGTGATCACCCGCAGACGCAGCTTGCCGTCGTCCAGCAGCAGGTCCATGCCCGGTTCCAGCGCCGCGATGATTTCCGGGTGGGGCAGGTTGACCCGGCACTGATCACCCGGCGTCGGGTCCAGGTCCAGGCGCAAGGCCTGGCCGCGCACTAGTTGCACCTTGCCCTCGGCAAAACGCCCGACCCGCAGCTTCGGCCCTTGCAGGTCCATGAGGATGCCCAGCGGGTAATTCAACTGGCGTTCGACTTGGCGAATCCACTGGAAGCGCTGGGCGTGGTCGGCGTGATCGCCGTGGCTGAAATTGAGCCGGAAGATATTCACCCCGGCTTCCACCAGCTCGCGGATGTCATCGATACCGTCGGTGGCCGGGCCCAGGGTGGCGAGGATTTTGACCTTCTTGTCAGGCGTCATGGTTGGCAGTCTCAAGAATCAGGATGGCGCGCAAGTCGTTGACGTTGGTGCGCGTCGGCTCAGTGATGATTAAACCGTCGAGGGCGGCGAAGTAGCCGTAGCCATTGTTGTTGTCCAGCTCGTCGCTGGCTGACAGGCCGAGGGCTTCGGCGCGGGCATAGCTGCACGGGGTCATCAGGGCGCCGGCGTTGTCTTCAGAACCGTCAATGCCATCGGTGTCACCCGCCAAGGCGTACACACCGGGCAGGCCTTTGAGGTTGTCGGTAAGACTCAACAGGAATTCCGCGTTGCGCCCGCCACGGCCATTGCCGCGCACGGTGACGGTGGTTTCGCCGCCGGACAGGATCACGCACGGCGCTGCCAGTGGCTGGCCGTGCTGCACGATCTGCCGGGCGATACCGGCGTGCACCTTGGCCACGTCCCGCGCTTCGCCTTCGAGGTCGCCAAGGATCAACGGGCTGAAACCGGCTTGGCGGACTTTCACCGCGACCGCTTCGAGTGATTGCTGCGGGCGTGCGATCAACTGGAAATGGCTGCGGGCGAGCACCGGGTCACCGGGCTTGACGGTTTCCGAGGCTGGGTTCTGCAACCAACTGCGCACCGAGGCCGGGGCGTCGATGTTGTAGCGCTTGAGGATTGTCAGGGCTTGCTGCGACGTGCTGGGGTCACCGACCGTGGGGCCGGAGGCGATCACCGTGGCCTGGTCACCCGGCACATCGGAAATCGCGTAGGTGTAGACCGTCGCGGGCCATGCCGCTTTCGCCAGTCGGCCGCCCTTGATGGCCGAGAGGTGCTTGCGCACGCAGTTCATCTCGCCAATGGTCGCGCCGGATTTGAGCAGGGCTTTGTTGATGGCCTGCTTGTCGGCCAGGGTGATGCCTTCGGCGGGCAGGGCCAGCAACGCCGAGCCGCCGCCGGACAGCAGGAAGATCACGTGGTCGTCTTCGGACAGGTTGCTGATCAATTCAAGCACGCGCTTGGCTACCGCCAGACCGGCCGCATCGGGCACAGGGTGGGCGGCTTCGACCACTTCGATGTTCTTGCACGGCGCGCCGTGACCGTAGCGGGTGACCACAAGGCCGGTGACTTCGCCCTGCCAGCAGTTCTCGACCACGAGGGCCATGGCGGCGGCAGCCTTGCCGGCGCCGATCACGATCACACGGCCGCTGCGGTCGGTGGGCAGGTAGGGTTCAAGGACGTGCCGAGGGTGGGCGGCGTCGATAGCTGTGGCGAACAGCTGGCGAAGCAGGTGTTGCGGATCGACCGACATAAGCGGGCTCCCGGGGGATTCTTGTTATTAGAGTTTCAGCAAATTCGAGCATTGGAACGCGATCGAATGTGGGAGCGATGTGGGTTATTTATCGCGAATCGAAAAATTCGCCATATGCTCCAGGCCCTTGATCAGCGCCGAATGGTCCCAGTTACCGCCGCCAATCGCAGCGCAGGTACTGAACACCTGCTGCGTGCCAGCCGTGTTCGGCAGGTTGATCCCCAACTCCTTGGCACCGGCCAGCGCCAGGTTGAGGTCCTTCTGGTGCAGATTGATGCGGAAGCCCGGATCAAAGGTGCCCTTGATCATGCGTTCGCCATGCACTTCAAGGATCTTCGATGACGCAAAGCCACCCATCAGCGCTTCACGCACTTTGGCCGGGTCGGCGCCGTTCTTGGCGGCGAACAGCAGCGCTTCGGCCACCGCCTGGATGTTCAGCGCGACGATGATCTGGTTGGCGACCTTGGCGGTCTGTCCATCGCCATTGCCACCCACCAGGGTGATGTTCTTGCCCATGGCCTGGAACAACGGCAAGGCGCGTTCGAAGGTCTGTGGCTCGCCACCGATCATGATGCTCAGGGTGCCGGCCTTGGCGCCGACTTCACCACCGGACACCGGCGCGTCGAGGTACTGAGCGCCAGTTGCGTTGATCTTGGACGCGAAAGCCTTGGTCGCCGTGGGAGAGATCGAACTCATGTCGATCACCACCTTGTTGGGCGACAGGCCTGCGGCCACGCCGTCGGCGCGGAACAGTACGTCGTCGACCTGCGGGGTATCGGGCACCATCACGATGATGAACTCGGCTTCCTGCGCCACTTGCTGCGGGTTGGCCAGGGCCACGGCGCCGGCGTCGACGAGTGCTTGCGCAGCCTTGCCGTGGTGCTCGGACAGGAACAGTTGATGACCTGCTTTTTGCAGGTTGGCGGCCATGGGTTGGCCCATGATGCCGGTGCCGATAAATCCGATTTTAGCCATGAGAAAATCCTCTTGTTATTCGATAGGCAGGCCCAGCTCGGTCTGCCAAGCACCGAAGATCTACTGTGGAAGCTGGCTTGCCTGCGATGGCGATCGTTCAGTTACAGACTGATTGCCTGATACGCCGCTATCGCAGGCAAGCCAGCTCCCACATTGTTTAGTTTTGTGTCTGTTAGATCGCGTTGTGGGTCTTCAGCCAGCCCAAGCCCGCCTCGGTGGTGGTCAACGGCTTGTACTCACAGCCAACCCACCCCTGGTACCCAATCCGATCCAAATGTTCGAACAGAAAGCGGTAGTTGATCTCCCCAGTCCCCGGCTCATTGCGCCCAGGGTTGTCCGCCAGCTGGATGTGGTTGATCTCACCCAGGTACGCGGCCATGGTGCGGGCCAGGTCGCCTTCCATGATTTGCATGTGGTAGATGTCGTATTGCAGGAACAGGTTGGCGCTGCCCACTTGCTCGCGAATCGACAGGGCCTGCGCCGTGTTGTTCAGGTAGAAACCCGGTATGTCGCGGGTGTTGATCGCTTCCATCACCAGCTTGATGCCCACCGCTTGCAGCTTGTCGGCGGCGTACTTGAGGTTGGCGACAAAGGTTTTTTCCAGGGTTTCATCATCCACGCCTTGTGGCCGAATGCCCGCCAGGCAGTTGATCTGGGTATTGCCCAGCACCTCGGCATAGGCGATGGCCAGCTTGACGCCCGCACGGAACTCCTCGACCCGGTCCGGGTGGCACGCCAGGCCGCGTTCGCCCTTGGCCCAGTCGCCGGCCGGCAGGTTGAACAGCACTTGGGCCAGGTTATGGGCGTCGAGTTGCGCCTTGATTTCAGCGGAGCTGAATTCGTAGGGGAACAGGTACTCGACACCTTCGAAGCCAGCATCGGCGGCCGCTTTAAAGCGAGCAAGGAAGTCCTGTTCGGTAAACAGCATGGACAGGTTGGCGGCGAAACGCGGCATAAGGTTCTCCTTAATCGAGCAGGGAAATGGCAGTCGGCGCATCGTTGCCGACCAGTGCCAGATCTTCGAATTCGTTAACGGCGTTGATCTCGGTGCCCATGGAAATATTGGTCACGCGCTCCAGAATAATCTCAACGATGACCGGGACCTTGAATTCTTCGATCATTTGCTCGGCGCGGCGCAAAGCAGGCGCGATCTGGCTTGGCTCGAACACACGCAGTGCCTTGCAACCCAGGCCTTCGGCGACGGCCACGTGGTCCACGCCATAACCGTTGAGCTGTGGCGCGTTGAGGTTGTCGAAGGACAACTGCACGCAGTAGTCCATTTCAAACCCGCGCTGGGCCTGGCGGATCAGGCCCAGGTAGGAGTTGTTCACTACCACGTGGATGTACGGCAGCTTGAACTGCGCGCCCACGGCTAGTTCTTCGATCATGAACTGGAAGTCGTAGTCGCCGGACAGCGCCACCACTTTGCGCGTCGGGTCAGCCTTGACCACGCCGAGCGCCGCCGGAATGGTCCAGCCCAACGGGCCGGCCTGGCCGCAGTTGATCCAGTGGCGTGGCTTGTACACATGCAGGAATTGCGCGCCGGCAATCTGCGACAGGCCGATGGTGCTCACGTAGCACGTGTCTTTGCCGAACACCTGGTTCATCTCTTCGTACACCCGTTGCGGCTTGACCGGCACGTTGTCGAAGTGGGTCTTTCGGTGCAGGGTGGCTTTGCGCTGCTGGCAGTCATTCAACCAGGCGCTGCGATCCTTGAGCTTGCCGGCGGCTTTCCACTCGCGGGCCACTTCAATGAACATCGTCAGTGCCGAGCCGGCGTCGGAAACGATGCCCAGGTCTGGGGTGAACACGCGGCCAATCTGCGTCGGCTCAATGTCGACGTGAATGAATGTGCGGCCTTCGGTGTAGACCTCCACCGAACCGGTGTGGCGGTTGGCCCAACGGTTACCGATGCCCAGCACCACGTCCGATTTGAGCAGCGTCGCGTTGCCATAGCGGTGGGAGGTTTGCAGGCCGACCATGCCGACCATCTGCGGGTGATCGTCCGGGAGGGTGCCCCAGCCCATCAGCGTCGGGATCACAGGGATACCCGTCAACTCAGCAAATTCAACAAGCAGCTCGCTGGCGTCGGCATTGATCACGCCGCCACCGCTGACCAGCAGTGGGCGTTCGGCCTGGTCCAGCAAGGCCAGGGCTTTTTCGACCTGGATGCGGGTTGCCCGTGGCTTGGCCAGTGGCAACGGTTGGTAGGCATCGATATCGAATTCGATCTCGGCCATCTGCACGTCGAACGGCAGGTCGATCAGCACCGGGCCTGGGCGGCCGGAGCGCATTTCGTAGAAGGCTTTCTGGAACGCGTAGGGCACTTGGCCGGGCTCCATCACCATGGTCGCCCATTTGGTCACTGGCTTGACGATGCTGGTGATGTCGACGGCCTGGAAATCTTCCTTGTGCATACGGGCGCGGGGTGCTTGGCCGGTGATGCACAGGATCGGGATCGAGTCAGCCCAGGCGCTGTAGAGGCCGGTGACCATGTCCGTGCCCGCCGGGCCCGAGGTGCCGATGCACACGCCGATATTGCCGGCCTTGGTGCGGGTGTACCCCTCCGCCATGTGCGAGGCGCCTTCAACGTGGCGAGCAAGGACGTGATCGATGCCACCCACCTTCTGCAAGGCCGAGTACAGCGGATTGATCGCGGCGCCTGGGATGCCGAAGGCGGTGTCCACGCCTTCACGGCGCATCACCAGAACGGCGGCTTCGATTGCTCTCATTTTGCTCATGGTTTTGGTGCCTCTTGCTTTTTGTAATTGTATACAAGTGGTTTCTTCTTGAAGTGTATTCACGGCCGACTGCGCAGGTCAATGCATTTTATTTTCTGGCCTGTCTGTGCGTCGGATAGCCTTAAAAGCAAGTTTTATCGACGAATGGCGAATTTTTTTGAAAATATTGTATACAGAAATCCATGTCATTGTGTTCTATTTGTTTGGTCGAGCATCTGATCTCTCAGACCTCCACCGCTTTCCCAATAACAAAAGAAGGACGGCACCATGAGCGCTTTAACCTTGAAACTCGCCACCCAACTGGCCAGCCAGGCCCTCAGCGCAGGGCGCACGATTGTGGCGGCGCCCCTGACGATCGCAGTACTCGACAGCGGCGGCCATCTGGTCACTTTGCAACGCGAAGACGGCGCCAGCCTGCTGCGCCCGCAGATCGCCATCGGCAAAGCCTGGGGCGCGATTGCCCTGGGCAAGGGCTCACGGCTGCTGGCGCTGGATGCGCAACAACGGCCAGCGTTTATCGCGGCATTGAACAGCCTGGGGCAAGGCAGCGTGGTGCCGGCGCCGGGGGGTGTGTTGATTCGAAGTCAGGAAGGCATAGTGCTGGGGGCGATCGGGATCAGCGGGGATACATCGGATATTGATGAGCAGTGTGCGATTACGGCGATTGAGGGGGTGGGTTTGATGGCGGATGCGGGGGTGTCTGCTTAAATATTGGGTAATCTGTCGGCCTCATCGCGGGCAAGCCCGCTCCCACACTGAAGGGTGTTTGGCACAGATTGTTTGAACACCATCGAACCCTGTGGGCGGGCTTTCCCGCGATGCGGGCGACTCGGTATCAAGTCAAAGCCAAATGGCATCCCACAGCGGGTAGTCCCCGAACTTCTTCACTAGACCCGCTCGCAGAGGGTTGGCCACGATGTAGTGGGCTATGCCTTCAAGGCTTTCTTCACGGCGCAGGGCATGGTCGTGAAAACCGGGTTGCCAGAGGCGACCTTGGCGGCCAGCAACCGCATTTACGACACGCGTGCTTTTGGACTTTACTTGGCGCATCACGTCGGCAAGGGAGCCCTTTTCCAGCGAGATAAGCCAGTGGAAATGATCAGGCATGACGACCCAGGCCAGGGATGTCGCCAGACCTTGGTTTTGAGCAATTCTGAATTGTTGAACCACCAACCGACCAAGCTTGAAGTCCCGGAAAATGGGTTCGCGATCGAGGGTGTTACTGGTTAGTAGGTAGATACGGTTGGGTTCGTCATAACGACCAATGCGCAGACGCTTTGAAGCGGGGAGATCAGGCATTCCATGGCCTCTCTTCAGTGGGGGTTCTGAGAGGCTAGATCCAGGTGGCTGATGCTGAATGGCAGGCTTTTGGCAGGATGTGTCTGGGAGGCCGCTATCGCGGGCAAGTCGAATCGTCGCACCGCCGCTCCCACAGTGGTTTTGCGGTGTTCATACATTATGTGTACGCCGCAGAGTAGTGTGGGAGCTGGCTTGCCTGCGATCGGGGCCCCCCCGGTCTCTCAGTCCAACTCACACCCCTTCAACACCAACCGAATAATCGTCAACGCCGCCGCCTCATAATCGGCCTCATCCAACTTGGCCTTCCCGGTCACCGCCGAGATCTGCCAGTCAAAATCCGCATACGTCTGCGTCGCCGCCCAGATGCTGAACATCAAGTGATGGGGGTCGATCGCCGCGATCAGGCCACGATCCACCCAGCTCTGGAGGCACGCGATATTGTGCTTGGCCTGGGCGTTGAGCTGTTCGACCTGATCAGCGCTCAAGTGCGGCGCGCCGTGCATGATTTCGCTGGCGAAGACCTTCGAGGCAAATGGCAGGTCGCGGGAAATGCGGATCTTCGAACGGATGTAGTTGCTCAGCACCACCGAAGGCTCGCCTTCCGGATTGAACGGCGTGGAAGCCGCCAGGATCGGCTCGATAATGCTTTCGAGCACCTCGCGGTAGAGGTTGTCCTTGGACTTGAAGTAGTAATACACGTTGGGCTTGGGCAGCCCGGCCTTGGCGGCGATGTCGCTGGTTTTGGTCGCGGCGAAGCCTTTGTCGGCAAACTCCTCGCTGGCCGCTCGCAGGATCTTTTCTTTGTTGCGCTCGCGAATGGTGCTCATAAACCAGAGGTTTCCTTGCCAGTACAGGCGGTTGCGCATGGTAGCACCGGCCATCCGCGAGCCTCAACAATGTGCCTGCAACGCTTTGCGCCGCGTTATGCTCGCGCCATCTCACTCTTACGGAAGTCCGATTCATGGCAGGAAGCAGCTTGTTGGTGTTGATCGACGATATCGCCGCCGTACTCGATGACGTTGCCCTGATGACAAAAATGGCGGCGAAGAAGACTGCCGGCGTGCTGGGTGACGACCTGGCACTCAACGCCCAGCAGGTCTCCGGGGTGCGGGCCGAGCGGGAAATCCCCGTGGTGTGGGCGGTGGCCAAGGGCTCGTTTATCAATAAATTGATCCTGGTGCCCACCGCACTATTGATCAGCGCATTTGCGCCTTGGGCGGTGACGCCTTTGTTGATGCTTGGCGGTGCCTACCTGTGTTTCGAAGGCTTTGAGAAGCTCGCGCACAAGTTCCTGCACAGTAAGGATGAAGATCAAGCTGAACACGCCCAGTTGGTCGAAGCTGTTGGCGACCCGGCGACCGACCTGGTGGCCTTTGAAAAGGACAAGATCAAGGGCGCAATCCGCACCGACTTCATCCTCTCCGCCGAAATCATCGCCATCACCCTTGGCACCGTGGCAGACGCCCCACTGATGCAGCAGGTGGTTGTGATGTCGGGCATTGCCATCGTCATGACGGTGGGCGTCTACGGGCTGGTGGCCGGCATCGTCAAGCTGGATGACCTGGGCCTGTGGCTCACCCAGAAACCTGGCCAGGTGGCGCGCAGTATCGGTGGTGTCATCCTGCGCGCAGCGCCTTACATGATGAAGAGCCTGTCGGTTATCGGCACGGCAGCAATGTTCCTGGTCGGTGGTGGGATTCTCACCCATGGTGTACCCGTGGTGCATCACGGGATCGAGACGGTCAGCCAGGGGGCAGGTAGCGTGGCCTGGTTGGTGCCGACGCTGCTGAATGGCGTGGCGGGGATTGTTGCGGGGGCGGTGGTGCTGGCGGTGGTCAGCGTAGTGGGTAAGCTCTGGAAAACCGCGAAGGCTTGATCCAATAGCAATAAAAAAGGCCATTCAATCGAATGGCCTTTTTTTATGGCGCTAATTACTCAGCAATCTGCAGCTTGCGCGATTCCGTATAGATGTACCGCACCTTCTCATACTCAAACGGGGAGTTCATCTGACCGTACCGGAAGCTGGTCTGATAACGCCTGTCCACCGCACGCAGTGCCCAGAGTTCCGGATGGTTGGAGCTGACTTCAGCCACATTGAGGAAGTTGATCTGGGTTTCGGCGGTGTAGTCGACCAGCAAACCACCGGTGTCGCGCAGGTTTGACGGGCCGAAGACCGGCAGTACCAGGTACGCGCCGCCAGGCACGCCGTAGAAGCCCAGGGTCTGGCCGAAGTCTTCGCTCTGGCGCGGCAGGCCCATGGCGGTAGCAGGGTCCCACAGGCCGGCGATGCCGAGGGTGGTGTTGACCAGCAGGCGCCCAGTGGTCTCCAGGGAGCGGTGGCCCTTGAGCTGCAGCAGGCTGTTTAACAGGTTCGGCACGTCGCCCAGGTTGTTGAAGAAGTTGCTCACGCCGGTGCGCAGGAAACTTGGGGTGACGTAGCGGTAACCGTCGACCACCGGCAGGAATACCCATTGGTCGAAGCGATAGTTGAAGTGGTACACGCGACGGTTCCACGCTTCCAGCGGGTCGTAGACGTTGAGCGCGGTGAGCGTTGATCGCTCGAATTCACGCTGGTCCAGGCCGGGGTTGAACTTGAGCTTGGTCAGCGGCTCCTTGAAGCCGTCTGAGTCAACCACGGTGGGTTCGTGAGCCTTGCTGTTGTCGGCATTGGCCACGCCTGCGCACATCAAGGCGGCAAGCAGCAGAAGATATTTAGCCACGGAAGAACTCCAGCATGGCGTCGGCGTTGACGCGGTAATTGAGGTTGCCGCAATGGCCGCCCAGCGGGTAGACGGTCAAGCGATCGCCGAAGGTTTCGCGCAGGAAACCGAGGTCGCCAGGGCCGAGGATCACGTCGTCGGCATTGTGCATGACGGCAATCTTCGGGTTGGTGTGCAGGTAGTCCTTGAGGGCGTACAGGCTGACCTGGTCGACCAGTTGCAACAGGCTGCCGCCGTCCGAGCGCGCGCGCCACATCGGGATGACTTGTTCTGTGAGGTAGCAATCGAAGTCGCATTGCAGCGCACGCTTGAGGAACGGCGTAAGGCTGGTGCCTTCGGTGATCGGGTATTTCGGCGGGATGATCAGGCCGCGGCGGTTGATCAGGTCCGAGGTAAAGGCAATGTCGGCCGCCGAGAAGCGGAACGAGGTGCCGATCAGCATGGCCATCTGTTCGTTGGTCAGGTGCTGCTTGGAGTTCTGGAAGTCGTAGAGCAGGGCGTCATTCAGATCGAGGTAGCCCTTTTGCTGGAAGTAGCGGGTCAGCTTGTTCAGCACCAACTCATAGAAAGTGGTGGAGTTGTTGATGCCCTTGACCTCGGTCTGTACCAGCTTGTCGAGGTTGGTGATCGACGTGTAGAGGTTGACTGGCGGGTTCAACAGCAAGACTTTCTTGAAGTTGAAGCTGCGGCGGGTCTCGTCGAGTTTGCTGACAAATGCCGCATCCAGTGCGCCGAGGCTGTAGCCGGTGAGGTAGAAGTCGGTGACCGGCAGCGAAGCGTTTTGTGCCCGTACGGCCTGCATCACCCGGTACATATCTTCGGCGTCTTCCTGGGTGATCCCCGGCGTGGCGAAGCGCGAGGCGGCGCTGATGAAGTCGAAGCTGGTCGGCGACGACAGTTGCACCACGTGGTAGCCGGCTTGGTAATACAGTTTTTTCAGGTATTCGTTGATGCTGCTGTCAAAACGCGCACCGGTGCCCGCGATCAGAAAGATCAACGGCGCGGCGCGATCCTGCTTGGCGATGCGGTAGGTGAGTTTCTTCACCGCCCAGAAGTTGTCCGGCAGGCTGAACTCGCGCTCGGGGCGCATGTTCAGGGTGTAGTCGGACTGGTTGATCTCGTCATCGCTCGGCAATTTCGGCCGAAGGTCAGGCGGGGTAGTGGCGATGGTCGCCTCGAACGGATTCGTCAAAGGGTAGCCATAGGTGGCCTGATCGATGTCGACGGCCAGTGCTGACGCACTCAAAAAAAGGCTGCCCAGCAAGGCAGCACAGCGCAAGGAACGGAGCATGACTTAATCCCTAGGAGGAAACGTGCTTAATAAAGTTCGCAGGCTATGACCACCGCGTTGCCACCGAAGTGCCAGCTCTCGGCACGAAAAGTCGGAAAATAACGTCGGAATCGGGGTAATAGTAGCGAGAAGATACACTTTGCCGCCCATTGGTGAACAGTTATCTGCGCGTATACCTTGCTAACGGCCGTCGGAGCATTAAGCTGAGCGCCGTTTTTGCCTATCGGAGTACCTCATGTCCCATCGTTTGCCGCTGATTTTGCTGCTTATTGCCTTGCCGTTATGGCTGGCCGCCAGTTATGGCGCGCGTTACGGCTTTATGGAAGATGGCCGGTGGGTTGGCATCTGCGCCGATGAAGCCAGCCGCTGGGAGTGTCAGCTGCGTTCGAACCTGGGGTTGATGATTCACTTCAAGGTACTCGGCTGGGCGGCGTTGGTTACGTCGGTACTGGCGTTTTTCGTGCCGGGTCGTGCGGGATGGGGGTTTGCAGTGCTGGGGATGGTGTTCGGTTTGCCGGCGCTGGCGTTGTACAACACGGCGTTTGCGGTGTTTGCGGTGGTGATTGCGGGGTTGCGTTTGGTCAGGAAGCCTCGGGCTGCTTGATAGAGCCTCTTCGCGAGCAAGCCCCACACACATTCGACCGCATTCCAAGGGATGTACTCGGTCAAATATGCGAGCGGCGGTTCTACGCTTCGACTTGCTCGCGAAAGCGCTGTTAAGCCTTACGCACCCGCAAGCAACGCCACAAAGCCACAACCATGAGCAGGCTGGCCACCGCCCAACCCCAAGCCTGCTGGTTCAACAACCCTTCACGGTACAACTGCGGCGCAATGCCGGCACCGATGATAAAAGCCAGCAGCGCGATCTCCCGACGCGGCCCCGTCACCGGACGTACCAGGTACACCAGAGCAGGCAGCACCAGCGCCGCACTCGGGAAGCTGCGATAACGCGGGTCAAACACCAACGCCAACATCATCACTGCGCCGGCAAACCCGGCAATCGCCACCAGCCAGCCTGCACGCTGCTCCAGCCAGTTGAACGCCCGCTCACGCCAGCCTTCGCGCGCGCTCAAAGCCAGCGCGGCGTGCGCCAGCACCGACAGGTTCAACACCATCAGCAAACCTGCCCACACCCATTCATCACTGAAGCGTGCGGTCACCCGGCTCAGCTCAGCCCAGGTGCCGATGGAGCAGGCGGCGACTGCACCCAGCAGCGGCAGGGCAATGGCGGCGCGCGTGCTGCGTACACGCCCACCCAGCGCCAAGGTGCCCAGCAGGATAATCCCACCCACTCCCAGCCACAGTGACCAGTACGGCACATTGGTCACCGGCCCGGCGAGGATACCCTTGTCCTGGCGATCAGCATCGAACAGGCCCCAGTAACCCCCCACGGCGCCTTCGCTGGCGCGCTTCCAGGGCTGGTCAAACGCTTCGATCAGGTTGTAACGCCAGCCATTGGCCTCAGCCATGGCCACAAAGCCGCGCATGAACTTGGCTTCGTTGACCCGGCTTGGCACCGCGGTTTCGCGCTGGCGGCCTTCACTGGGCCAGCCGGTTTCACCGATCAGGATGTCCTTGGGCGCAAACTTGTTGCCAAAGGTCTGGCGCACATCGCCCACGTGCTTGAGGGCCTGGTCGATGCCGGAGGGGTCATCTTCCCAGTACGGCAACAGGTGAATCGTCAGGAAATCCACCGCCGGAGCTATTTCCGGGTGTTGCAGCCAGAACTCCCACACATCCGCATAAGTCACCGGCTGCTTGACCTGGCTTTTGACTTTATGGATCAGCTTTACCAGTTGCGTGGCGGTGACTTCCTTGCGCAGCAGGGCTTCGTTGCCGACGATCACCGACGTCACGACATCCGGGCTGGCGTTGGCCGAGGCGATCAACTGGTCGATTTCCTTTTCGGTCGCCACCGGATCGCTGCTGACCCAGGCGCCGGCCATCACCTTCAGCCCATGCTTGCGCGCCATGTCCGGCAAGGCTTCCAGGCCGGTCATGGAGTAGGTGCGAATGCATTCAAAGCGGGTGGCCAGCAGGGCCAGGTCGGCGTCCATGCGTTCCGGGCGCAGTTTGAACGGCTGGTCAAACGGCGATTGGTCTTTGTCGAACGGCGTGTACGACGCGCACTGTATCTTGTGCGTGGCACTGGCGACATCGGGTAACACCACGGGCCGGCCGAGGCCATACCAGTAACCGATCAGGGCCAACAGGCCGAGGAGCAAGGCGAAGAAATAGGGCAGGGCAGGGAAGCGGGCATTCGCGGGCATGGTCAGCTTATCTGGAAGAGCAAAGGCGCGCATCTTACCCGGATTTGGCGCGTGCCAGTGGGGCAGCACAATTTTGACATGCAAAGTTCGGGCGGGATTTTGGCGTCAAGCTCTACAAACTGTCCTGCTGGCGATGTGATGTCGTTTCCTGCTTGTACAAGGTCGCTGACAGAGCAGGTTCCAAGTCCAGTCAGGTCGATGATCGAGGGGTCAGCACTCCACTGACGGCGCAGCAGCCGGATCGATGCGCATGAAGGGGGTGCGGTCACCACAGAACAACAGGTTGACGTCGCTCGGCATCCGCTGGGCGCAGCACTTTCGGGGAAGCACAATGAAGATGCGACGACTCTTGGGCGCAGCTGCCACTTTGGCAGTTGCGATGAGCTGCACACTGGCCAGCGCCGACAGCAAAACCCTGAGCATCGGCTACGTAGATGGCTGGTCTGACAGCGTTGCCACCACCCACGTGGCGGCAGAGGTGATCAAGCAAAAGCTCGGCTATGACGTGAAACTGCAAGCGGTCGCCACCGGGATCATGTGGCAGGCTGTTGCCACCGGTAAGCTCGACGCCATGCTTTCTGCCTGGCTACCGGTCACCCACGGTGAGTATTGGGCCAAGAACAAGGGCAAGGTGGTCGACTACGGCCCCAACTTCAAGGACGCTAAGATCGGCTTGATCGTGCCGGAGTACGTCAAGGCCAAGTCCATCGAAGACCTCAAGACTGACACCACCTTCAACAACAAAATCGTCGGCATTGACGCAGGTTCAGGTGTGATGCTCAAGACCGACGAAGCCATCAAGCAATATGGCCTCGACTATAAGCTACAAGCCAGTTCGGGCGCGGCGATGATCGCCGAGCTGGCCCGTGCCGAAGACAAGCAGGAATCCATTGTGGTTACCGGTTGGGTGCCACACTGGATGTTCGCCAAGTGGAAACTGCGTTTCCTGGACGATCCAAAAGGGATTTATGGTGCTGCTGAAACCGTCAACAGCATCGGCAGCAAGGGCCTGGAGAAGAAAGCGCCGCAAGTCGCAGCCTTCCTGAAGAAATTCCAGTGGGCTTCCAAGGACGAAATCGGCGAAGTCATGCTGGCAATACAAGACGGTGCCAAGCCTGATGTGGCGGCCAAGGATTGGGTCGCCAAGCACCCTGAGCGTGTCGCCGAGTGGGTTGGTAAATAAAACCCGAAGTGTCTAGATAGCACCTTGCAGGCCCGTCTGGCGTTGTCGTCAGGCGGGCTTTGTCGTTTCTGGGCCAAAGACTGTCAATTCAGTCAGTGCAAAACTGGCGATAACACTCATGTCGTTCTAATACTAAGGTCGTCTGGAACCCTTTGTGCAGCCGCATACAGTGGATACGTTCCAATAATAAAAAAGCTGTGCTGCGAGGATAAAAACAATGAACGACAGCATTTACCTCTCGATTCAAAACAGCCCGCGTTTCAAGGAGCTGGTGAGAAAAAGGGAACGGTTCGCCTGGATTCTCTCGGCGATCATGCTAGGGCTTTACTCCGGTTTCATCCTGTTGATCGCCTACGGGCCACACGTGCTGGGTGCAAAACTCAGCCCCGGCTCGTCGATTACCTGGGGTATTCCCTTGGGTGTCGGGCTGATTGTGTCGGCTTTTGTCCTGACCGGCATCTATGTGCGGCGGGCCAACGGCGAGTTTGACGACCTGAACAATGCGATTCTCAAGGAGGCTGCGCAATGATCCGGCGTCTACTGGCAGTATTCGGCGCTTCGCTCTTTGCTCCGGCCGTTTGGGCGGCGGAGGCATTGACCGGTGAAGTGCAAAAGCAACCGCTGAACATCTCCGCCATCGTGATGTTTGTCGCGTTTGTCGGTGCCACCTTGTGCATCACCTACTGGGCGTCCAAACGTAACAATTCGGCAGCCGACTACTACGCGGCTGGCGGTAAGATTACCGGTTTCCAAAACGGCCTGGCGATTGCCGGTGACTATATGTCGGCGGCGTCCTTCCTGGGGATTTCCGCGCTGGTCTATTCCTCCGGTTATGACGGCCTCATCTACTCGATCGGCTTCCTGGTGGGCTGGCCGATCATTCTGTTCCTGATCGCCGAGCGTCTGCGTAACCTTGGCAAGTACACCTTTGCCGACGTGGCGTCCTACCGCCTCGGGCAAGCCCAGATCCGCAGCCTGTCGGCGTGTGGCTCCCTGGTAGTGGTGGCGTTCTACCTGATCGCGCAGATGGTTGGCGCGGGTAAGTTGATCCAACTGCTGTTTGGCCTGGACTACCACGTAGCGGTCATCCTGGTGGGTATCTTGATGTGCATGTACGTGCTGTTCGGCGGCATGCTGGCGACCACTTGGGTGCAGATCATCAAGGCAGTGCTGTTGCTGTCCGGTGCCTCGTTCATGGCGCTGATGGTGATGAAGCACGTCAACTTCGACTTCAACGCCCTGTTCTCCGAGGCGATCAAGGTTCACCCTAAAGGTGAAGCGATCATGAGCCCCGGCGGCCTGGTCAAAGACCCGATTTCGGCATTCTCCCTGGGCCTGGCACTGATGTTCGGTACCGCTGGCCTGCCGCACATCCTGATGCGCTTCTTCACCGTAAGCGACGCAAAGGAAGCGCGTAAGAGCGTGCTGTATGCCACCGGCTTCATTGGCTACTTCTACATCCTGACCTTTATCATCGGCTTTGGCGCGATCCTGCTGGTCAGCACCAACCCGGCGTTCAAAGACGCGGCAGGCGTCTTGTTGGGTGGTAACAACATGGCGGCGGTGCACCTGGCCAATGCGGTGGGTGGCAGTATCTTCCTGGGCTTCATCTCGGCCGTGGCGTTCGCCACTATCCTAGCGGTGGTTGCCGGTTTGACCCTGGCCGGTGCTTCGGCGGTGTCCCATGATCTGTACGCCAGCGTGATCAAGAAAGGCAAGACCAACGACAAGGATGAGATTCGCGTATCGAAGATCACCACCATCGCCTTGGGCGTTTTGGCTATCGGCCTGGGTATCCTGTTCGAAAGCCAGAACATTGCGTTCATGGTCGGCCTGGCGTTCTCGATTGCGGCCAGCTGTAACTTCCCGGTGTTGCTGCTTTCCATGTACTGGAAAAACCTCACCACCCGTGGCGCGATGATTGGCGGCTGGCTGGGCTTGATCAGTGCCGTTGGTCTGATGGTGCTGGGCCCGACCATCTGGGTCTCGATCCTGCACCATGAAAAAGCCATCTTCCCGTACGAGTATCCGGCGCTGTTCTCGATGATCATTGCGTTCGTCGGGATCTGGTTCTTCTCCATCACCGACAAGTCGGCGGCGGCAGAGAAAGAGCGTGCGCTGTACTTCCCGCAGTTTGTGCGTTCGCAAACTGGCCTGGGGGCGAGTGGGGCAGTACAGCACTGAAGCAGCTTTAAGCTACAAGCTGCAAGTTAAAAGCAGTGCTGTGTAGAGAAATACCCCTGTAGAGATGCAGGGGTATTTTTTTGCTTGTAACTAATCGCTTGAAGCTTGCAGCTCACTAAATTCCAGCCAAAAAAACGGCCACATTAAGAGGCCGTTTTATTTGGCTGGAATTTAGTGCCGATCTTCCAGCTTGGTGATGTCACGCGACTCGTAGCCGGTGTACAGCTGGCGCGGGCGGCCAATCTTGTACGGGCTGGAGAGCATTTCTTTCCAGTGGGAGATCCAGCCCACGGTCCGCGCCAGGGCGAAGATCACGGTGAACATGCTGGTTGGAATGCCGATCGCCTTGAGGATGATCCCCGAGTAGAAGTCGACGTTCGGGTACAGCGAGCGTTCGATGAAGTAGGGGTCGGTCAGGGCGATCTCTTCCAGGCGCATGGCCAGTTCGAGTTGCGGATCGTTCTTGATGCCCAGTTCCTTCAACACTTCGTCGCAGGTCTGTTTCATGACGGTGGCGCGCGGGTCGCGGTTCTTGTAGACCCGGTGACCGAAGCCCATCAGCTTGAACGGGTCGTTCTTGTCCTTGGCCTTGGCGATGAATGTGTCGATGTTCGAGACGTCGCCGATTTCATCGAGCATGGCCAACACGGCTTCGTTCGCACCGCCGTGGGCAGGGCCCCACAGTGCAGCGATACCGGCGGCGATACAGGCGAACGGGTTGGCACCCGAAGAACCTGCCAGACGTACGGTAGAAGTCGAGGCGTTCTGTTCGTGGTCGGCGTGAAGGATAAAAATCTTGTCCATCGCGGCGGCCAGCACGGGGCTGATCGGTTTGATCTCGCACGGCGTGTTGAACATCATGTGCAGGAAGTTTTCCGCGTACGTCAGGTCGTTGCGCGGGTACATCATGGGTTGGCCCATGGAGTACTTGTAAACCATTGCGGCCAGGGTCGGCATCTTGGCAACCAGGCGGATCGCGGAGATTTCGCGATGCTGCGGGTTATTGATGTCGAGGGAGTCATGATAGAAGGCCGACAGGGCGCCGACCACGCCGCACATGACGGCCATCGGGTGGGCGTCGCGACGGAAGCCGTTGAAGAAGGTCTTCAACTGCTCGTGAACCATGGTGTGGTTCTTCACGGTGCTGACGAACTGGGCTTTTTGCTCGGCTGTTGGCAATTCGCCGTTTAGCAGCAGGTAGCAGGTTTCCAGGTAGTCCGACTTCTCAGCCAGTTGTTCAATCGGGTAGCCGCGGTGAAGCAGAATGCCATTATCGCCGTCGATATAGGTGATCTTCGACTCGCAAGAAGCGGTCGACATGAAGCCTGGGTCGAAAGTGAAACGGCCCGTGGCCGTCAGGCCCCGTACGTCGATAACATCGGGACCAACGGTGCCGGTTAAAATGGGCAGCTCGACGGGGGCTGCGCCCTCGATGATCAACTGCGCTTTTTTGTCAGCCATGTGGCCTCCTATTTATGCTTCAAATCATCAGACAGACCCCCCACGCAGGGCCCGCACCACTATAGTGAGATAAATTCAGATGTCAATTTGCCTAAAGTCTTGCCCCAGAAGGCTTTAACCGTACTTTTTCCTCGAAATTGACTGCCGTTTACGCCTTTTACCCCGCCAGCGCAATCCGCTATTAGGGTGAGGTGAGCGCGTTGTCATTAGTAACCTAACTGTCTATACTCGGCCACCGACCGCCAAGGGCTTTTGGGCTTGCTTTCATTGGGGGTCGCACTCCCTGGGTGGTGCTTACCTGACCAGTGCACTCCCCGACAACTTTGCCCTGATTGTTAGGGGCTCTTAAGTGTGAAAAAAAGCCGTGAATAGCCAACGACCTGTAAACCTAGACCTAAGGACCATCAAACTCCCCATCACCGGCGTTACGTCGTTCCTGCACCGTGTTTCCGGCATCATCCTGTTCCTGGGCTTGGGCATCATGCTTTATGCATTGAGCAAATCCCTGGGTTCCGAGGAAGATTACGCCGAGGTGAAGGCATGCTTGACCAGCCCGCTGGCCAAGTTCGTAGCATGGGGCCTCTTGTCCGCTCTGCTGTATCACCTGGTAGCCGGTGTGCGCCACTTGATCATGGACATGGGCATCGGTGAGACGCTGGAAGGCGGCCGCCTGGGCTCGAAAATCATCATCGCCATTTCCGTGGTGCTGATCGTTCTGGCAGGAGTTTGGATATGGTAACCAGCGTTACGAACCTATCGCGTTCGGGCCTCTATGACTGGATGGCACAACGTGTGTCTGCGGTTGTTCTCGCGGCTTATTTCATTTTCCTGATCGGATACCTCGTCGCAAATCCGGGCATCGGCTATGAGCAATGGCACGGCCTGTTTTCCCACAATGCGATGCGAATCTTCAGTCTGCTGGCCCTTGTTGCCCTGGGTGCTCATGCCTGGGTTGGCATGTGGACCATCGCGACCGACTACCTGACGCCAATGGCACTGGGTAAGTCTGCGACCGCAGTACGTTTCCTCTTCCAGGCAGTATGCGGCGTCGCGATGTTCGCTTACTTCGTCTGGGGTGTGCAGATTCTTTGGGGTATCTGATTCATGGCTAACATTCCAACTATTTCATTCGACGCCATCATTATTGGTGGCGGCGGTGCTGGCATGCGCGCTGCGCTGCAGCTGGCACAGGGCGGTCACAAGACTGCCGTGATCACCAAGGTGTTCCCGACCCGTTCCCACACCGTATCGGCCCAGGGTGGCATCACCTGCGCCATCGCCTCCGCCGACCCGAACGATGACTGGCGCTGGCACATGTACGATACCGTCAAGGGTTCCGACTATATCGGTGACCAGGACGCTATCGAATATATGTGTCAGGAAGGCCCGGCCGCGGTGTTCGAGCTGGACCACATGGGTCTGCCGTTCTCCCGTACCGAGCAAGGCCGTATCTACCAGCGTCCATTCGGTGGCCAGTCGAAGGATTACGGTAAAGGCGGGCAGGCTGCCCGTACTTGCGCCGCGTCCGACCGTACCGGTCACGCGCTGCTGCACACGCTTTATCAGGGCAACCTGAAAGCCGGCACTACGTTCCTGAACGAATACTACGCGGTTGACCTGGTGAAGAACGCCGACGGCGCATTCGTCGGCGTGATCGCCATTTGCATCGAAACCGGTGAAACCACCTATATCCGCGCCAAGGCTACTGTTCTGGCGACGGGCGGTGCAGGCCGCATCTACGCTTCGACCACCAATGCCCTGATCAACACCGGTGACGGCGTTGGCATGGCACTGCGTGCCGGCGTGCCAGTGCAAGACATCGAAATGTGGCAGTTCCACCCGACCGGCATCGCCGGTGCCGGTGTACTGGTTACAGAAGGTTGCCGTGGTGAAGGTGGTTACCTGATCAACAAGCACGGCGAGCGTTTCATGGAACGTTATGCGCCGAACGCGAAAGACCTTGCTGGCCGTGACGTTGTAGCCCGTTCGATGGTTAAAGAGATCATCGCCGGCAACGGCTGTGGCCCGAACGGCGACCACGTACTGCTCAAGCTCGATCACCTGGGCGAAGAAGTGCTGCACAGCCGTCTGCCAGGCATCTGCGAGCTGTCCAAGACCTTCGCACACGTTGACCCGGTCGTTGCACCGGTTCCGGTTGTTCCAACCTGCCACTATATGATGGGCGGCGTGCCGACCAACATTCATGGCCAGGCGATCACCCAGAACGCTGAAGGCGTGGACGAGATCATTCATGGTCTGTTCGCCGTAGGCGAAGTGGCGTGCGTATCGGTACACGGTGCCAACCGTCTGGGCGGCAACTCGCTGCTCGATCTGGTGGTATTCGGTCGTGCTGCCGGCCTGCACCTCGAAAAAGCGCTGACCGACGGCATCGAATACGATGACGCGACCGACGCCAACATCGAAGCAGCCCTGGCCCGTCTGAATGCGCTGAACTCGCGCACGGATGGCGAAGACGTAGCTACCCTGCGTCGCGAGCTGCAAAGCTGCATGCAGAACTACTTCGGTGTATTCCGTACCGGCGAATACATGCAGAAGGGTATTGCCCAGTTGGCTGATCTGCGCGTGCGCATCGCCAACGTCAAGATCAACGATAAGAGCCAGGCGTTCAACACCGCTCGTATCGAAGCCCTTGAGCTGCAAAACCTGCTGGAAGTGGCTGAAGCGACTGCGATCGCCGCCGAGGTTCGTAAAGAATCCCGTGGTGCTCATGCGCGTGAAGACTTTGAAGATCGCGATGACGAAAACTGGTTGTGCCACACCCTATACTTCCCGGGTGACAAGCGCGTAACCAAGCGTGCCGTGAACTTCTCGCCGAAGACGGTACCGACGTTTGAACCGAAGATTCGGACTTACTAAGGGTGGCTGCCATGTTGAAAGTCAGTGTTTATCGCTACAACCCTGATCAGGACGCTGCGCCGTTCATGCAGGAGTTCCAGGTTGATACCGGTGGTAAAGACCTGATGGTGCTGGATGTACTGGCGCTGATCAAAGAGCAGGACGAAGGTTTCTCGTATCGTCGCTCTTGCCGTGAAGGTGTGTGCGGTTCCGACGGCATGAACATCAACGGCAAAAACGGCCTGGCGTGCATCACGCCGCTGTCTGCCGTGGTTAAAGGCAACAAGCTGATCGTTCGTCCGCTGCCAGGTTTGCCGGTTATCCGTGACCTGGTCGTGGATATGAGCATCTTCTACAAGCAATACGAGAAAGTTAAGCCGTTCCTGCAGAACGACACGCCGGCTCCGGCCATCGAGCGTCTGCAGTCCCCGGAAGAGCGCGAGAAGCTCGACGGTCTGTACGAGTGCATCCTGTGCGCTTGCTGCTCGACGTCGTGCCCGTCCTTCTGGTGGAACCCGGACAAGTTCCTGGGTCCAGCTGCCCTGCTGCAAGCGTACCGCTTCCTGGCAGACAGCCGTGACACCAAGACGTCCGAGCGTCTGGCTTCGCTGGATGACCCGTTCAGCGTATTCCGCTGCCGCGGGATCATGAACTGCGTCAACGTATGTCCCAAAGGCCTGAACCCGACTAAGGCCATTGGTCACATCCGTAACATGCTGCTGCAGAGCGGCGTGTAAGCGACGTTTTTCGTAAAAGCAGGACCGTTGTGCCCGTAAATGCTACGGCGCAGGCTTCAACCGGCGCCGTAGTTTTAACTTGAGCAGCGACTTACAAAGCCGCGGCTCTTATTTTGAAGAAATGAGACAAGCAGGGGCATTCGGGTTGGTACCCGAACTATCAGCGTGATCCTAAGTGGCTTGTTTTGGTCGCTGCACTTGGCCTTTTGCAAGCAAACTCGGTGTTTTCGCCGGTGGTGTCCCCAAATCGAGGGTGACCAAGCATGCAAGAAAGCGTGATGCAGCGCATGTGGAACAGCGGCTATCTTTCAGGTGGTAACGCTGCCTATGTGGAAGAGCTTTATGAGCTCTACCTGCACGACCCTAACGCTGTGCCAGAAGAATGGCGCACCAAATTTCAGACGTTGTCTTCAGACGGCAACGCTGCCACCGATGTATCGCACGCCACGATTCGCGATCAGTTTGTGCTGCTGGCAAAGAACCAGCGCCGCGCCCAACCGGTTTCCGCCGGCAGCGTGAGCAGTGAGCACGAGAAGAAGCAAGTTGAGGTATTGCGACTGATCCAGGCCTACCGGATGCGTGGCCACCAGGCGGCCCAGCTTGATCCGCTGGGGCTCTGGAAGCGTCCTGCACCTGCTGACCTGTCGATCAATCATTACGGCTTGACCAATGCCGATCTTGATACGACCTTCCGTGCCGGCGACCTGTTCATCGGCAAAGAGGAAGCGAGCCTACGCGAAATTCACGAAGCGTTGCAGCAGACATATTGCCGCACCATTGGCGCTGAGTTCACGCACATCACCGATTCCGAGCAACGCCACTGGTTCCAGCACCGTCTGGAAGGTGTGCGTGGTCGTCCAGTGCTGTCTGACGATGTCCGCAGCCATCTGCTCGAGCGCGTAACCGCTGCCGAAGGCCTGGAAAAGTACCTGGGTACCAAATACCCGGGCACCAAGCGTTTCGGTCTGGAAGGCGGCGAAAGCCTGATTCCGATGCTCGACGAGTTGATCCAGCGTTCCGGTTCCTACGGCACCAAGGAAATCGTGATCGGCATGGCTCACCGTGGTCGCTTGAACGTGTTGGTCAACACCTTCGGCAAGAACCCGCGTGAGCTGTTCGACGAGTTCGAAGGCAAGAAGAAGGTTGAGCTGGGTTCCGGTGACGTTAAATACCACCAGGGCTTCTCGTCCAACGTGATGACCACCGGCGGTGAAGTTCACCTGGCCATGGCCTTCAACCCATCCCACCTGGAAATTGTTTCTCCAGTGGTCGAGGGTTCGGTCCGTGCTCGCCAGGATCGTCGTAATGACACCACCGGTGAAAAGGTTCTGCCGATTTCCATCCACGGTGACGCGGCTTTCGCCGGTCAAGGCGTGGTCCTGGAAACGTTCCAGATGTCGCAGACCCGCGGCTTCAAGACCGGCGGTACCGTTCACATCGTCATCAACAACCAGGTTGGCTTCACCATCAGCAACCCGCTGGACGCGCGCTCTACCGAGTACGCGACCGACGTTGCCAAGATGATCCAGGCGCCGATCCTCCATGTGAATGGCGATGATCCGGAAGCTGTGCTGTTTGTGACCCAGTTGGCCATTGATTACCGCATGCAGTTCAAGCGCGATGTGGTGATCGACCTGGTTTGCTACCGCCGTCGCGGTCACAACGAAGCGGACGAGCCAAGCGGTACTCAGCCGTTGATGTATCAGCAGATCACCAAGCAGCGCACTACCCGTGAGCTGTACGCCGAAAGCCTGACCAAGGCCGGCGTGGTTGACGATGCGCGTGTTCAGGCGAAAGTCGATGAATACCGCAACGCGCTGGACAATGGTCTGCATGTTGTAAAAAGCCTGGTTAAAGAGCCGAACAAAGAGTTGTTCGTTGACTGGCGTCCGTACCTGGGCCACGCCTGGACTGCGCGTCACGATACGTCGTTCGATCTGAAGACCTTGCAGGAGTTGTCCGCCAAGCTGCTGGAAATCCCGGAAGGTTTCGTGGTTCAGCGCCAGGTTGCGAAGATCTACGAAGACCGTCAGAAGATGCAAGCCGGCGGCCTGCCGATCAACTGGGGTTACGCCGAAACCATGGCGTACGCGACCCTGGCGTTCGAAGGTCACCCTATCCGCATGACTGGCCAGGACATCGGCCGTGGTACGTTCTCGCACCGTCATGCTGTGCTGCACAACCAGAAAGACGCGGGCACCTATATCCCGTTGCAGAACCTGTACGCAGGCCAGCCACGTTTCGACCTGTACGATTCGTTCCTGTCCGAAGAAGCGGTACTGGCGTTCGAATACGGTTACTCGACCACCATGCCGCAGGCGCTGGTGATCTGGGAAGCCCAGTTCGGCGACTTCGCCAACGGTGCCCAGGTGGTTATCGACCAGTTCATCACCAGCGGCGAGCACAAGTGGGGCCGTCTGTGCGGTCTGACCATGCTGCTGCCACACGGTTATGAAGGTCAGGGTCCGGAGCACTCCTCGGCCCGTCTGGAGCGTTACCTGCAGCTGTGCGCCGAGCACAACATCCAGGTGTGCGTGCCGACTACCCCGGCCCAGATCTACCACTTGCTGCGTCGCCAGGTGATCCGCCCGCTGCGCAAGCCGCTGGTGGTACTGACACCGAAGTCGCTGCTGCGTCATAAGTTGGCCATCTCGACCCTGGAAGATCTGGCGGATGGTTCGTTCCAGACCGTTATTCCAGAGATCGATACGCTGGACGCGGCGAAAGTGACTCGCCTGGTCCTGTGCAGCGGCAAGGTCTACTACGACCTGCTGGAAAAACGCCGTGCCGAAGGCCGCGAAGACATCGCCATCGTGCGTATCGAGCAGCTTTACCCGTTCCCGGAAGACGACCTGATGGAGGCCATCGCGCCTTACACCAACCTCACTAATGTTGTGTGGTGCCAGGAAGAACCGATGAACCAGGGCGCTTGGTACAGCAGCCAGCATCATTTGCGTCGCAGCATCGGTAACCATAAGCAGGCCCTGGGCCTGGAATATGCCGGTCGTGACGCTTCTGCTGCACCTGCGTGTGGTTATGCGTCGATGCACGCCGAGCAGCAGGAAAAACTGCTGCAAGATGCTTTCACTGTTTAACGCCTTCGCGCTGACTGAAACCGAATTTTAAGGACCCACAGATAATGGCTATCGAAATCAAAGCCCCGTCATTCCCGGAATCGGTTGCCGATGGCACCGTTGCCACCTGGCACAAGAAACCAGGCGACGCTGTAAAGCGTGACGACCTGATCGTCGACATCGAGACCGACAAAGTCGTTCTGGAAGTGTTGGCCGAAGCTGACGGCGTACTGGGTGCAATCGTTGCCGAAGAAGGCGCTACCGTTCTGTCGAACCAGGTGCTGGGCTCGATCGAAGAGGGCAGCGCTGCTGCCGCTGCTCCTGCTGCCGCTGCACCGGCTGCTGCTTCGGCTCCCGCTGCTGCTCCGGCTGCAGGTGGCGAAGATCCCATCGCTGCACCGGCTGCCCGTCAGCTGGCTGAAGAAAACGGCATCAACCTGTCGTCCATCAAAGGCACCGGCAAAGACGGCCGTGTGACCAAGGAAGACGTGGTGGCTGCAGTTGAAGCCAAGAAAAACGCTCCAGCCGCCGCACCTGCCAAGGCAGCTGCCCCGGCTGCCGCTGCGCCTGTGTTCGCCGCTGGCGACCGCACCGAGAAGCGCGTACCGATGACCCGCGTACGGGCCACCGTGGCCAAGCGTCTGGTTGAAGCACAGTCGAACATGGCGATGCTGACTACCTTCAACGAAGTCGACATGACCGAAGTCATGGCCCTGCGTTCGAAGTACAAGGATCTGTTCGAGAAGTCCCACAACGGCGTGCGCCTTGGCTTCATGTCGTTCTTCGTGAAAGCGGCTACTGAAGCGCTGAAACGCTACCCGGCAGTCAACGCTTCGATCGATGGTACCGACATCGTTTACCACGGCTATGCAGACATCGGCGTTGCCGTGTCCAGCGACCGTGGCCTGGTAGTTCCAGTACTGCGTAACGCCGAGCTGATGAGCCTGGCTGAAATCGAAGGCGGCATCGCAGGCTTCGGCAAGAAAGCCCGTGACGGCAAGCTGACCATCGACGAGATGACCGGCGGTACGTTCACCATCACTAACGGTGGTACCTTCGGTTCGATGATGTCGACGCCGATCGTCAACCCGCCACAAGCCGCGATCCTGGGCATGCACAACATCATCCAGCGTCCGATGGCCATCAACGGCCAAGTCGTGATCCGCCCGATGATGTACCTGGCACTGTCTTACGATCACCGCCTGATCGATGGTAAAGAAGCCGTGACTTTCCTGGTGACCATCAAAAACCTGCTGGAAGACCCAGCTCGTCTGCTTCTGGATATCTAAAAAGCAGCTGCAAGTCGCAAGCTGAAAGCGCCAAGCCCAAAGCGGCGAACGGTGCTTTCAACTTGCGGCGTGCAGCTTGTAGCTTGCAGCTAAAAAGGGAACCTTTTTATGACACAGAAATTTGACGTTGTAGTGATTGGTGCAGGTCCTGGCGGCTATGTTGCCGCCATCAAGGCCGCACAACTGGGCCTCTCGACTGCTTGCATCGAAAAATACACCGACAAGGAAGGCAAACTGGCATTGGGCGGTACTTGCCTGAACGTTGGTTGCATTCCTTCCAAGGCGCTGCTGGACAGCTCCTGGAAATTCCACGAAGCCCAAGACGGTTTCGCGATCCACGGCATTAACCACGCTGGCGTGACCATGGACGTGCCAGCGATGATCGGCCGTAAAGCCAACATCGTTAAAGGCCTGACTTCCGGCGTTGCCACCTTGTTCAAGGCCAACGGCGTGACTTCCCTGCAAGGTCACGGCAAGTTGCTGGCCGGCAAGAAAGTTGAAATCACCAAGCCAGACGGCTCGGTTGAAGTCATCGAAGCCGAGAACGTGATCCTGGCCCCAGGTTCGCGCCCAATCGACATCCCGCCTGCTCCAGTTGACCAGAACGTGATCGTTGATTCGACCGGCGCCCTGGAGTTCCAATCGATTCCTAAGCGTCTTGGCGTGATCGGCGCTGGCGTGATCGGCCTGGAACTGGGTTCGGTATGGTCCCGTTTGGGTTCCGACGTCACCGTGCTGGAAGCCCTGGACACGTTCCTGCTGGCTGCCGACACCGCGGTGTCCAAAGAAGCCCTGAAAACCCTGACCAAGCAAGGTCTGGACATCAAACTGGGCGCCCGTGTTACCGGTTCCAAGGTCAACGGCGAAGAAGTCGTTGTGACCTACACCGATAAAGAAGGCGAGCAGACCATCACATTCGACAAGCTGATCGTAGCCGTTGGTCGCCGTCCAGTGACCACTGACCTGCTGGCAGCTGACAGCGGCGTGAACATCGACGAACGTGGCTTCATCCACGTTGACGATCACTGCGCTACCACCGTGCCTGGCGTGTACGCCATCGGTGACGTGGTTCGCGGCATGATGCTCGCGCACAAGGCTTCCGAAGAAGGCATTATGGTTGTCGAGCGCATCAAGGGTCACAAGACCCAGATGAACTACGACCTGGTCCCATCGGTTATCTACACCCACCCGGAAATTGCATGGGTCGGCAAGAACGAACAGCAGTTGAAAGCTGAAGGCGTTGAAGTTAACGTCGGCACCTTCCCGTTTGCTGCTTCTGGCCGTGCCATGGCAGCCAACGACACCGGTGGTTTTGTCAAAGTCATCGCTGATGCCAAGACTGACCGCGTATTGGGCGTCCACGTGATTGGCCCAAGCGCTGCAGAACTGGTTCAGCAAGGCGCGATCGGTATGGAATTCGGCACCAGCGCCGAGGACCTGGGCATGATGGTCTTCTCCCATCCGACCCTGTCCGAAGCGTTGCACGAAGCAGCGTTGGCGGTGAATGGCGGCGCCATCCACATCGCCAACCGCAAGAAGCGCTAAGCGAGATAATAAGAAACCACGGCGGAGTTGCCCGTCGTGAGCCTTGCGCGCAAGACTCACCGCGGAATATCCGCTGGACGCAGTCTTGCGCAGCTTTACGGGCCCTGAGCCCCGCAAGTTGCGCAAGCAGCAGTCACAGGTGGCGCGGCACTCATAATGAGCGCAGCGCCGAATGCGCAGTACCTAACGAAGACGGTAAAAAGCATGAATCTTCACGAGTATCAGGGTAAGCAGCTGTTCGCTGAATACGGCCTGCCAGTATCCAAGGGCTACGCAGTAGACACCCCGGAAGCAGCAGCGGAAGCGTGCGACAAAATCGGCGGCACCGAGTGGGTTGTCAAAGCCCAGGTCCACGCTGGTGGTCGCGGTAAAGCGGGCGGCGTTAAGCTGGTTCGCAGCAAAGAAGACGCCAAAGCCTTCGCACAGCAGTGGCTGGGCAAGCGTCTGGTGACTTACCAGACTGATGCCAATGGCCAGCCAGTCACCAAGATCCTGGTTGAATCGTGCACTGATATCGCTAAAGAGCTGTACCTGGGCGCTGTCGTTGACCGTTCGAGCCGTCGCATCGTGTTCATGGCTTCCACCGAAGGTGGCGTGGACATCGAGAAAATCGCTCACGAAACCCCAGAAAAAATTCTGAAAGCCACTATCGATCCACTGGTTGGCGCTCAGCCATTCCAAGGTCGCGAGTTGGCATTCCAGCTGGGCCTGGAAGGCAAGCAAGTTGCCCAGTTCGCCAAGATCTTTGTGGGTCTGGCCAAACTGTTCCAGGATCACGATCTGGCCCTGCTGGAAGTGAACCCGCTGGTGATCAAGGCTGACGGCGATCTGCACTGCCTGGACGCCAAGATCAACATCGACGCCAACGCCATGTACCGTCAGCCTAAGCTGAAGACTTTCCACGATCCGTCGCAAGACGATCCGCGCGAAGCGCACGCTGCCAAGTTCGAACTGAACTACGTAGCGCTGGAAGGTAACATCGGTTGCATGGTCAACGGTGCTGGCCTGGCCATGGGTACCATGGACATCGTCAACCTGCATGGCGGCAAACCAGCCAACTTCCTCGACGTAGGCGGTGGTGCCACCAAAGAACGCGTGACCGAAGCCTTCAAGATCATCCTGTCCGACGCCAACGTCGCTGCAGTACTGGTCAATATCTTCGGCGGCATCGTTCGTTGCGACATGATTGCCGAAGGCATCATCGGTGCAGTGAAAGAAGTCGGCGTTAAAATCCCGGTTGTTGTTCGCCTTGAAGGTAACAACGCTGAACTGGGCGCTAAAGTACTGGCAGAAAGCGGTTTGAACATCATCGCGGCTACCAGCCTGACCGACGCTGCTCAACAAGTTGTCAAAGCTGCGGAGGGCAAATAATGAGCGTCCTGATCAATAAAGACACCAAAGTTATCTGCCAGGGTATTACCGGTTCGCAAGGTAGTTTCCATACCCAGCAAGCCATCGAATACGGCACCAAGATGGTGGGTGGCGTTACTCCTGGTAAAGGCGGTACCGAGCACCTGGGTTTGCCAGTGTTCAACACCGTGAAAGAAGCTGTAGAAACCACTGGCGCTACCGCCAGCGTGATCTACGTTCCAGCTCCTTTCTGCAAGGACTCCATCCTGGAAGCAGCCTTCGGCGGCATCAAGCTGATCGTTTGCATCACCGAAGGCATTCCTACCCTGGACATGCTGGACGCTAAAGTTAAGTGCGACGAGCTGGGTGTTACCCTGATCGGCCCTAACTGCCCAGGCGTGATCACCCCAGGCGAATGCAAGATCGGCATCATGCCAGGTCACATTCACTTGCCAGGCAAAGTCGGTATCGTTTCCCGTTCCGGCACCCTGACCTACGAAGCTGTTAAGCAGACCACTGACGCCGGTTTCGGTCAGTCGACTTGCGTCGGCATCGGCGGTGACCCGATCCCAGGCTCCAACTTCATCGACATCCTGAAGCTGTTCCAGGAAGACCCGAAGACCGAAGCGATCGTCATGATCGGTGAGATCGGCGGTTCGGCTGAAGAAGAAGCGGCTGCCTACATCAAGGCACACGTGACCAAGCCGGTTGTTTCCTACATCGCTGGTGTGACTGCCCCTGCTGGCAAGCGCATGGGCCATGCTGGCGCAATCATCTCTGGCGGCAAGGGCACTGCAGACGAGAAGTTTGCAGCCCTGGAAGACGCAGGCGTTAAAACCGTGCGTTCGCTGGCAGACATCGGCAAGGCTTTGTCCGAGCTGACGGGTTGGGCTGTCAAATAAGCCTCGCGCTTAGCTGACGCTTTACCCACACAAAGGCCACCTTCGGGTGGCCTTTGTGCGTTTAAAGGCAGCTATAAGCGGCAAGCTTTAAGCGGTAAGAGAGAAGCATGCGGTGCTTCTTGCCGCTTGAAGCTTGCCACTTGTTGCTGCTCTTACGAGAATGCGACATGGAACTGTCGCTTATCGGACAGTCCGCCCCGCAACAGTGCGTTTGTCAGCCCAATTCTGTACCCTAGCCGCCTCTTTATGCGCCCGCATCCCAAAAGGAAGCCGCGTGCTAGACCGGTCGGCTCCCATAAGGGCCGGCAGTATTTCCCTCATCCATAGGGAATCCCTCTCTAAATTCCGATTCAGTAGTGTGGTATTTCCTCAAATGAAAGTGTTGAAAGGCCAGGACATCCTGGCGCTGGGTTTTATGACCTTTGCCCTGTTCGTGGGCGCCGGCAACATCATCTTCCCGCCTATTGTGGGTTTGCAGTCCGGGCCTCACGTTTGGATGGCAGCGCTGGGCTTTTTGATCACCGCGGTGGGTTTGCCGGTGGTCACCGTGATCGCGCTGGCCAAGGTTGGCGGCGGTATGGACGCGTTGAGCAGCCCGATCGGCAAGATTGCCGGTGGCCTGCTGGCGGCGGCGGCGTATCTGGCGGTAGGGCCGCTGTTCGCCACGCCGCGTACCGCGACCGTATCCTTTGAGGTGGGCCTGGCACCGCTGACCGGCGAAAGCCCGTTGGCGCTGTTCCTCTACAGTTCGGTGTATTTCCTGGTGGTGTTCTTTGTCTCCCTGTACCCAGGCCGACTGCTGGACACCGTGGGTCGATTCCTCGCACCGCTGAAGATCATTGCCTTGGCCATCCTCGGCATCGCCGCGTTTGCCTTGCCGGCCGGTGACGTGGGTGTCGCTACCCCGGAATACGTGGCTGCGCCGTTCTCACAAGGCTTCATCAATGGCTACCTGACCATGGATACCCTGGGCGCCCTGGTGTTCGGCATCGTGATCGTCAACGCCATTCGCTCCCGTGGCGTGGAGTCGCCAAAGCTGATCACCCGCTACGCAATCATCGCCGGCTTGATCGCCGGTGTGGGCTTGGCGCTGGTGTATGTCAGCCTGTTCCGCCTTGGTTCGGGCAGCCATGAAGTCGCCGCCGGTGCTGCCAATGGCGCCGCCGTATTACACGCCTATGTGCAACACACGTTTGGCTCCCTGGGCAGCGGCTTCCTGGCTGTGCTGATCTCCCTGGCGTGCCTGGTCACGGCTGTTGGCCTCACCTGTGCCTGCGCCGAGTACTTCAGCCGCGTCTTGCCGCTGTCCTACAAGACCCTGGTGGTGATCCTGGCGCTGTTCTCGCTGTTCGTGTCCAACCTGGGCCTGACCAAGCTGATTGCCTTCTCGATCCCGGTACTCACCGCGATCTATCCGCCGTGCATCGTGCTGGTTGCGCTGAGCTTCTGCAAAGACTTCTGGCAGGAGCAGGGCCGTATCGTTGGACCGGTGATGTTGGTGTCGTTCATCTTTGGCTGCATCGACGCGCTCAAGGGGGCGGGTCTGGCGGGTTGGTTGCCGTCGCAGTTTGCAAATTTGCCGTTGAGCGAGCAGGGCCTGGCGTGGCTGGTGCCTTCGGTGATGACCCTGGGGGTTGCGGTGGTGGTTGACCGCATGCTCGGTAAGCGCAGCGAAGCGATCGCATAACCCACGCTCGCGCAGTACTGAAATGCCCCGTATCAATCGATACGGGGCATTTTTTATGCTTATGAGACAACAACCTTCTAAAGTTGGAGCGCAGTAAATATGGGCGCGAGCAAGCCCGCCCCCACATTTTAGACTGCGTTAACATCCACACCACCGTGCAACAGGATCCACATGTCGTTCGTCGAAACCAATCAGATCCACCTGCTTGCCGCCCTCTGGTTCGTCCTCTGCTGGGGAGGGTACACCCGCTATGCCACCTGGAAAGCCCGGGACACCGCGTGCCTCGCCAGCGTGCTGCATCTGTATCGCGAGGACTGGATGCGCCGCATGCTGTTGCGCGACAACCGCATCGCCGATGCCAGTGTGATCGGCAACCTGGAACGCAACGCCTCGTTCTTCGCCTCCAGTACCTTGATTATCCTGGCCGGTATTCTCACCGTGCTCGGCGCCTCGGAGCGCGCGGTGTCGCTGTTGGCGGACATCCCCATGGTGCAGCAGGCCTCCCAAGGCATGTCAGAGATCAAGCTGCTATGCCTGGCGCTGGTATTCGTCTATGCGTTTTTCACGTTCAGCTGGTGCATGCGCCAATACAACTTCGCGGCGGTGCTGGTGGGCTCGGCACCGATGATCGGCGAGCGGCACGTGTCGGAGCAGGAGCGCAACGCATTTGCCCTGCGCGCGGCACGGGTGATCTCCATGGCCGCCAACCAGTTCAACTTTGGTCTTCGCGCTTATTACTTCGGCATGACCATGCTCGCGTGGTTTGTCAGCCCCTGGTTGTTCATGTTGATGAGCAGTGGAGTGGTGCTGGTGTTGTATCGCCGGGAGTTTCATTCCGACGTACTGCAAGTGATGGTGTATACGCAGACCGATACGCCGTTGCCGGAAGTGGTTAAAGAGACGATTTAGTTAAACCGTCAACTCTAAATGCCAGACAAAAGAAAGCCCGCTATCTAAGCGGGCTTTCTTCTTGCAGCAAAGCTATTTCAAGCCGCGGTCTCAAGAACCGGTGGCAGGGGTAGCAGGTGCTGCTTCTTTTGCGGCGGCGTCGTTCGATTCAGCCTGAGCTTTGGCAGCATCGGCATTTTCTTTCGCGGCGTCGTTCACTTTATCCTGAGCCTTCGCCATGTCTTTCTGAGCTTGCTCGGAATGTGCTGCGGCGTCTTGGGCTTTGTCTTCGGATTTCTTGTCGCAGGCAGCGAGACCGAGGGCAGCGGCCAGCATCATGGAAATAGCTAAAGTCTTGCGCATTGGGTGTTTCTCCTTATTGAAGATATCTACTGGCCTTTCGAGCATGGCGGTTCAGCATTAGTTCCTTTTGTTACGAAGATATATAAAAACAGTCACCTAGGAACTTCCATACGCGCCACCGATATTGCGAATCCATACAAATAAGAGTCCAGACACGATGACCGAAAATCCCCTGCTAGCGCGTGCGACACGCTTTGTATCGGCCTTGCGCCATTGTCAGGTGTTGGGCATTACCGCCCATCATGCCGACGCGCAGGGCGTCACACTTGTCATGCCCTACGCCGCGCATCTGGTAGGAAACCCCACTACCGGCGTGATCCACGGCGGCGCGCTGACCTCCTTGATGGACACGGCCTGCGGCATGGCCACCCTGTGTGTATTGCCGGAGTTCGAGGTGTGCCCGACCCTCGACCTGCGGGTCGATTACATGCATCCCGCCGCGCCACATAAACCGGTGTATGGGTTCGCCCAATGCTATCGAGTGACCACCGACGTGATCTTCACCCGTGGCTTCGCCTATCAGGATGACGCTCAACAACCCATCGCCCATGTGGTGGGTACGTTCATGCGCATGGGCAAGCGCCTCAAAGGCACGCAAGGGCTGGGCAGTACGCTCAAGGGAGAACAGGCATGACGCACCGTTTCAAGACCCGCCTGGAGCAGGCCCATGCGCGCGGCGATTACGAGGCGCTGCTCAACCTGATCCCTTACGCCAAACTGATCGGCATCGAATGCACCCGGCTTGGAGATGAATTGCTGTTTCGGCTGCCGGCCAACAAGGACAATATTGGTAACCCGATATTGCCGGCGCTGCACGGTGGGGTGATAGCGGGCTTTATGGAACTGTCGGCGGCGCTGCACCTACTGGTGTTTACCGGTACGCCAGGCATCCCGAAAATCATCGATTTTTCCCTGGATTACCTGCGCGCCGGGCAATTTCGCGACACTTACGCCAAATGCCAGGTGTGGCGCCAAGGCCGACGAGTGGCAAACGTGGCGATCACCGCCTGGCAAAGCATCGCGGCCGAGCCCATCGCCACCGCTCGTGCGCATTTCAAAATCGAGTAACAGAGCTGCCCTTGAAATCCTGGTCTTAGCCCCCAACTTTGATGACAACCCGCCGCCAACCCTCAAGGGCGCGGCCACTACCATCCAATTGGAGTTTGATGACCATGAGTGTGGAAACTCAAAAGGAAACCCTGGGCTTCCAGACCGAGGTGAAGCAACTGCTGCACCTCATGATCCATTCGCTGTATTCCAACAAGGAAATCTTCCTTCGCGAATTGATCTCGAACGCCTCTGACGCTGTCGACAAATTACGTTTCGAAGCCCTGTCCAAGCCGGAGTTGCTTGAAGGTGGCGCCGAACTGAAAATCCGTGTGAGCTTCGACAAGGACGCCAAGACCGTCACCCTCGAAGACAACGGCATCGGCATGAGCCGTGAAGACGCGATTACCCACTTGGGTACCATCGCCAAATCCGGTACCGCTGATTTCATGAAGAATCTGTCGGGCGACCAGAAAAAAGATTCGCACCTGATCGGCCAGTTCGGTGTGGGCTTCTACTCGGCCTTTATCGTTGCCGATAAAGTTGAAGTGTTCAGTCGCCGTGCCGGCCTTGCCGCCGGTGAAGGCGTGCACTGGTCATCCAAAGGTGAGGGCGAGTTCGAAATCGCTACCATCGATAAGGCCGACCGTGGCACGTGTATCGTGCTGCACCTCAAAGACGGTGAAGACGAGTTTGCCGATGGCTGGCGCCTGCGCAACATTATCAAGAAGTACTCCGACCACATCGCTTTGCCCATCGAACTGCCTAAAGAACAGGCTGCTGCCGAAGGCGAAGAAGCGCCGGCCCAGGAATGGGAAGTGGTCAACCGCGCCAGCGCGCTGTGGACCCGTCCGCGTACCGAGATCAAGGACGAGGAATACCAGGAGTTCTACAAGCACATCGGTCACGACTACGAAAACCCGCTGAGCTGGAGCCACAACAAGGTCGAAGGCAAGCTGGAATACAGCTCGCTGCTCTACGTGCCGGCCCGTGCTCCGTTCGACCTGTACCAGCGTGAAGCGCCGAAGGGCCTCAAGCTCTACGTGCAGCGCGTGTTCGTGATGGACCAGGCGGAATCCTTCCTGCCGCTGTACCTGCGCTTTATCAAAGGCGTGGTCGACTCCAACGACCTGTCGCTGAACGTGTCGCGTGAAATCCTGCAGAAAGACCCGATCATCGACTCCATGAAGTCGGCGCTGACCAAGCGCGTGCTCGACATGCTGGAAAAACTGGCGAAGAACGAGCCTGAGCAATACAAAGGCTTCTGGAAAAACTTCGGCCAGGTCATGAAAGAAGGCCCTGCTGAAGATTTCGCCAACAAGGAAAAAATCGCCGGCCTGCTGCGTTTTGCATCGACTCATGAAGAGGGCGGCGAGCAAGTTGTGTCGCTGGCCGAGTACCTGGCACGTGCCAAGGATGGTCAGGACAAGATCTACTACCTGACCGGCGAAACCTACGCTCAGGTCAAGAACAGCCCGCACCTGGAAGTCTTCCGCAAGAAAGGCATCGAAGTGCTGCTGCTGACCGACCGTATCGATGAGTGGCTGATGAGCTACCTCAGCGACTTCGACGGCAAGTCCTTTGTCGACGTGGCCCGTGGTGACCTGGACCTGGGTAACCTGGACTCCGAAGAAGAGAAGAAAGAAGCCGAAGAAGTCGCCAAGGCCAAAGAAGGCCTGGTTGAGCGGATCAAGGCGTCCCTGGGCGAGGCTGTCAGCGAAGTGCGGGTTTCCCACCGTCTGACCGATTCCCCGGCGATCCTGGCCATCGGCGAAGCGGACCTGGGCATGCAGATGCGTCAGATCCTCGAAGCCAGCGGGCAAAAGGTTCCGGATTCCAAGCCGATCTTCGAATTCAACCCGGCTCACCCGCTGATCGGGAAGCTCGACGCCGAGCAGAACGAAGAGCGTTTTGGCGACCTGTCGCACATCCTCTTCGACCAAGCGGCCCTGGCTGCTGGCGACAGCCTGAAAGACCCGGCCGCCTATGTGCGCCGCCTGAACAAGCTGTTGGTTGAACTGTCGGTTTGACACCGTTGTAGAGAAAACCCGCCTCGGCGGGTTTTTTCGTTCTAGTGCATCTCAACTGGAGTAAATGATGAGCCAAGTCACTGTGCGTTCCGTGGTCTATCAGATTGATGGCCAGTCTTATGAAAGCCGCCTGGCGTTCGATGCCAGCCACAAAGGCCCGTTGCCGGGCCTGCTGATGGCGCCGAACTGGATGGGTGTGAGTGCGGGTGCCGAAGAGATCGCCAAAAGCGTGGCCAGCAAGGGCTACGTGGTGCTCATCGCCGACCTGTACGGGCAAACCGTGCGTCCGTCGAATGGCGATGAAGCCGGCGCAGCGATGATGCCGTTGAAGAATGACCGCCCGTTGCTGACCCAGCGTATGCAGGCGGCCTTCGAGCAGTTGCAAGGCCAGGCCGAAGCGAAGGTTGATACCTCCAGGTTGGCAACCTTTGGGTTCTGCTTTGGCGGTTGCTGCTCCCTGGAGCTGGCGCGCACCGGTGCGCCGTTGAAGGCTGCGGTATCGTTCCACGGCACCCTCGACACGCCGAATCCGGCGGATGCGAAGAACATCAAGGGTTCAGTGCTGGTGCTGCACGGTGCTTGCGACCCGTTGGTGCCGAAAGAGCAACTGCCGGCGTTTGAAGATGAAATGAACGCGGCGGGTGTGGATTGGCAGTTGCTGAGCTACGGCGGCGCGGTACATTCCTTCACTGACCCGCATGCGAATGTGCCGGGCACGATGATGTACGACGCGAAGACCGCTGCGCGGGCCTTTCAGTCGATGCATAACTTGTTGGATGAAGTGTTCAAGGGCTAAATCCCTAGCGCTTGTTCGGGCCTCATCGCGAGCAAGCCCGCTCCCACATTCGAGCGCATTCCTACAGGGTAAACGCGGTCGAATGTGTGCGGGCTTGCTCGCGAATGCTATCTCACCGGCAACTCAATTCTTTCAGACTCACCCGGCACCGTCGGCCAATCCCCAGCCGCCCAGCGCTGCCGCGCCTGTTCGATTCTTGAGGGGTCACTCGCCACAAAATTCCAATTGATCCGCCGTGGCCCATCCAGCGCCGCGCCGCCAAATACCACCAGATGGCAGTCACTCTCGGCACACAACGTCATTTCCTGCCCGGTCGGCAACACTACCAGGCTGTGCACCTCCAACACCTCACCATCCAACTGCGCTTCACCCTCCAGCACATACACCGCGCGTTCCTCATGCTCATCAGGAATCAGCAGCGTCGTGGCGGGTTGCATGCGCACCTCTGCATACAGCGTGGGCGATAGCACCGGCACCGGCGACTTGAGGCAGAACCCATCACCCGCAATCAGGCGGATCTGCACGCCGAGGTTGTCACTCACCGGCAAGCTCGCTGCCGGGTGATGGCTGTAATGCCCCGGCCCCGTTTCGTGGTCCTTTGGTGATGCCAGCCAGACTTGCAGCCCATGCAGGCTGAAACCGCTGGCCTTGAGCGCCTCTGGCGTGCGCTCGACGTGGGCAATCGCACTGCCGGCAGTCATCCAGCTGACATCGCCGGCTTGCACCACTTGGTCCGAGCCCAGGCTGTCCTTATGCTGCAGTGCACCGTTGAACAGATAAGTGAGGGTCGACAGCCCGATATGCGGGTGCTGGCGGATGTTCATGCCATCGCCCGGCGTGTAGCGGGTGAGCAGCATATGGTCGAAAAACACAAAAGGCCCAACGCTGCGGCATTCTCGCGACGGCAAAGGGCGCAGGATCGGTTGGCCTTCGACATCTTCGGGGCGAGGGCGGATCACGGTGAGGGTGGTCATGGTGCATCCCAGTCTGAGCGGGTTGGATGCTTCTGAGCATAACCCGCTCGGTAGGATGTTGCCGCTATTGGCTGAAGGCGCCTTCCGACAATTGGGTCTCGATGCTGACCTCGGCGGTAGTCATCAACTTGTGCACCGGGCAGCGATCAGCCACGCGATGCAGCTCATCGCGTTGTTCGTCGGTGAGTACGCCCTTTAGCGTCAGCTTAACGTTGAGTTTGTATTTGCCCTTTTGCTCTTCGGTGGCGTCGTGGGTGACTTCCACGGTCACGCCGGTCAGCGGGATGTCTTTTTTCTGGGCATAAAGCCTGACGGTCAAGGCCTTGCACGACGCCAGTGCCGCGTCGAAGTAGTCATGGGGGGAGGGCGCCGAATCGTCGCCGCCCAGGCTTTTGGGCAGGTCAGTAAACAACTCATGGTTGTTGATATTGACGCTATGGCGAAAGTTGTCCTGGTTCAGGGTATTCACGGTAACAGGCATGGCAAACCTCACAGGGTGGCAGGATGAAGGTCATGCAGTTATAGAGCATGCGGGCACTTCGGTGTTCCGCGTTTTTTGCTGGATGAACCTGGCATGGCGCGCAAGGTCTACCCGTATCAGCCCTAATCGAGGTTTTACCGTGCCCTGGACTCGCCTGACCCTTGCCTTGTGGCTCGCCGCCAGTAGCCTTGCCGTGCAGGCTCGCGACTATGCCTACAGCGACGCGCACCTGCATTACGTGGATTTCTTCCAGGAAACCGCGGGCATGGACAAGCTGCTCAAGGCGATGGCCGACAACCGCATTGAGCATGTGATGATTTCCGGCATACCGGTCGCGAAGAAATGGCACGAAGACGAGCCCAAACGCCCACGCTACTACGCCGGTGATGACGCCGATGCCTATTGGTACAGCGCCACCGACGTGATCGTCGCGGCAGCCGTCAACAAACTGACCCCAGAGCAGCGCCAGCACTTTCATCCGTTCCTGTCCGGCTTCAATCCCAACGACAAGAATTCGGACGCCCATATCCAGCGCATGCTCGACCTCAACCCAGGGCTTTGGCAGGGCATCGGCGAAGTCTTCACGCGCCATGACGACCTCACAGCCATCACGGCGGGTGACACACCGCGCGCGAATAACGAAGCCATGACACGCATCTATCACCTCGCCGCGGAAAACGACCTGCCGGTGATGCTGCACTCCAATATCACCTCCAAACGCGAGCGTAACCCGCTGTATCTCGCCGAGGTCGAGGAGCCGCTGCGCAACCATCCGCACACCCGCTTTATCTGGGCCCATGCCGGCACCAGCAAGGAAATCCAGCGGCATCAGGTGCAGATGGACTTTTTGTTGCCCGCGTTGAGCCGCATGCTGGAGGCCTACCCCAACCTGTATATCGACTTGTCCTGGAGCATGCTCACGCCGTATCTACTGGACGACGCAGGTCAGCCACGCTCGGAGTGGGTAGCGCTGGTGAGGCGCTTTCCAGATCGGTTTATGGTGGGCTCGGATGTAGTCGGGCGTTTCAACAAGCTGGGTAAGGAAATGCGCCGCTTTGACCCTTTTCTAGATGCGTTGCCTGAGGAGGTTGCCAAAAAAGTCGCGCGTGACAACTTTCTTGCCGTCTTGCCTAAAGCGAGCCGCGATGGCGGAGCACGTTGATATCGCGTTGTGGTCCTGCGCAATCGCCGTAATGGGCCGATTCCTTTCAGGAGCCAGCTGCAAATGGATGCAGCGCGTTTGGAAGGAGCCAAGGCATGAGTATCAGACGTCTGAATATCGCCCCGCGTGCAGGATTGGGTTTTGGTGTGTTGGCGTTGATGGTGTTTGCCCTGGGCGGTTTTGCTGACACGCAGTATCGTGCTGCCGTTGGCGTAGTCGTTGAAAGTCGCCCAGGGCGTGGCCAGCGGGGACTTGACCGGTGAGGTCGGCGTGAGTGGCCGCGACGAGCCGGCGCGCTTGCAGCAGGCGCTCAAGGGCATGCAGGAGAACTTGAGCGAGACCATCCGGCGTATCTCCGCGTCTTCCAACCAGTTGGCGTCGGCCTCTGAAGAACTCAGCTGTGTGACCTCGGCGGGCACGGCGCTGGAGGAAATTGCCTCGGCGTTTACCCTCATCAATGAGCGTAACCTGGTGATTGCCAGTGCGTCTGAGCAACAGGCGGCAGTGGCGCGGGAAGTGGATCGCAATTTGATGAACGTTCGCGATCTGGCGTATCAGACATCGAGGTGGCGAATCAGGCTAGTGCGGCGAGCCAGGAGTTGTCGCGGTTGGCGGTGGATTTGAATTCGATGGTGGCGCGGTTTTCTGTGTAGCAGCACGATCTCAAATTCAGTGACCCACAAAAAAGCCCCGAACCAGTCGGGGCTTTTCATATGATCAACCTGCGAGGTTTATTTACCCTGCCAGCGTTTCAGCACCAGGGTAGCGTTAGTGCCACCAAAGCCGAAGCTGTTGCTCATCACGGTGTCGATCTTGGCGTTTTCAACGGTCTTGGTCAGGATTGGCATATCAGCCACAACCGGATCAATCTCGTCGATGTTGGCCGAGCCGGCCATGAAGTTGCCTTCCATCATCAGCAGGCAGTAGATCGCTTCGTGAACGCCAGCGGCGCCCAGGGAGTGACCGGACAGGCTCTTGGTAGAGCTGATGGCCGGGGCCTTGTCGCCGAAAACCGCCCGCACGCCTTCCATTTCCTTGGCGTCACCGACCGGAGTCGACGTGCCGTGGGTATTCAGGTAGTCGATTGGGGTGTCAACGGTAGACATTGCCATCTGCATGCAACGGATGGCGCCTTCACCGCTTGGTGCAACCATGTCGTAGCCATCGGACGTCGCGCCGTAGCCAACGATTTCCGCGTAGATCTTGGCACCACGGGCCAGAGCGTGTTCCAGCTCCTCGACCACCACCATGCCACCACCGCCGGCAATGACGAAACCGTCACGCTTGGCGTCGTAGGCGCGGGAGGCCTTTTCCGGGGTTTCGTTGTACTGGGTGGACAGTGCACCCATGGCGTCGAACAGGAACGATTGGCTCCAATGCTCTTCTTCACCGCCGCCGGCGAACACGATGTCCTGCTTGCCCAGCTGGATCTGCTCAACGGCAGTCCCGATGCAGTGAGCACTGGTGGCGCAGGCGGAGGAGATCGAGTAGTTCACGCCCTTGATTGCAAATGGCGTGGCCAGGCAGGCCGAAACGGTACTGCCCATGGTCCGCGTAACACGGTACGGGCCGACGCGCTTCACGCCTTTTTCGCGCAGGATGTCCAGCGCTTCCATCTGGTTGAGGGTCGATGCGCCGCCGGAGCCAGCGATCAGGCCGGTGCGTACGTTGGATACCTGGTCTTCGCTCAGGCCGGAGTCGGCGATCGCGTCTTTCATCGCCAGGTAGGCGTAGGCGGCTGCGTGGCCGACGAAGCGATAGATCTTGCGATCGATCAGTTCTTCGAGGGGCAGGTCGATGGAGCCGGAAACCTGGCTACGCAGACCCATTTCGGCATATTCCGGGTTGAAGCGGATGCCAGGGCGACTTGCACGCAGGTTAGCGGTGACGGTCTCTTTGTCATTGCCCAGGCAAGAAACGATGCCCAGACCAGTGATAACGACGCGGCGCATGCGGATAACCCTTAAAAGTTGTCAGTGGAAGTGAATACGCCGACTCGAAGGCCTTCGGCAGTATAGATCTCGCGACCGTCGACAGTCACCGAACCGTCAGCGATAGCTAGGTTCAGCTTGCCCTTGAGGACGCGCTTGATTTGAATGTTGTAGGTGACTTTCTTGGCGGTCGGCAAGACCTGGCCAAAGAATTTCACTTCGCCTGACCCCAGGGCGCGACCGCGACCCGGCAGGCCTTGCCAGCCCAGATAGAAGCCAACCAGTTGCCACATGGCGTCAAGGCCCAGGCAGCCTGGCATCACCGGGTCACCTTCGAAATGGCAGGCGAAGAACCACAGGTCCGGGGTGATATCCAGCTCGGCGACCAATTCACCTTTGCCGTACTTGCCACCTTCTTCGCTGATATGGGTGATGCGATCCACCATCAGCATGTTCGGGGCGGGCAGTTGCGCGTTACCTGGGCCGAACAGCTCACCGCGACTGCAGCGCAGCAGGTCTTCCCGAGTAAAGGCGTTTTGTTTGGTCATGCGAGCTCCTCAATAATCCCATGCGGCAGGGTAGGGCAAATCTTCCCGAACCGAATGAAGCGTTCATGCCTCATGTCGGCAGCCTACACATAGACTATTGCGTTGTAGTGAAAGTCACAGCGGCAAGGCACTGAATGTACACTTGTTCACTGAAATTTTAAACCGGGTCTGTTTATGGGCCCGTTCGGGTGCCTAAGACTGCCGCACTTTCGCCTTTCACGCCAGTCGGAGTTGGCTGATGGCGCGGCGCTATTGCACCCAACGTTGCAGGATTTGCTGCAAATCCGTGCGTTTGAACGGCTTGGCCAGGTAATCGTTCATTCCGGCTGCAAGACAGGCTTCACGGTCACCCTGCAAGGCGTTGGCGGTCAGGGCGATGATCGGCAGGTCAGCGCACCCCGGCAATTGGCGAATCTGCCGGGTGGCTTCGTAGCCATCGATCAGCGGCAGCCGGCAATCCATCAGGATCGCCGTGAAAATCAGGCTTTCGGCGCTACGGATCGCCTCGGCGCCGTCGGTGGCAATGCTCACTGCGAAACCCAGGCTGCGCAGCATGGCTTCGACCACGGTGCGGTTGACTGGGTTATCTTCCACCAGCAGGACATGGCGGCCATCGCCGGCGCTGCCTTTGCCGTCGGCGTCGGTAGCGATGGTCGGCAAGCTTTGCTGATCAATGGCCAGGGGAATTTCCAGGGTGAACAACGAACCACGGCCTTCTTCGCTCTGGGCGCGCAGGGTGCCGCCCATGCGTTCAGCGAGGGTACGGGCGATGGGCAGTCCCAGGCCGGTGCCGCCGTAACGTCTTGAAATGGAACTGTCGGCTTGCTGGAATGCATCGAACATCAACTCCAGGCGCTCGGTGGAAATCCCGATGCCACTGTCACGCACGGTACAGGTGAACCACATCAGTTCATGGTCGAGGGTCTGCCACTGGGGTTCAACGCTGACCGCGCCGTGCTCGGTAAACTTCAGTGCGTTGCCGATCAGGTTCACCAGGATTTGGCGGATCCGCGTCGGGTCGCCCTGCACGCGCAAGGCGTCCATTCCTTGCGGGATCGACAGCTGCAGCGCCAACCCACGCTGCTGCGCGCTGTGCTGGAAGGCCTGGGCGCAGTTGTTGATCAGGTCCGCGAGGTTGAACGGAATGTGCTCCAACTCCAGCGCGGCGCGTTCGATCCGCGAGAAGTCGAGGATGTCATTGATGACCTTGAGCAAATGCTCGGTGGACTCGCAAGCCAGCGCCGCGTACTCGGTCTGCTCCTCGGTCATCTCGGTGGTTTCCAGCAGCTGCAACATGCCCAGCACACCGTTCATGGGCGTGCGCAGCTCATGACTCATCATCGCCAGGAAATCCGACTTGGCGTTGTTGGCGCGCTCGGCTTCTTCGCGGGTCTGGATCAACTGGGCCATGGCCTGCTGTTGTTCGCGACTGGCCTGGTTGAGCCCTTCGGCGAGGTTATTGATATGCCGCGACAGGTCGCCGAGCTCCGAGTCATCCACGATCGGCAGCGGCGTCTTGTAGTCCCCTTGCTGGATGGCCTTCACCGCATTGCCCATGGCGCTGATCGGTTGTGACAGGCTGGCGGCCAGGCGCCGTGCGAGCAGGAAGGTGAACAACAGGGCGAACAGCGCCAGGATGCCGGCCTTCAACAGGATCTCCTGCTGGCGCTGGCTGAACGCGTCGTTGGACATGCCGACGATCACCCGGCCCAGGTAGTCCGCACGCGGTGCCTTGGGTTCGTTGAGGGTGTCCTGGAAGAAGTCATTGCCCAACTGGATGTGTTGCAGGCGAATCGGCGCCTGGAACACTTTTACCGACAGCGAACGGTCGTGGTTCTCTGAAGGTTGCTCGACGTACACCAGAATGTTCTCGCTGCTGTCCTGGATCTCCAGGAAGCGCACATGGGGCGTGGCCAGCGTCGCGCGCAACAGGCTATCAAGCACATCATTGTTGCCGGAAATCACCCCGTATTCGGTGGCGGGCGCCAGTTGGTTCGCGATCAATTGGCCGGTGTGGTCCAGTTCCTGGCGCAGGTCCTGGATACGCACGAAGGTAAAGAAGCTGATCAACAGCAACGTCAGCAACAGTGCCGGGCCCAGGGTGATGAGCTGGGTACGGGTGTTGATATCCCAACGGCGACGCAAGGTCATGGGCGTTTTTCTCCTTCGGCCAATCGCGTGGCAACGCTGGCTTCGTCCACCTGTTCGATCCCCAGTGAGCGCGCGACTTGCGGGTTGCCCACGACTTTGAAGCGTTCCGGATACAGCGAACTCGGCCAATGGGCTGGCGGATGGTCGAGCAGGCGGTCGAGCACGCGCAGCCAGTCGTCCTGGTCGCTGTAGGTGCTGGCCAGGCTGCCGGCCCGCACAAAGCCCGCATTTGGGCCCACCAGCGGCAATTGCTGGGCATAGCTGCTCAGCAACAGGTTCTTCGCGGTTTTCGGGTTGTACAACTGCGGGTCGTCGAGGCCGAGCAACACGTCACTTTTTCTGAACAGGGTTTGTAGCGGCCGACTGTCATTAATGTTGTCCCAGCGCTGCGGCACGATTTCCAGGCCCAAGGGCGTGGCGTGCTGGCGCAATTCGGGCAGGAGAAATTCACTTTCGGTGCCATAGAGCACGCCGATGCGCCGTGCTTGGGGAAGGATGCCGGTGATCAGGCTCAATTGGCGCTCCAGCGGCGGGTCGCTCCACAACAGGCTGATGCGTGGGTGCTGCGTTGTGCCCAGGCGCTGGTGGGCTTGCACCCGACTGATGCGCAGCACCAGGGTCGGCGGGCCCAGGGTGTCCTGCAGGCGCCAGTCGAGGCCGGGCAGGTCGAGCAGGATCAGGCGCGTGTTGGCCGGCAGGTGGCTGGGAGCCGGTAAATCCTTGAGGGCGGTGAAAGTGACGTGGTCTTCGGGGCGTTGTTGGGCCAGCGCCTGGGCAAAGGCCTGCACGCCCGCGCCGTCTTCGGCGGCGGTCAGCAGGATATCGGCGCTCCAGGCAGGAGCGGCAAACAGCAGGCAACCGAGCAGCGCAGCGCGTCGACAGAGCGTATTGATAAAAGAACGGGTCATCCGTGACGAGTCGCCCATGTCAGAACTCTAACTCCGCGCTGAAGTAGAGCACGTGGCGACTGTCATAATTGTTATCGGCCCAGGTGGTGGGCTGGTTGTCGAGGCGTTGTTGCAGCATGCCGGCCAGCTCCACATTGGCTTTGCCCAAGGCAATGCGCTTGGCCACCCGCAGGTCGGCCCGTTCGAAGCGATAGCCGTTGAGTGCGTCGTCGCCATAGTAGAACAGCGCGCTCGACCAGCCCTGACCCCATTCACGCAACCAGCCGGCGGAGCCACTGTTACGCGCGGTTTGTGCTTTATCACGCGGGTTACTGCTGGTGGCATCGACGTAAGCATAGGTCAGCCGCAGGCGGTCGGCGTTGCTCACGCGCCAGTCGAACTGGGATTCAGCACCGGTAAACCGAGAGCTGTTGGCGTTGCTGGCAATGTATTGGTTATTGCGCAGCGGCGAGCTGATCATGTTGGTGATCTCGTCGTAGAACAGTTTCACGTCCATGTTCAGCCCGATGTCGGCAAAAAAGCCGTTGTACCCTAGTTCCCTCGATTTCATCATCTCTTTATCGAGGTTGCCCGGGCCCCGGGTCTTTACGAAGTATTGCCCGGTGGTCTGCCCATAGGCCGGGGAGCCGAGGTTGGTGACGCGATAGCTCCAGTTGACATTGTTCTCGAACATGTCCGGCGAGCGGATCGCTTCGGAATACACCGCCCGCAGGCCGTGGCGCGGGTTGATCAGGTAGTTGACGGCCACCCGTGGCGTCAGCGAGTTGCCGCTCAGGTGCGTGTCTTCGTACATCGCGCCGCCTTGCAGCAGCCAATGCTCGCTGGCGCGCCATTCCAACTGGCCGAACAGACGCCAGGTGCTGTCGTCCAGAGTGCCGTTGAAATAGGTGTCGGAGTCGGCGCGGTCGTAGCGGTAGTTCATGCCGCTGACCAGGCGCAGGCTGTCGGACAGGCTGAGAGTGTCCTGAATCTCCAGGTCATAGCGGCTTTCGCGAGTGCTTTGGTCGATGTCACCGCACACGCTCTGGTTGGCGCCGTTACGCCATTGGTCCAGCACCTGGTCGGCCAGGGCTTGCTCGGCGGGGCTGCCCGGTGGCGCACTGCCTTGGCTGTAGGTGTCCATGTGCCGGGCCAGCCGTTCGGCATAATTGGGGTTCAACTGCCATAACTGGGTCAGCTCCGGGCTGAACGAGACCTTGGCATCACAGGCTTTCCAGATTTGCCGGCGATCCCACTGTTGGGCCGAGCCCTGGATATACAGGCTGTGGTCAGGGTTGAAATCAAAATTCCAGCGCAGGGAACCCGCGTAGTCTTTGGCTGTGACGTCGGAATTGTTACCGCCTTCGGTAATCCCGGCAAACACTGGAGTGTAGGTATAAGGTCGTTGGTTGGTGCCTTCCTTTGCATCCAACTGCACATCGATGCTCTGTTGGGTGTTCAGCGTCTGGCTGATCGCCAGGCTGAAGCGGTTGAGGCGGCGGCCGTCACGGCGGTCGGCGCCGGCAGCGTCGCTGTCGAAACCGTCGTCCTGTTGCCCGGAGAGGGACAAGCGCAAGTCGCCGGTTTCCCAGCCTGCTCCCTGGCTGGCATAGAAGTCGTTGATGCCGCGTGCGCCACGCACCACCTTGACCCGCGAGCCATGGCTGTTGGCCGGCGAGCGCGTGAGGATGTTAACGACCGCCATCAAGGCATTGGCGCCGTAGCTGACGGTGTTGGGGCCGCGGAACACTTCGATGCGCTCGATATCTTCCATGGCGACCGGAATGTCGCTCCAGTCCACGGTGGCCAGGCCCGCGCGATACACCGAGCGGCCGTCTATCAGCACCTGCATGCGCCGCGCATCGCTGGCACTGGTGCCATGGTAGTTCACCGTCGCCTGGTTGCCGGTGGTGTAGCCGACCATCATCCCTGGTACCAGCCGCAGCAGTTCACTGATATCCCGCGCGCCACTGGCCTTGATCAGCTGGCTGTCGATCACGGTCATACTGCCAGGCACGGCGGCGGCCGATTGCTTGAGGCGCGTGGCGGTCAACACTTGGGGCAGGGGCTGGCTGTCGAGGAACAGGTCATCGGCCATGACCGGCGCGCTGCACAGCAGCATCAGCCACAGAGGTAGACGAGGAGGAGGGCCCAAATACACGGCACGGCCTTGATAATTGCGGATAGCCGCCCATGTTAACTGAGGTGGGGCCTTTTGCCAGTCGTCGGACTTGTAATTACTTCATGTAAATTTGCCATTTTCCGGCAAACGCATGAATTGATACGGGGGCTGGCCGCAAGCGGGTCGGCCCGTATAATGCGCCATCGCCACTGGTATGGATTAACGGATTGCATATGACTGAACAGCGCCCTATCGCGGTCCTGGGAGGCGGAAGTTTTGGTACCGCCGTGGCAAATTTGCTGGCCGAAAACGGTCACGCTGTGCGCCAGTGGATGCGCGATCCGGAACAGGCCGAGGCCATTCGGGTTAACCGGGAAAATCCGCGTTACCTCAAAGGCATCAAGATTCATCCGGCGGTCGAGCCTGTCACCGACCTGCTGGAAACCCTCACAGCCTGCGACCTGTGCTTTGTCGCGCTGCCGTCCAGCGCACTGCGTTCGGTGTTGGCGCCTCACGCCGAACGCCTGGCGGGCAAGCTGCTGGTCAGCCTGACTAAAGGCATCGAGGCGCAGACCTTCAAGCTGATGAGTGAAATCCTTGAAGAAATCGCTCCTCAGGCGCGCATTGGCGTGCTGTCCGGGCCGAACCTGGCGCGGGAAGTGGCCGAGCATGCGCTGACCGCCACCGTGGTCGCCAGTGAAGACGAAGCGCTCTGCGAGCGCGTCCAGGCCGTGCTCCATGGCCGGACCTTCCGCGTCTATGCCAGCAACGACCGCTTTGGCGTCGAACTGGGCGGTGCGCTGAAAAACGTCTATGCGATCATCGCCGGCATGGCCGTGGCGCTGGGCATGGGCGAAAACACCAAGAGCATGCTGATCACCCGCGCCTTGGCCGAGATGACCCGTTTTGCCGTGAACCAGGGCGCCAACCCGATGACCTTCCTGGGGCTGGCGGGTGTGGGCGACTTGATCGTCACCTGCTCCTCGCCGAAAAGCCGCAACTACCAGGTGGGTTTCGCCCTCGGCCAGGGCTTGAGCCTGGATGACGCGGTCACGCGCCTGGGTGAAGTGGCCGAAGGCGTCAACACCCTCAAGGTGCTCAAGGCCAAGGCCCAGGAGGCCGGCGTGTATATGCCGCTGGTCGCCGGGCTGCACGCTATCCTGTTTGAAGGGCGCACCTTGGACCAGGTCATCGAGGTGCTGATGCGCGCCGAGCCGAAAACCGATGTCGACTTTATTTCCACCAGTGGTTTCAACTGAGGAACGCGTCATGAACGATCCAAAAGCAGCGCCCAAGTACGAATCCATTGGCCTGCGCATCCTGTGGATGTTGGTGTTTGCCCTGGTGTGGCAGGTGGCGCAGTTCCTGCTCGGCGCGCTGGTGGTGGTGCAGTTGATCTACCGCTTGATCTATGGCGCACCGAACCTGGGCCTGATGAACTTCGGCGACAGCCTCAGCCAGTTCCTGGCGCAGATCGGCCGTTTCGGCAGCTTCCACTCCGAACAGAAACCATGGCCGTTCGCTGACTGGCCGACCCCGCGCGCACCCGAGGGCGAAGCCGCCCACAGTGTGCCGCCAGCGCCGCACCCGGTGCGTGATGAGGAGCCAAAGCTGTGAAGTTGTGGATTTTGCGTCACGGCGAAGCAGAAGCCCATGCCCCCTCCGACGCTCAGCGCAACCTCACCGAACAGGGGCGCGCCGAAGTGTTGCGCAGTGCTGCGCACCTGATTGGCCAACCCCTCAGCGCCATCATCGCCAGCCCCTATGTGCGGGCGCAGCAGACCGCGCACCTGGTGCGTGAGGCCTTGGGTTTCGAGCCGGATATTCGCACGGTGGCGTGGCTGACGCCGGAGGGCAATCCTTTGCAGGTGCTGGAAAAGCTCGACACCGATGACAACGTGCTGCTGGTCAGCCACCAGCCGTTGGTGGGCAGCCTGATCAGCTTTCTGCAGCATGGTCACCAGCGTCAGCCGCAGCCGATGCACACCGCCAGCCTGGCGGAACTGGAGGGGGATTTCCCGCTGGCGGGGCTTATGAGCCTGGTCGGTGTGAAACACCCGTAGGCTATATCGCTGCTTTGTGTGTGCTATATATTCAACCAAGCAAGTGCTTGGTTGGCTATCGTCGGACCACAAAGGAGCGCGTCCCATGCCCGTCGCTTTTCGTTTGCCGTTGCAGGTCTTCTTTGAACGTGAAGCGCGCCACCCGCGTCAGACCTTTCTGGTCCAGCCCGTTGGCGGCAGCGAGGTGCAACGCCTCAGTTGGGGCGATGTCGGCCACCAGGCCCGTTGCGCCGCGCAGTGGCTGCGTGCTCGCGAGTTGCCCCAGGGCTCGCACATTGCCTTGATCTCGAAAAACTGCGCGCACTGGATCATTGCCGACCTGGCGATCTGGATGGCCGGGCACGTCTCTGTGCCGCTGTACCCCAACCTCACCGCCGACTCCGTTGCCCATGTGCTCAGCCATTCCGAGGCGGCACTGGTGTTTATCGGCAAGCTCGACGATTGGCCCGCCATGGCACCCGGTGTGCCGGCGGGTGTGCCCACCATCAGCCTGCCACTGTGCCCGTCGGGCGCGTTCGATTTCAGTTGGGCCGACCTGCAAGCCTGCCCGTCGATTCATGACGACCCCCAGCCTGCCGCTTCGGACCTGGCCACCATCATCTATACCTCCGGCACCACCGGCCTGCCCAAAGGCGTGATGCACAGCTTTGGCGCCTTGGGGTTTGCCGCCACCCGCGGCACCGAGTTATTTGGGCTGGGGGAGGGCGACCGGCTGTTGTCCTACCTGCCGTTGTGTCATGTGGCGGAGCGGATGTTTGTGGAGATGGCGTCGATTTACACCGGGCAAACGGTTTATTTCGCAGAAAGCCTGGAGACTTTTCTGACCGATCTGCGTAGGGCACGTCCGACCGCACTGTTTGGCGTGCCGCGGATCTGGAGCAAATTCCAGATGGGTGTCTACGCCAAGATCCCGCAAAAGCGCCTCGATACCTTGCTGCGCCTGCCCTTTATCGGCAAACGCGTAGGCCACAAGGTACTTGCCGGCCTGGGCCTGGACGCGTTGCGCATCGCACTGTCCGGCGCGGCGCCCGTGCCCGAGGCGCTGCTGCGCTGGTACCAACGCCTGGGCCTGGATGTGCTCGAGGTGTATGGCATGACCGAGAGCTGCGGCTACTCCCATGTGTGTCGTCCCGGCCAGCAGATCCTCGGCTGGATTGGCCTGCCGTGCCCCGGTGTTGAAGTGCGCATCGACCCCTCGGGCGAAGTGCAGGTGCGTAGCGGTGCGACCATGCTCGGCTACTTCAAGGACCCACAGAAAACCTGCGAGACCCTCACCGCCGATGGGTTCTTGCGTACCGGCGACAAGGGCGAGCAGGATGCCGATGGCCGTTTGCGCCTGACCGGGCGGCTCAAGGAAATCTTCAAGACCAGCAAAGGCAAATACGTGGCCCCGGCGCCGATCGAAAACCGCCTGGCCGAACACTCGCGCATCGAGCAGGTGTGCGTAGTGGGCGACGGCCTGGCTGCGCCAATCGGCCTGTGTGTGCTGTCGGCGGGGAGCCAGGACCGGCAAGTGCTGCGCAGCAGCCTTGAGCGCCTGTTGGAACAGGTCAACGGCGCCTTGGACAAGCATGAGCATTTGCGTCAACTGGTGGTGGTCAACGAAAACTGGGCGGTGGAAAACGGCTTTCTGACCCCGACCCTGAAGATCAAGCGCAACGTGATCGAATCGACCTACGGTGCACAATTGCAGGCGTGGAGCGAGCGTTCCGAATCGGTTCTGTGGCAGGATTAGGCCCATCATAAAACCAAGAAGGACACCTGTATGAGCCTGTGGCGTACCCAGCCGAATATCGAACAACTCAATGCCATGCAGAAAAACACCATCGGTGAGCTGCTGGATATTCGCTTCGACAGCGTGGACGACGAGTCCCTGACCGCCAGCATGGTGGTCGATCATCGCACCCATCAACCCTACGGCTTGCTGCACGGTGGTGCGTCGGTGGTGTTGGCAGAAACCGTCGGCTCGACGGCCGCCTACCTGTGTATTGATCCCGCCAAGTTCTATTGCGTCGGCCTTGAGGTCAACGCCAACCACCTGCGTGGTGTGCGCAGCGGGCGGGTGACTGCCGTGGCGCGCGCGATTCACATCGGCCGCACTACTCAGGTGTGGGACATCCGCTTGACCAGCGACGATGGCAAGGCCAGTTGCATCTCGCGCCTGACCATGGCGGTGGTACCGTTGGGCGAGAACCCACCGGTGCGATAGGCGTGGCGTGAGTGTCATCATTCCTGGCAGTTACAGTCATTGCTGTGCCGGCCAGGCATGGTGACAATCAGTCTCTGTTTTTGTAGATGGATCCGGTATGTCGCAGCATGTGTTTTTTGCCCACGCCAATGGCTTCCCTTCGGCCACCTACGGCAAGCTGTTTGCCGCCCTGGCCCCGGAATACACGGTGGCTCATCTGCCGCAGCACGGTCATGACCCCAGGTTTCCGGTGGATGATAATTGGCAGAATCTGGTGGACGAGTTGATCCACCACCTTGAGCAGCAGCCGGAACCGGTGTGGGGCGTGGGCCATTCCTTGGGCGGCGTGTTGCATCTGCACGCGGCCATGCGTTGCCCGCAGTTGTATCGCGGTGTGGTGATGCTCGATTCGCCGGTGCTGACCCGCGCCGACCGCTGGGTAATTCGCGCGGCCAAGCGCTTGGGTTTCATCGACCGCCTGACCCCGGCTGGACGCACCCTGGGCCGTCGCGAGGAATTTACCGACCTAGAGGCTGCGCGCAGTTACTTCGCCGGCAAGACCTTGTTCCGTGGCTTTGACCCGGAATGCTTCGACGCTTACCTGCAACATGGCTTGTATCAGGTGGGTGATCGCCTGCGCCTGCGCTTTGACCCAGCCACCGAAATCAGCATCTACCGTGGCGTGCCGCACACCAGCCCGGGCCAGGTGCGCCAATTGAAGGTGCCGCTGGCGGTGGTGCGCGGCCGACAGAGCCGCGTAGTGATGCGTCACCACGCCAGCGGCGTCGGACGTCTGCCCATGGGTGAAATGCTCACCATGCCCGGCGGCCATATGTTCCCCCTTGAGCGCCCCCAAGACACCGCGACCTTGATCAAGAACCTGTTTTCCCGCTGGGACACGCGCGAGCGTAGTTGCGCATGAGCACACCCGTCGAGGACGTCCGCCTGAGCCTGCCGCATATCGAACTGGCGGCCCACCTGTTCGGCCCCGAGGACGGTGTGCCGGTGATCGCGCTGCATGGCTGGCTGGACAACGCCAACAGCTTTGCGCGACTGGCCCCGAAACTTCAGGGTTTGCGCGTCGTTGCGCTGGATATGGCCGGGCACGGGCATTCGGCGCATCGTCCTACAGGCGCCGGTTATGCCTTGTGGGATTACGTCTATGACGTGCTGCAAGTCGCCGAGCAACTCGGGTGGAAACGTTTTGCATTACTTGGTCACTCTCTCGGCGCTATCGTGTCTCTGGTGCTCGCCGGTGCGTTGCCGGAGCGCGTAACGCACCTGGGATTGATCGACGGCGTGATCCCGCCGACGGCCAACGGTGAGAACGCCGCCGAGCGGCTGGGCATGGCGTTGCAAGCGCAATTGAACCTGCAGGACAAGCGCAAGCCGGTCTATAACACCCTGGATAGCGCCGTCGAAGCGCGCATGAAAGGCGTGGTAGCGGTCAGTCGCGAAGCCGCAGAACTGCTGGCCCAGCGCGGTTTGATGCCGGTGCCGGGTGGTTACACCTGGCGTACCGATAGCCGCCTGACCCTGGCTTCGCCGATGCGCCTGACCGACGAACAAGCCATGGCCTTCGTGCGGCGCGTAAGGTGCCCTACGCAGTTAGTGGTCGCTGCCGACGGCATGCTGGCGAAACATCCCGAATTGCTTTCCCAGCTACCCTTTACCGTGACCACGCTGCCCGGTGGCCATCATTTGCACCTGAATGATGAGTCCGGGGCGCTCCTTGTTGCAGACTGTTTCAATCGGTTCTTCCGAGCGCCTTGACTTGGGGCGGTCAACTGCCGAGGCTGGGCGGATTGAAAAGGAGTCAACCATGAACAACTTCAACATCGCTATGACCAACGATGGCCAGGGCTCGTTGATCTTATGAGCGTGCGTAACGGATGTATCCGTGTCTTGGGCTTAAGCCTGCTTAGCCCGTTGGTATTCGCCGCCGACCTACCGGGTAGCCAGGACCTGCCCGCCGTGGCCCGCCAGGTCGATTCGCAAATTGTCGATTACCGGCCCGCTGAAGAAAAAGAACGCATCTACCCCATGGGCGCGATCCGCAAGATCAGCGGCCAGTTGCGCTATGAAGACCAGGCCATCGCGCGCGGCCAAGCCACCGCCATCACCTATGAGTTGCCCGCCGAACACAGCTCCAGCGCCGCGTTTACCGCGACGCGTGAAGCCTTACAGGAAAAGGGCGCGCAGTTGTTATTCTGGTGCAATGCCCGCGATTGTGGTGAAAGCAGCCTGTGGGCCAATGAGATTTTCGGCAACGCCAAGTTGGTCGGCGCCGACAGCCAGCAGGAATACGTGTTGCTGCGTCTGGCCGAGCCACAGGCCAACTCCCTGGTCGCGCTCTATGGCATCACCCGGGGCAATCGCCGCGCCTATCTGCATGTGGAGCAATTGGACGCCAGCGCGCCATTGGGCCATCTATTGCCGACCTCGGCGACCCTGTCGCGCGAGCTGAAGAGCACCGGAGAGCTGGACTTCCCTGCGCTCGCCGGCGCCCCCGACACCACCTGGCTGACCTTGATTTCCCGTGGGTTGAACCTCGACACCACGTTGCGCGTCAGTTTGACCGGGCCGAGCGCCGAAGCGTGGCGCCAGGGCCTGATCGACAAAGGCGTGCGCGCTGCTCGCCTGGAAACCGGCGCCGGTGATGCCAAAGGCCTGCACGTGCATCTGATACGCTAGGCGTGACCAGGCGAACGGACCCGCTTCGTTCGCCTAAGCTGTCTTCCTAAGCCTTCTTCTAGAGATACCCCATGCTCAATAACGATCGCCTACTGGTGCAAATCCTGCTGCTGGTGCTGTTTGGTGCCAGTCTATGGGTGATGGCACCGTTCTGGTCGGCGCTGTTCTGGGGCGCGGTGCTGGCGTTTGCCAGTTGGCCACTGATGGTCCTGCTCACGCGTTCGCTCGGCGGCCGGGAGTCTTTGGCGGCCTCCATCCTGACGCTGGGCTGGATGTTGCTGGTGGCGGTGCCGCTGGTGTGGCTGGGCTTCAACCTCGCGGACCATGTGCGCGACGCGGTGGCGTTGATCAAGAATATCCAGGTCGACGGCTTGCCGGCGGCGCCCACCTGGCTCGGTTCCATTCCCTTTGTTGGCGAGCGGCTGGTGGCAACCTGGGACAGCATCGACCAACAAGGCGCGGCCATGATGGTCAGCATCAAGCCGTACCTGGGGCAGGTTGGCAATTGGTTGCTGGCACGCAGTGCGCAGATCGGCGGGGGCATTCTTGAACTGACGTTGAGCCTGGTGTTCGTGTTCTTTTTCTATCGAGACGGGCCGCGCTTGGCGATGTTCGTCCACCGTTTATTGGAACGCTTGATCGGCGAACGCGCGGGCTACTACATCGAACTGGTGGCTGGCACCGTACAACGGGTGGTCAATGGCGTGATCGGCACCGCTGCCGCCCAGGCGGTGCTGGCACTTATCGGCTTCCTGATCGCCGGCGTACCGGGCGCGCTGGTGCTGGGCGTCGTCACCTTCCTGCTCAGCCTGATCCCCATGGGCCCGCCGCTGGTGTGGATCCCTGCCACGGCCTGGCTGGCCTGGAAAGGCGATTACACCTATGCGGTGTTCCTCGGTGTATGGGGCACGTTCATCATCAGCGGCGTGGACAACGTGCTCAAGCCCTACCTGATCAGTCGGGGCGGCAACCTGCCGCTGGTCATTGTGCTGCTCGGCGTGTTCGGTGGCTTGATTGCCTTTGGTTTTATCGGCCTGTTTATCGGCCCGACCTTGCTGGCGGTGGCCTACAGCCTGTTGACGGATTGGAGTGCGACCCAGGCTCAGGCGCGTCTGGAAGATAAGCCGCTGTAACGGTTGTATGAGGCCTAATGTGGGAGTGGTGCTGGCCCTCAGGCCCTGGGCAACCACATCACGGCAGTCAGTCCACCACTTGGGGTTTCCTCCAGGTTCAGGCGACCGCCGAGGCGTTCCGCCGCTTCCTTGGAAATCGTCATGCCCAGGCCGACGCCGCCGGAGTTGCGGTTGCGTGAGCCTTCCAGCCGGTAGAACGGCTCGAACACCGCTTCACGCTTGTCGGCGGCGATGCCGGGGCCATGATCGATGACGCGGATGACCAGTGCCTCGCGACTGTCCGTCAGCTCGATGCGTGCCGAGCCGGCATAACGCAAGGCGTTGTCGATCAGGTTATTCAGGCACGAACGCAAGGCCATCGGCTGTACTTGCAACGGCGCGCAGGTGCCGGCGAATTGCACATCCGAACCCTGGTCCTGGGCGTTTTCGCTCATCGACTCCACCAGCGCTTGCACGTCCAGCCAATGCCGGGTTTCGCTGGTGCGTTGTTCGTGCAGGTAGCTCAGGGTGGCGTCGAGCATGCCGATCATGTCGTCCAAGTCCTGGCGCATCTGGCCCTGCAGCCGCGTATCTTCGATCTGTTCCAGGCGCAGCTTGAGGCGTGACAGTGGGGTGCGCAGGTCATGGGAGACCGCACCGAGCATGCGCGCGCGTTGGCTGACCTGTTCGCGGATGCGTTTTTGCATCAGGTTGAAGGTCGATGCCGCCTGCCGCGCTTCCAGCGGCCCGGACTCTTCCAGCGGCGGGCTGTCAAGGTCCAGGCTTAAACGCTCGGCCGCCTCGCTGAGGCGTTGAATCGGTCTGCTCAACAGCTTGGCCCCGTACCAGGCGGCGATAATCAGTGAGACAAATTGAAACGTCAGGGGCACCACCGGGCCGCCAAACCAGGGGCGGTGGTGCTCTTTGTGCTCCGGTACCCTTGTTCCGTCCGGTTGCTCGATAAACCGCTCAGGCGGTGGCGGCGGCGGTTGGCCGTAATGGTGGAACCAGAAGAACGCCAGCGCGTGGGCCAGCACAATCGCCACGAGCAACACGCCAAACAGCCGACCAAACAGCGTGTTGAAGGGCGCACGCATCAGCCGATATCTCGCGCGTCGAACAGGTAGCCTTCGCCACGCACGGTCTTGATCAACTGCGGTGCCTTGGGATCATCCCCGAGTTTCTGCCGCAGGCGCGATACCAGCAAGTCGATGCTGCGATCAAAGGCTTCAATTGATCGGCCACGGGCTGCATCCAGCAACTGCTCGCGGCTCAGTACGCGGCGCGGGCGCTCGATAAACACCCACAGCAAGCGGAATTCCGCGTTGGACAGCGGCACCACCAAACCATCGTCGGCCACCAGTTGGCGCAGCACACTGTTCAGGCGCCAGTTGTCGAAGCGGATATTCGTGCGCTGTTCAGTACGGTCGTCACGCACGCGGCGCAGGATGGTCTGGATGCGCGCTACCAGTTCGCGCGGCTCGAACGGCTTGGACATGTAGTCATCGGCGCCCAGTTCCAGGCCGATAATGCGGTCGGTGGGTTCGCAGCGGGCGGTGAGCATCAGGATCGGGATGTCCGATTCCGCGCGCAGCCAGCGGCACAGCGAGAGGCCGTCCTCGCCTGGCAGCATCAGGTCGAGCACCACCACGTCAAAGGTTTCGGCTTGCATGGCTTGGCGCATCGCGGTGCCGTCGGTGACGCCCGTGGCGAGAATGCCGAAGCGGGCCAGGTAGTCGATCAGCAGTTCGCGGATCGGCACATCGTCGTCAACGATCAGCGCACGGGTGTTCCAGCGCTTGTCATCGGCGATCACCGCCGCTTTTTGCTCGTCGTTCATAAAGACGGAAGGGGTATGCATAATGCAATCATCTGCCTGGTCGTTGCGGTCAGCATAGGCGCCCAGCCCCATGGCTGGAAGTGCTGGTCGGTGGGTCGTGCAGGCGAGGCTAGCCGTAGGGCGTATTGTGGGCATGTCGTGAATGTATCAGTTTTGAAATAATTTCCAGAAATGCCCGCCTGACGGCGCTTGGTCAGTATTTACCGATCATCGGATCCCGCAAAGGCGCTGCTTGCGCTACAATCCGCGCCGATTTCGACTTGCCTGAGAGCCCATTCCAATGCCCGTCTGCCAGACTCCTATCATCGTCGCCCTGGATTACCCCACTCGTGACGCCGCACTGAAGCTGGCTGACCAGTTGGATCCGAAGCTTTGCCGCGTCAAAGTCGGCAAGGAACTGTTCACCAGCTGCGCCGCGGACATCGTCGGCACCCTGCGTGATAAAGGCTTCGAGGTGTTCCTCGACCTGAAATTCCACGACATCCCGAACACCACCGCCATGGCGGTCAAGGCTGCCGCCGAAATGGGCGTGTGGATGGTCAACGTGCACTGCTCCGGCGGCCTGCGCATGATGGCCGCCTGCCGTGAAGTGCTGGAACAGCGCAGCGGTCCTAAACCGCTGCTGATCGGCGTCACTGTGCTCACCAGCATGGAGCGTGAAGACCTGGCCGGTATTGGCCTGGACATCGAGCCCCAGGAGCAAGTCCTGCGCCTGGCCGCCCTGGCGCAGAAAGCCGGCCTCGATGGCCTGGTGTGTTCGGCGCTGGAAGCCCAGGCGCTGAAAACCGCGCACCCGTCGCTGCAACTGGTGACTCCGGGGATTCGTCCGGCGGGCAGCGCCCAGGATGACCAGCGCCGTATCCTGACCCCGCGTCAGGCACTGGATGCGGGTTCGGATTACCTGGTGATTGGCCGCCCGATCAGCCAGGCGGCGGATCCGGCGAAGGCGCTGGCGGCGGTAGTTGCCGAGATCGCCTGATATCAGGTCGAACCTGGAAACATAGATGTGGGAGCGAGCAAGTCGAATCGTCGCACCGCTGCTCCCACAATTAGATCCAAGGTGTGTCAGTTGACCTTGAGTACCAGTTTGCCAAAGTTCTCCCCGTTGAACAGCTTCATCAACGTCTCCGGGAACGTCTCCAGCCCCTCCACGATATCTTCCTTGCTCTTGAGCTTGCCCTGCGCCATCCAGCCGGCCATTTCCTGCCCGGCCTCGGCAAAGTTCGCCGCGTGATCCATCACCACAAAACCTTCCATACGCGCGCGATTGACCAGCAATGACAGGTAGTTGGCCGGGCCCTTCACGGCTTCCTTGTTGTTGTATTGGCTGATGGCACCGCAAATCACCACGCGCGCCTTCAGTGCCAGGCGGCTGAGGACGGCGTCGAGAATATCGCCGCCGACGTTATCGAAATACACATCCACGCCCTTGGGGCATTCGCGCTTGAGCGCGGCGGGCACGTCTTCGCTTTTGTAATCGATGGCGGCGTCGAAGCCCAGTTCATCCACCAGGAACGTGCACTTGTCTGCACCGCCGGCAATGCCCACCACGCGGCAGCCTTTGAGCTTGGCGATCTGCCCGGCAATGCTGCCCACGGCGCCGGCCGCGCCGGAGATCACTACGGTTTCGCCTGCCTTGGGTGCGCCGGTGTCCAGCAACGCGAAGTAGGCAGTCATGCCGGTCATGCCCAGGGCAGACAGGTAGCGCGGCAAAGGCGCGAGTTTTGGATCAACCTTGTAGAAACCACGCGGCTCGCCCAGGAAGTAATCCTGCACACCCAAGGCACCGTTGACGTAGTCCCCGACCGCAAATTTCGGGTTGTTGGACGCAATCACTTTTCCCACACCCAGCGCACGCATCACTTCACCGATGCCGACCGGCGGAATGTAGGACTTGCCTTCATTCATCCAGCCGCGCATGGCCGGGTCGAGGGACAGGTATTCGTTGCGCACCAGCACCTGCCCATCCTGGGGTGTGCCCACCGGCACTTCCTGGTAGGTGAAGGTGTCCCGGGTCGCCGCGCCGACCGGGCGCTTGGCGAGCAGGAATTGACGGTTGGTCTGGGCGGTCATGGCAGGGACTCTTCTGGAAATGAACCTGAAGTGATAGACCTTGATCGGCTATGGAGCAAGGTTCACCCAATGCGCGAATGCTTGTCGATAGGCATTGCTGATAGTCAGCCTATGTCTGTTATCACTGCGATCCATGCAGCCTTAACCGGCCTTTTGATAGTGCTGACGCGTCCGGCGTGGCGTTGGCTAGACTCGGCCCACGGCTAGATTTCCCACAACACACTCTTCAGGACATCCTCCATGAGCATGACGTTTTCCGGTCAAGTCGCCCTGGTAACCGGTGCCGCCGCCGGTATTGGTCGCGCCACTGCGCTCGCATTCGCCGCCGAAGGCTTGAAGGTCGTGGTTGCCGACCTGGATGCAGCGGGCGGCGAGGGCACCGTCGCCTTGATCCACCAGGCGGGTGGGGAAGCGCTGTTTGTACGCTGCAACGTCACGCTGGAGGCCGATGTGCAGCAATTGATGGCCCAGACCATCACCGCCTATGGCCGCCTGGACTATGCCTTCAATAACGCCGGAATCGAGATCGAGAAAGGCAAGTTGGCCGACGGCAGCCTGGATGAGTTCGACGCGATCATGGGCGTCAACGTCAAAGGCGTGTGGCTGTGCATGAAGTACCAGGTGCCGCTACTGCTGGCCCAGGGTGGCGGGGCAATCGTCAACACGGCGTCGGTAGCGGGTTTGGGCGCGGCGCCCAAGATGAGCATTTACGCCGCTTCCAAGCATGCGGTGATCGGCCTGACCAAATCGGCTGCCATCGAGTATGCGAAGAAGAAAATTCGCGTCAATGCGGTCTGCCCGGCGGTGATCGATACCGATATGTTCCGGCGTGCCTATGAAGCCGACCCACGCAAAGCCGAATTTGCCGCCGCCATGCATCCGGTCGGGCGCATTGGCAAGGTCGAGGAGATCGCGAGTGCGGTGCTCTACCTCTGTAGCGATGGCGCTGCCTTTACCACTGGCCAGGCCTTGGCGGTTGACGGTGGTGCTACGGCTATCTAGGACCTCGCGTCGCCCGCCATTCGAAAAGGTTTGGGAGGGTTGTGGGGCGTTTCCATAGCTGGCAATGGGCCCTGTCAGAATGTGTATCATTAGGTAAATAACGTAATAAAATCAATACTTTAATAAAATTTGGCGACGGGTTGTGAGGGGCTTCTGTGCTTAACTGTTCTGGGTTGAATAACAGACAGTTGAAGTGAGTGGCGCATGGATTTAGGGATCGATCGACAAGCCCTTGTACCGGTGGTGCAGCAAATCATCAGCGCAGTGGCGCAGTGGATTCGCAACAGTGGGGCGAGCCCCGGCACACGCTTGCCGTCCATTCGACAGGTGGCCCTCGATAACCTGCTCAGCCAGTCCAGCGTGATCGAGGCGTTCGAGCGGATGGTCGCCCAGGGCGTACTGGTGTCGAAGCACGGCTCGGGGTTTGTGGTCGCGCAGCCGTCCGGCTTGCATGAGGGCCAATGGTACGAAGGCGCAGAGCGGGAATGGGGGCCGTTCGTCGATAACCCAATGGGTGAGCTGAAACTGGGCTGCGGCTGGTTGCCGGATGCCTGGCGCGAAAGCGATGACATCAGCTATGCGATTCGTGAAGTCACGCGTACCGACACCGCCGGTCTGTTCAATTACAGCACCCCATTGGGTTTGCTGGCGCTGCGCGAACAACTGCTCAAGCGACTGACCCAGGTTCACATTGCCACCCACCTTGACCGCATTCTCACCACGGCAGGCGCCAGCCATGCACAGGACTTGCTGATCCGCACGTTGCTCAAGGCTGGCGATTGCGTGGTGGTCGAAACGCCGGGGTACGGCAACCTCTATCGGCAGCTGGCTTTCCACGGCGTGCAACTGCTGCAAGTGCCGCGCACCCAAGGAGGCCCGGACCTTTCGGCGCTGGAAGCATTGCTGCAGCGGCATCGGCCCAAGTGCCTGTTCATCAACAGCCTGTATCACAACCCCACCGGCACCAGCCTGAGCCGCACAGTGGCTGAACGTTTGCTGGAACTGGCGCACCGCGAGAACTTCCTGATCATTGAAGAGGATGTTTTAGGCGACCTGCAACCTGCCACTTGCACGCGGCTGTCGGCGTTTCCCCATGATGACCGTGTGATCTATGTCGCGAGCTTTTCCAAGACCCTGAGCAGTGCCCTGCGCGTGGGGTATCTCAGTGCCAGCACGGTGATTATCGCGCAACTGGCCAGCCTCAAGACCATGACCGGGTTTGGCACCTCGCGATTTGCCGAGGCGGTGGTGGCCACGCTGCTGGCTAATGGCACCTATCGCAAGTGTGTGCAGCGCCTGCGCAAGCGACTGCGTGCGCAAATGGCCGCTACGTTGCAGGTACTGGAGGACGAGGAGTGGGAGGTGTTCGCCAAACCCGCTGGCGGTATGTTCCTGTGGGCACGGCCAGGGGTGGGGGATCGGTCACGAGTGCAGGGGTGTGCCCGGCGGTTCGGTGTCCTGTTATCGCCGGGGGCGCTGTTCAGTCCAACCGGCGAACCCAGCGACTGGCTGCGCATCAATGTGGCCTATGCGGCCGATCAACGAGCCTTGGCGTTGTTCCGCGCCATGGGGCCTGCCAGATCGACCTCGACCATCCTGAAAACGACGAGCGTGTAGCTTTTTGCCATTATTGTGGCGCCAACGCCTTGTGTTCAATGCCTTGTGGTTGCGAATCTCGCCTGAGTTAACCGGGCTTTATGGCATCTGCCATTGCAAGAGGATCCAAGTGCAATGATTTCGGCCGTGCAACGACATTTCGCCAACCTCGGTATGGCAAAGAAACTGGGCTTGGGCTTCATGCTGGTATTGCTGCTGACCGCGTTGGTCGCGGCCATCGGCGTGTGGTCCCTGCAATCCGTTGGACAGCGTTTCGAAGGCCTCAAGGCCATGTCTTCGCTCAATAGCGGCCTGCTCAAGGTGCGCCTGATCGAGCAGGACTACGCATTGCATGCCGACCCCAAGGCCGTCGATGCCCTGCATGAAAGTGTCGATACCTTGGCAGCGCTCGCGGCCAGCCTCAAGGCTCAATCGCCCGCCAACGTGCCGGTGATGACCGATGTCGAGCAAGCCTTGGCGCAATACCGCAAGGCATTCGATGAGTTTGTCGAATTGACCCAGACCAAGGACTTGGCCCTGGAAATGGCCAGTTGGTCGGTGTCCAGCGTGGCGAACAACCTAGACGTCTTGCAGGCCGGGCTGGCAGATGACGGTGCCTATGGCCTGAAGGAAAGCCAGGGCAAGGAGGGCGCTGAGTTTATCGAGCAGGCGGGACAGGTCAGCCAAGTCTCACGCTTGATGTTGCAAGCCATGAACGAAGCCCATGTGCGTCTGGATCAGAGCCGCAAAGTGAGCGAGGAAGACACCGAGCAGGGCAAGATCGAGCAGGCCGACCAGGCCCTGGCGCAGGTTGAGCAACTGAAGACCTCGGTAAAGGACTCGGGCTACCAGACCGTGCTCAACGAAGTCTCCGGGCATATTGCCGCGTTCACTGAAAAGCTCGGCGAATACACCGGCCTGCTGGCGCAGGAGAAAGTGGTCTACAAACAGTTGCATGATCGGGCGGAGCAAGTGGTCAGCCGGGTCAACCAGGCTTACAGCGCCGAAGATCAGTCGATGCAGGCGCAGTTAAAGAAAAGCGCAGGGCTGATCATCGGTTCTTCGGCCCTGGCACTGCTGGTAGGTTTGATTGCGGCGTGGGTGATAACCCGATTGATCGTCGCGCCGCTGCGCAGTGTGATCGCCGTGGCCCAGCAGATCGCCGCCGGCGACTTGAGCGGGCGCATGGACGTCAGTCGTCGCGATGAAATCGGCCAGTTGATGCAGGCGATGCAGCAGATGGGCAGTGGCTTGAGCCAAATGGTCAGCGGCCTGCAAGCCGGTATCGAACAACTGGCCAGCTCGGCGCATTCATTGTCCAGCGTCACCGAGCAGACCAATATCGAAGTCAGCAGCCAAAAAGAAGAAACCGAACAGGTTGCCACGGCGATGAACCAGATGACCGCCACCGTGCACGACGTGGCGCGCAATGCCGAAGAGGCCGCGCAAGCCGCGCAGACGGCGGATGACAAAGTCGACAGTGGCCAACGGGTGGTGCGCCAAAGCCTGCAGCGCATCGAATTACTGGCCACCTCCAGCACCAGTGCCAGCACCAGCATCGAGAGCCTGAGCGCAGAGATCCAGCATATAGGCACCGTGTTGAGCGTCATCAAAAGCGTGGCTGAACAGACCAACCTGCTGGCCCTTAACGCCGCCATCGAAGCCGCCCGCGCGGGCGAACAGGGGCGGGGGTTTGCGGTGGTCGCCGATGAGGTGCGCGCGTTGGCCCAGCGCACCCAGCAATCCACGGAAGAAATCGAGCGGTTGGTCAGTACCTTGCGCAGTGCGGCGCAGTCGTCCGTGCAGCAGATCCAGCAAAGCGGCGAGCTGGTGAAGCTGGCAGTGAGCGATGCGCTGGAAACCGAAAGCGCCCTGGGCAGCATCGCGGCGGCGGTGTCGTTGATCCAGCAGATGAACCAGCAGATTGCCGCTGCGGCTGAGGAACAAAGCTCTGTGGCCGAAGAGATCAACCGCAGCGTCACCAGTATCCGTGCCAGTGCGGATCAGTCGGCGCTGAGCATGCAGGGCAACGCTGCGTCGAGTATTCAACTGGCGCAGTTGGGGGCGGAGCTCAAGGGCATGGTGGGGCATTTTCGCCTGTGATCGCAGCGTGTTGGCTGCGATCACTGGGTAGGGCGGTCAGGCGTGGTTGGCCAGGAAGGTCAGCAGCGCTTCGTTGACGAAGTCCGGATGTTCCCTCGCACTGATATGGCCGGCCTGCGGAATCAGGATCAGGCTGCAGCCGATCAGACCGGCCATCTCCTCGGACTCGGCGGGAGGGCGCGGTTTGTCCTGTTCGCCACACATTACCAACGTAGTGTTGGCCTCCAGGCGTGGCAACTGCGCCAGCACATCCTCGCGACTGAAGATCAACCGGCCCAGGGGCACGATGCTGCGCAGCAGGCGCTCTTTGGAGTAACCCTGCAATTGCTTGCGGAAATCCTGGTACAGCGCTGATTCGCGATCGATGCCTGGGCGGAAGAAGATCGGAGTAATAACATCCAGCAAAGGTTCGGGGATGGCGCCGGCGTCTTCGATCATCTTGAACAGCGAGAAATAGTACTGGCGCGTGGCCTCGGGCTCGGCGCCGAGGTAGGTGTCCATCAGCACCAGGCTGTTGACCCGCTCGGGTGCGAGCAACGCCAGCCGCGCACCCCACATGCCACCGACCGAGAGACCCACCAGGTTGATGTGTGAAATGTCCAACTGGTCCAGCAGGGCCAGGGCCTGGCGTGCGAGGTCGTCGAGGGAATGGGTTTGCGCCGGCAGCGGGCCGGACTCGCCATGGCCCCACAGCTCGGGCACGATCACGCGGTACTGTTGCGACAGGGCTTCGACCTGCGGCGACCACATGTCGCGGTCCCACAGGTAGCTTGAGCCCAGCAGGACGACGGGGCCGCAGCCCTGGTCGACGTAGTGCAGCGGTTGTCCATCAATGACGGCGACAGGCATAGCAGGCCTCTGACTTCACGGAGTGAGGGGCACTTTTTTACGCTAGTCGAGGGGCGGGGGATAGATGCAAAGTGATGGCATGTGGCGAACAGCGTTCGCCACATGGAGAGGGGCCAATCAGTCGTAGATGGCTTTTTTCTTCCATTCCGCGTCGGCGTCGACCACTTTGAGGCCTTCGGTCAATTCGTTGACCTCGTCTTGGGCAGGCTTGCTGTTGGTCAGTACCGTGGAGTTGGCGCGGACCAGTTGGGCTTCCAGTTGTTGCAGCTGTGCGCTGTAGATCGCCGGCTCCGGTTGTTTGCGCAGGTACTGCACGCCACGTTCGAATGCCAGGCGCGCCTGGCCCGGCTGGCTTTGCTGCAAAGCGTGCTGGCCGAGGTTGTTGAAGAACTCGATATGCAGCAACACCAGGATATGGCGGATTTCCTTGATCCAGTGCTTGGCCTCGTTGGTCGACAGGAAGCCGTCCTGAGCAGCGCGGGTGACCTGGCCGTGCAGGGCTTCAAGCAGGAAACGCACGTCCTTGGCCTTGGCTTCGGTCTGGATCGGCGCGGGCGGGTTGCTCACCGGGATCGATTCACCCTGAGCCACCAGCGCATTCAGCTCGGCGATGCGGGCCTTGATCGGTGCGCTGGTCTTGTTGAGGTTCAACAGCCGCTGGTTAACGTTGAGCTCCAGTCGGGTCAGCAACAGTTTGAGCGCCGGGGTCATCAACTGGCCAGGAAAGGTCTCGGTGATTTCACCGCAGCGGCGCAGCCGATCATTGAGTTCGATTTCGCTACGTTTCTTTTCCAGCTTGTTGTTTTCCACCACGTGGTTCATATAGCCAATGGCAATCAGTATGGCGATAACGGCTATTACCAACAGGGTGATCATGAGTGGTGTCACCGGTGTGACCTCTTTATAGGGTTTACAGTGGAGTGTAGTGACTGGGCGTTCCGGCGGATAGAACTGATCGACCAGTTGCCCAGGTAGTTTGCTTCTATATAGATAGGCGTTCCCTGCATGGATGCACATTGCCATCATTTTCCGGAGTGAACTATAGCGTCTTGTCGGGCGCCAGAATATAGGCGCCAAAGCCCGAACACGCATAACGCCTGCACAAGTCCGGAAAGCAGGGCGAAGTCATTGATTTAAATAAATTTATCCTTGGGGGTTGACGACCTTTCAATCCATCCATAGAATGCGCGCCACTTACAGCGTAAAGCACACAGCGAAACGCGGTAGGGAGTGAATGTTGTACGTGTGTCCCCTTCGTCTAGTGGCCTAGGACACCGCCCTTTCACGGCGGTAACAGGGGTTCGAGTCCCCTAGGGGACGCCAATATGCGGGAATAGCTCAGTTGGTAGAGCACGACCTTGCCAAGGTCGGGGTCGCGAGTTCGAGTCTCGTTTCCCGCTCCAAATTTAAGCAGTGTTGCTCTCGGGCGACACTGAGTGAAACCAGGGCATGATCTTCGGATTTAATCTCTGGGCACTGAAATACACACCATGTATTTCAGTAGCGTGTCCCCTTCGTCTAGTGGCCTAGGACACCGCCCTTTCACGGCGGTAACAGGGGTTCGAGTCCCCTAGGGGACGCCATTTGCGGGAATAGCTCAGTTGGTAGAGCACGACCTTGCCAAGGTCGGGGTCGCGAGTTCGAGTCTCGTTTCCCGCTCCATATTCAACGAAAACGCCGGTCAGAGATGATCGGCGTTTTTGTGTGTGTCGATTTTTTATTCCTGAGTGTGCAGCCAGGCCGCCCGGTGGCGTCCACCACGATATCCAGGCCATGGAGCAGCAACAGGTCGCGCCACCCAAAGGGAGCCAGGCGTGTACAGGCACGTTCTACAGCGTTGAGCAGAGACATCCCGATTCGTCCGACAGAGTCAGAGGGCAGGGTACGCAAGAGGATTCAGCGTGGTAACTGACCGAACCGCTAGGTCAGCGCCAAAAGGACCCGCCAGGTTGACGGGTCCGGCGAGGGTCAGAGCTTCGGCAACTGCCCGATACGGGCCATCATTTCTGTGACAATCTGCAAGTCCAGCAAGAACTGGTCGACGGTCTTGAACTCATTGTCGGTGTGCCCGGTGTACTTTACTTCCGGCCGCGCCAGGCCGAATTGCACGCCGTTCGGCAGTTCGTGCACGGACGTTGCGCCGGCCGAGGTACCGAACTTGTGCTCCATGCCGAGATTTTCGCTGGCCACTGCCAAGAGTGCTTTCACCCATTCACCTTCCGGGTTGCGGAACATCGGTTCGGCCACCGAGTAGGTAAAGTCCACGTCAACCTTGGTTTTCCTGTCCCAGGCGCTCAACTTTTCGGCGATTTCTGCCTTGAGTTTCTCCGGGGATTTGCCCTTCGGCACACGCAGGTTCACCGCCAGTTTGAAGGCTTTGTCATCCAGGCCAACAAAGGTCAGCGAGGTGGTCAGCGGCCCCATGAATTCGTCAGAGAAGCCCACGCCCAGCTTGCCGCCGAGGTAGTCCAGGCCCCAGTTGTCAGACGCATAACGTGCGGCATCGGTAATGTGGTTGTGCTTGAGTGCGATTTTGCCGTCGATGCTGTGGATCAGTTCCAGCATGCGCGATACCGGGTTGATGCCGGACTCCGGCTCGGACGAGTGAGCCGAAACACCAGTGACTGTCAGCTTGACGTCTTTACCGTCGACCTTGGTGGCGACCTCGAAATCACCGCCGTTACGCTTGGCATATTCAGTGCCGGCCTTTTGCAGGCTGGCGGCCAATTCGGCAGGTTTGTCGCTGACAAACGTTGCAACCGAAGCCGACGGGATTTGGTTAGTCGCCATGCCGCCGGTCATCGAGATGATTTCCGCGCCTTTGCCTTCAGGCTTGCGACGCGGGAAGGTTGCCATCACCGTGCCGTAGCCTTTCTCGGCAATCACCACCGGGTAGCCGCCATCCAGCGCGAGGTTGTATTGCGGCGTCGGGTTCTTTTCAAAGTAATACGGAATTGCGTCGCCGGAGGTTTCTTCGGTGGTGTCCACCAGCAGCTTGAAGTTACGCGCCAGCGCCAGCTTCTCTTCCTTGATGACCTTCATGGCATACAGGGCTACCACAATGGCGTTTTTGTCATCCTCGGTGCCACGGCCGTACATGCGGTCGCCGATCAGCGTGACCTTGAACGGATCTAGCTTGGTGCCGTCTTTCAGCACCCAGTTTTCCGGCGTTACCGGTACCACATCGGCGTGGGCATGGATGCCGACCACCTCATCGCCGCTGCCTTCCAGAGAAATTTCGTACACACGATTGTCGATATTGCGGAAATTCAGGTTGAAGGCCTTGGCGAGGTCTTGGATCTTGCCGGCGATCTTGATGAATTCCGGATTTTTATACTGCGGTAGACCGTCCACATTGAAGGTCGGAATTTCCACTAGTTCGCGCAGGGTTTCGGTGGCGGCCTTGCCGTACTTCACCCGCGTATAGATGCCCAGCAGCCGATTGATTTCGTTCTGCTGGTCGGCGCTCAGGGTTTTGTTGTCGAGAAAGGCATTGATCGCCGGGCCCACATCGCTGGTCTTGCCAAGGTCGCCGTTGCCCAGGGCACCGAGGAAACCACGAAAATCAGTGACGGAGGTTTCGCTGAAACTCTTGAGAATCGCCGTGCTTTGGTCGGGGGTGATAGTGGCGAAAGCTGGGCCAGAGATGGCCGATAGGCTCGCCGCGAACAGGGTGGCAGCCGCCAGTTGCTTGAGTGGAAAGTGCATGGAGGGACGCATTCCTTTGCTGGTAGTCAGTAGAAGATTTCTGATCGAAGTGTCAGAAATATTTCCACACACTACCACCTCCTTTTTCCATGGGCGAGGGGGTCGAACGGACCTGTAGAAGCAGGCTTGCCGGCAATGGTCGTCAACGACGACGCGAATTGACCGGCTAACCGACGTGCCTGGGCTATTTGCAGTTGCACGCGCACTTGCGGAATATAGGCGTCTTCTCAGTCGATTTCGTAGCGAACGCAGAGCGCGCCCTTTTTCTCCGACACGGCCAGGATGGTCACCTGGCCCAACTCGCTCAATGTCTGCACATGAGTACCGCCGCAGGCATACGCGGGTAATTCGCCGAAGCCGACTTCGCGAGTGCCGTCTTTGAGGCTCATATGGCGTGGGGAGTCCGCAGCGATCCATTGGTTGACCTGCTGTTGAATCGCCGCGGCCTCCATGACCTGCGCAGTTTCACCACGGATAAAGGTGATCTTGCCTTCGCCTGGCCAGTGATGGGCCTTGATCGGGATCCAACCCAAGGTCTCGCCCACGTTGCCGATCAAGTGCCCGGCGGAATGCAGCCGGGTGTGCAGCGCGCGGCGTTGTTCATCGACCCGCGCGGTGATCGGGCCCGGTTCCAGTGGCCGGTCGACGTAGTGCACTACGCGATCGGCTTCCTGGGTGACGCGCAGTACAGTGCTGTCACCGAGCCAGCCGGTATCGAAGGGTTGTCCGCCGCCCTGGGGGTGAAAAATGGTCGAGTGCAGGATGACTGCAAACTGGTCCTCGTGCGGGGTGCAACCCAGTACTTCAAGCTCGGCAGTCAGGTGGTCGTGGGTGAAAAACAGGCGCTCGGTCATTATCTACATCCGTATCAGGGTTCTACCGACAGTATAAATAGTGCGCAAATGGGTGATAATCCGCCAAATCGTCAATGGACCTGTGCACCATGAGCATCAATCTACCTTTGCCGCTGCTGGGCGAAATGGCGATTTTCGTCAATGTGGTGGAGGCCGGCAGCTTCTCCGAAGCCGCTCGGCAGATGGGCGCTTCACCCTCCTCGGTGAGCCGCAGCATCTCGCGCCTGGAGAGAGCCCTGGCGACTCGGTTGCTGCAACGTACCACACGCAAATTGCGCTTGAGCGAGGGTGGGGAAGAGGTGTTCAAGCGCTGCCAGGAAATGGTCAGCGCGGCGCGTTCGGTGATGGAGATCAGCGGCCAGTTCACCCATGAAGCCGAAGGGCTGGTGCGGGTCAGCGTGCCCAAGGCGGTGGGGCGGTTTGTGGTGCACCCGCACATGCCGGAGTTCCTGCGGCGTTATCCCAAGGTAGATGTGCAGTTGATCCTCGAGGACCGGCCGGTGGACCTGATTGATGACAATATCGACTTGAGTATTCGCATCACCGACAGCCCGCCGCCGGGGTTGGTGGGCCGGCAGTTACTGCCTATCGAGCATTTGTTGTGCGCGACACCGCAGTACCTGGACGAGCACGGTACGCCGGGCCACCCTCATGATTTGTTGGAGCACAGTTGCATCTATCTGGGGGAAACGCCGGGGGATTCTCGCTGGAGACTCCGCCAGGCCGGCAAGGCAGTGACGGTTGCCGTGCGCGGGCGTTATGCGGCGAACCATACCGGTGTGCGCTTGGATGCGGTGTTGCAGCATGTAGGGATTGGCAGCTTGCCGTATTTCACGGCGCGCCATGCCTTGGAAGAGGGGCGGTTGGTGCAGGTGTTGGCGGGGTGGGACTTTATTGCGTCCTATCATGGCGAGGCGTGGTTGCTGCATTCACCCACGCGGTATCTGCCACCGAAGTTGCGGGTGTTTATCGATTATCTGGTGGAGTGTATGGCAAAGGAGCCGACACTGCGTCGTCGGTAGATGTGGGAGCTGGCTAGCCTGCGATGGCATCTCCTCGGCTCAACTGCAGACCGAGTTGCCTGCATCGCAGGCAAGCCAGCTCCCACAGGAATCAGTGCTTGCTCTGGTCTTGCGGCATGGCCAGCAGCTGTTTTTCGCGGTTCCAGTCGAACGGCTCGTCGTTTTGTTCGGCTTCGAAGCGACGTTCTTCCAGGGCCTGGTACAGGTCCAGTTCTTCGTCTGGCATAAAGTGCAGGCAGTCACCGCCAAAGAACCACAGCAGGTCGCGCGGCACCAAGTGGGCAATTTGTGGGTAGCGCAGGATGACTTGGCTCATCAGGTCCTGGCCCAGGTACTGGCTTTCGATCGGATCAATCGGCAGCTGGGCGCGCAATTCGTCAAAACGCTCCAGAAAAAGCGTATGGCTTTCCTCGGGCACCTGATCGGCTTCGCCGACGGCAACCAGGATGCTGCGCAAGTGGTCGAGCAAGACGAGATGATCGGCAACGATGTTGGACACGAGATAAGTCCTCTAAAGCAAAAACGGGCGCGAGAGTATATAGCTCTCACGCCCGTATTTATATGACCGCTGGGGTCAGCGGACTTTACCCTCGGCCTGGGTCAGCTCTTCCTTGCTGAAATCATCCACGTCGATGACCTTGCGCCGTGCCGCTTCGGCATCACGCAAAGATTGCGCCTCGGCCGGTTGCAATACCCCGGCGTGCAGCGCCGCGTCGATGGCATGTTCCCCGGCAGCCGGTTTGACCTGGCCGCTTTTTAACGCGGTGTGCAGTTTTTTCTGCAGTGGATGGCTCGCGCCGAGCAGGTCGTAGGCATGCTGCAGGGCACCCACTGGGTCTTCCGCCGATTGCGGGCGGTAGCAGCCAGCGAGCAGTTCTTCCAGGGTTGGGTCGCCTTTGGCACGGCCGATTACTGCGGCCACTTCGGCATCCAGTGCATCGGACGGACCGGTATGGCGACGGCCGAACGGGAACACGATCACCCGCAGCAGGCAGCCCAGGACCCTGTTCGGGAAGTTGCTCAGCAGTTCATCCAATGCCCGCTCCGACTCGCCGAGGCTCTCTTCCATGGCCCAGGTGAACAGCGGTTGCAGATGATCCGGTGAATCGAGGTCGTGATAACGCTTGAGTGCGGCCGAGGCCAGGTACATATGGCTCAGTACATCACCCAGGCGTGCCGACAGGCGTTCGCGGCGCTTCAACTCGCCACCCAGCAGCATCATGCTCAGGTCGGCCAGCAGCGCGAACGCGGCAGCCTGACGGTTCAATGCGCGGAAATACCCCTGGCTCAAACGGTTGCCCGGCGCTTTCTCGAAATGACCTACGCCGAGGTTCAGCACCAGGGTGCTGGCGGCGTTGCTCACGGCGAAACCTATATGTTGCATCAGCAGGCTGTCGAATTCCTTCAGCGCCTGGTCATGGTCTTCGCGACCGGCCAGGGCCATTTCCTTGAGCACGAACGGATGGCAACGGATGGCGCCTTGGCCGAAGATCATCAGGTTGCGCGAGAGGATGTTCGCGCCTTCCACGGTGATGAAGATCGGCGCGCCTTGCCAGCTGCGGCCCAGGTAATTGTTCGGGCCCATGATGATGCCCTTGCCACCGTGCACGTCCATGGCGTGGCTGATGCACTCGCGGCCACGTTCGGTGAGGTGGTACTTGAGGATCGCCGACAGTACCGAAGGTTTCTCCCCCAGGTCCACGGCATTAGCGGTCAGCATGCGCGCGCTGTCCATCAGCCAGGCGTTGCCACCGATGCGGGCCAGGGCTTCCTGGATACCTTCGAAGGCCGACAATGGCACGTTGAACTGTTCGCGCACCTGCGCATATTGGCCGGTCACCAGACTGGTGAACTTGGCGGCGCCGGTCCCGACGGCGGGCAGTGAAATCGAACGGCCCACCGACAGGCAGTTCATCAGCATCATCCAGCCCTTGCCGAGCATTTCCTGGCCGCCGATGAGGTACTCCAGGGGAATGAACACATCCTTGCCGGAGTTGGGGCCGTTCATGAAGGCGGCGCCGAGGGGGAGGTGGCGGCGGCCGATTTCCACGCCGGGGGTGTCGGTCGGGATCAGCGCCAGGCTGATGCCCAGGTCTTCTTCTTCACCCAGCAGGTGGTCTGGGTCATGGGCCTTGAAGGCCAAGCCCAGCAGGGTCGCGACCGGGCCGAGGGTGATGTAGCGTTTTTCCCAGTTCAAGCGCAGGCCGAGGGTTTCCTTGCCTTCCCATTCACCCTTGCAGATCACGCCGGTGTCGGGCATGGCGCCAGCGTCGGAACCCGCCAGCGGGCCGGTCAACGCAAAGCAAGGGATGTCATCGCCACGGGCCAGGCGCGGCAGGTAATGGTTACGTTGTTCGTCGGTGCCGTAGTGCAGCAGCAGTTCGGCCGGGCCGAGGGAGTTGGGCACCATCACGGTGGACGCAAGGTCGCCGCTGCGGGTGGCGAGTTTCATCGCGACTTGGGAGTGGGCATAAGCCGAGAAGCCCTTGCCGCCATATTCCTTGGGAATGATCAGCGCGAAAAAGCCGTGGGTCTTGATGTGTTCCCAGGCAGCCGGCGGCAAGTCCATGGCCTGGCCGATTTCCCAATCGCTGACCATGGCGCAGAGTTCTTCGGTCGGGCCGTCGATAAACGCCTGTTCTTCTTCGGTCAGTTGGACCTTGGGATAGGCCAGCAACTTGTCCCAGTCAGGGCGACCACTGAACAGCTCGCCGTCCCACCACACCGTGCCGGCTTCGATGGCGTCGCGCTCGGTTTCGGACATCGGCGGCAGGACTTTCTGGAACCAGCTGAACAGCGGCTTGGTGAAGTATTGGCGGCGCAGATCGGGTAGCAACAGCGGCGCGGCCACAACCGCGATCAACACCCAGAAGATCAGTAGCAGCCAACCCGGTGCGTGGCTCCAGGCGCCCATCGCCAGCAAGTACACGGCGACCACGCCCAGAGCGGGCAGGGGGGCGACGCGGCGGTGTGCGAGGTAGGCAATGCCGACCACCAGCACCAGTATCCACAACAACAGCATATTCAATCCTCCGTGAAACCAGGGGCGAAACCATCAGGGAGCTTAGTCGGCATCCGAGCAAGCGGGGTGATCAGGGTGTAACGAGATTTGGCCGATTCGTCGTTAACTCCACCGCAGGCCTGTGGTTAGACTCCAGGCTTCCTTCGGAGATAACACTCATGGATACGTACCTGAGTTCCAGCCGCTTCATCGATAGTGACCACCCTGCGGTGGTGGAGTTCGCCGAAAAACATCGCGGAACTCGTGCGAATTTAAGTGACCAGGCAGTCAGCCTTTACTACGCCGTGCGTGAGGCGATTCGCTACAACCCCTACACCTTCAGTCGCGATCCTGACACATTAAGTGCCAGCTTCGCCCTGTCCACCGGCGAAAGCTACTGCGTGCCCAAGGCCACGTTGCTCGCGGCCTGTGCCCGCCACTGCGGCATCCCGGCGCGCATCGGCCTGGCGGACGTGCGCAATCACTTGTCGACCCCGCGCCTGCTCGCCTTGCTCAAAAGTGACGTGTTTGCCATGCACGGTTATACCGAGCTCTACCTAAATGATCGCTGGGTCAAAGCCACGCCCGCGTTCAACAGGCAACTGTGCGATGTGTTCGACGTGCCGCCGCTGGATTTTGACGGGATCAACGACAGCGTTTTCCACGCTTTCAACCGCCAGGGCCAGCGTTCAATGGAGTACGTGGTCGACCATGGGCAATTCCCTGACGTACCCGAGGCGTTTTTTTTCGCCCATATCCAGCGGTGTTACCCGCACCTGTTTGCCGAGGATATGCCGCCCCTGCTTGGCGATATGCACAGCGATTTGAGCCGCGCCTGAACCGGCGTATGCTGCTGCGTTCATCCAGCCATGTTCATCAACAATGAAGGCGCGGTCATGCTGAAAATCTGGGGGCGTAAAAATTCATCAAACGTCAGGAAAGCGCTGTGGTGCGCCGAGGAGCTCGGCCTGGGCTATGAGGCAATTGATGCGGGCGGCGCTTTTGGTGTAGTCGACACACCGCAATACCGAGCGTTGAACCCCAACGGTCGGGTGCCGATGATCGAAGACGGCGACTTTGTGCTGTGGGAATCCAACACCATCGTGCGCTACCTCTGCGCCAAACAGGCGTCCAACTGGTACCCGAGTGACTTGAAAGCCCGCGCCAACGCGGAGAAGTGGATGGACTGGACCACTTCCACTTTCGCCGAACCCTTCAAGATCGTGTTCTGGGGCGTGCTGCGCACCCCGGCCGAAAAACAGAACTGGGACAGCATCCACGCCGGGCGCCAAACCTGTATCGATGTGCTCAAGACCGTTGACGAGGCGCTCGCCGCGCAGCCGTATCTGTCGGGCAATGAGATCGGCATGGGCGATATCCCCTTGGGAAGTTTCATCTACGCCTGGTTTGAAATGCCCATCGAACGGCCTGAAATGCCCCATCTAGAGGCCTGGTACCAGCGCCTGCAAAAACGGCCGGCCTACCGCAAAGCGGTCATGACCGCGTTGACTTAATACTGACTATTAATACAGGTGACTGTACTTGTGCCGCGCGGGCAAGCACCATGCCCGCCATGCATCGTGGGTTGAACTACCTGCGCTGCGCCCTCATCTACTCTTTCTATTCCCTTCTTTTGGTGCGTATCCCGATATGAGTTCCGCTCTGTCCATCCGGCAGCTAACCAAAACCTACGGCAACGGTTTCCAGGCCCTGAGTGGTATCGATCTGGACGTTGCCGAAGGTGACTTCTTCGCCTTGCTCGGCCCCAACGGCGCCGGCAAATCCACCACCATCGGCATCCTCTCGACCCTGGTTAACAAGACCAGCGGCTCGGTGAATATCTTCGGCCATGACCTGGACAAATCCCCGGCCGCGCTCAAGCGTTCCATCGGCGTGGTGCCCCAGGAATTCAACTTCAACCAGTTTGAAAAGACCTTCGATATCGTCGTGACCCAGGCGGGCTACTACGGCATCCCGGCGAAAATCGCCAAGGAGCGCGCCGAGCAATACCTGACGCAACTGGGCCTGTGGGACAAGCGCGATGTGCCCTCGCGCTCGCTGTCTGGTGGCATGAAACGCCGCCTGATGATCGCCCGCGCGCTGGTGCATGAGCCGCGTCTTCTCATCCTTGATGAGCCCACTGCTGGCGTGGATATCGAGCTGCGTCGTTCGATGTGGACATTCCTCACCGAGCTTAACGAGAAAGGCATCACTATCATCCTCACCACCCACTACCTGGAGGAGGCTGAGCAGCTGTGCCGCAACATCGGCATCATCGACCATGGCACCATCGTCGAGAACACCAGCATGCGTAACCTGCTGGGCCAGTTGCACGTGGAAACCTTTTTGCTCGACCTGAAAAATCACCTGTCGGTGGCGCCGCAACTGATGGGCTACCCAAGTCGTCTGCTGGACAGCCACACCCTGGAAGTGCAGGTGGACAAAGCCATGGGCATCACCGCGCTGTTTAGGCAGTTGGCGACCCAGAACATCGAAGTGCTGAGCCTGCGTAATAAAACCAATCGCCTTGAGGAGTTGTTCGTGTCCCTGGTGGAGAAAAATCTGGCGAAGGTGGCGGTATGAGTTCCGAACTACAACCCAACCTCGTCGCGCTGCAAACCATCGTCTATCGCGAAGTGAAGCGCTTTACCCGGATCTGGCCGCAGACCTTGCTGCCGCCGGCGATCACCATGGTCCTGTACTTCGTGATCTTCGGTAATCTGATCGGCCGGCAGATCGGTGACATGGGTGGTTTCACCTACATGGAATACATCGTGCCGGGCCTGATCATGATGTCGGTGATCACCAACTCCTACGGCAACGTGGTCTCCAGTTTCTTCGGCAGCAAGTTCCAGCGCTCGATTGAAGAATTGATGGTGTCGCCGGTGTCGCCACACACCATCCTGATCGGCTACACCGCCGGTGGTGTGCTGCGTGGCCTGATGGTCGGCGTGATCGTGACGTTGTTGTCGCTGTTCTTCACCCACCTGCAAGTGCATCACCTCGGGGTCACCATTCTGGTGGTGGTTCTGACGGCGACGATCTTCTCGCTGCTGGGTTTCATCAACGCCGTGTTTGCACGCAACTTCGATGATATTTCGATCATTCCGACCTTCGTGCTGACGCCGCTGACTTACCTCGGTGGCGTGTTCTACTCGATCACCTTGCTGCCGCCGTTTTGGCAGACCGTATCGCTGGCCAACCCGGTGCTGCACATGGTCAACGCCTTCCGCTACGGTATTTTGGGTGTGTCGGATATCAAGATCAGCGTGGCGATTACGTTCATGTTGGTGGCGACCGTGGTGCTGTATATGGGCTGCGCGAAGCTGCTAGTGAGCGGGCGTGGGATGCGTACGTAAGCGCTGACCTAAACGCGGTCAAAAATGTGGGGGCGGGCCCGCTCCCACATTTGGTTTTGTGCAAGGGCTTCAGACCTTCAGTGCCAGTTCGATCAGCCTATGCAGCTGTTCAACCGTCAGCGGCGCGGTCGAGAATAGAATACGAAACACCGTTGGCGCCGCCAGCAGGTTGATTAGGTGATCCACGCTCGGCGGGCTGCTGTCCGGATAGCGATCGACAATCGCCTGAAACTGCCCGCTCAGGATGCTCACGCAGTAGCCTGGCGTAATCATGCACTGCACATCACGCATCATGTTCCGCCCAGGCTCAGAACTCATCTCATCCAGATACTGCTCGGCCCAGGCCTGCAAATCGCCGCGCAGGCTGCCGGTGTTCGCCGGCTCGCTGTCCGGGCGCATCCGTGCCAACGCCACATCCGCCAGCAACACAGAAAGGTCGCCCCAACGCCGGTAGATGGTCGACGGCGTCACCCCCGCGCGCGCAGCGATCATCGGCACAGTGACGCTGGAGCGCTCATGGGCTTCGAGCAGTTCACGCACGGCTGAATGGACGGATTCTTGTACCCGGGCACTGCGGCCCCCCGGGCGGAGGCCTTCTTTTATCGCCATGTGTAAAACCTTAACACAAAGAATTTGCTTTAAGCCCAGCCTGGTAGCACACTCCACAAAAGCAAAATATTAGCTTTAGCGGAGTGTGCGCATGTCCAACCCTATTTCTCAGCGTTACAGCCTGGTGTTCCTTGCGATCACCTTGCTGACGTTTCTTGCCGCCTCCAGTGCGCCGACGCCGTTGTACCACCTGTATCAGGAAGGCCTGCATTTTTCCGCAGGCATGCTCACGCTGATCTTTGGTGTCTATGCGCTGAGTCTCCTGGCGGCGCTGCTGACCGTCGGCTCACTATCGGATCACCTGGGACGCAAGCCGGTGATCTTCGCTGCATTGATCCTTAACATGCTGGCGATGCTGCTGTTTATCAATGAAGGCAGCGTGGCCTGGTTGATCGCCGCACGTACGCTGCAGGGCTTTGCTACGGGCATGGCCACTGCCGTGCTGGGCGCGGCACTGCTCGACACGGATCGCCAGCAAGGTCCACTGGTCAACAGCGTGGCGCCGCTGCTGGGCATGGCGTGCGGTGCGATGGGCAGCAGTCTGCTGGTGGAATTCGCGCCGCTGCCGACCCAGTTGATCTACTGCACGCTGTTCGTGCTGATGCTGTTGCAGGCCGTGTACGTATGGCGCCTGCCGGAAACCGTCAGCCGTATCCCCGGCGCACTGGCTTCGCTGTGTCCGACCTTACATGTACCGCCGCAAGCGCGCCGGGCCTTGTGGTTGTCGCTGCCGGTGGATGTGGCGGTGTGGGCGATGGGCGGATTCTACCTGTCCCTGGCGCCGTCACTCGTACGGGCCGCCACCGGTTCGACCTCCAACCTGATCGGCGGCGGCCTGGTGGCGGTGTTGACCTTGAGCGGCGCATTGATGATCTTCACGCTGCGCAATCGACCGGCCGACAAAGTGCTACGCCTTGGGGCCGGCTTGCTGGCAGTCGGTGTGGCGCTGATCCTCACGGCCGTGCACAGCGCCAGCCTGGCGTTGTTTTTTATCGCCACCCTGATCGCCGGCAGTGGTTTTGGCGCAGGCTTCCTCGGTGCCCTGCGCAGTGTGGTGCCGCTGGCCTTGTCCCATGAGCGTGCGGGTTTGATGTCGGCGTTTTATGTGCTGAGTTACCTGGCGTTCTGCCTGCCGTCTTTGCTGGCGGGCAACCTGATTCGCAGCTTTGGTTTGATCGTCACCACCGATGGTTACGGCGCGGTACTCATACTGCTGTCCCTCGGCGCACTGGTCGGGCTGCTGTTGCAGGATTCGGCGCGCGCCAAGGCGACGACACGCGGCTGATAGGTAATAATCGCCTCTCGTATCGCCCGATCGAGATTCAAGCATGAAGATCATCCGCAGCAAGGACTTCACCGGCAGCCGCGCCTGGGAGGCGTTGGATATCGCCAATATGAACGGCATCACCACGCGCTTGCACTGGACTGACCAGCCGTATCGCTGGCACATCAATGACGGCGAGGAAGTGTTCGTGGTGCTGGATGGCCGGGTGCAGATGCACTACCGCGACAACGGCTTCGAACAGGTGGCGGAGTTGGGCGTAGGGGATATCTTCTATGCCAGTGTCGGCACCGAGCATGTGGCCCATCCCCAAGGCCCGGCGCGTATTCTGGTGATCGAGTGCGAAGGCAGCATTTAGGCTATATCTACAACGTAGATAACAGATAGAGATATTACCCGTTATATAGATATTCGATCGGGTTCTATCATGGTCTCAACCTCATGCGAGGAAGAGGATTGCCATCATGACCTGCTCGAATACCATCAGTTACAAACCCTTCAGTCACCTGACCCGTCCTCGGGAAGTGATTCGCCAGTTCACCCCCAACTGGTTTGCCGCGACCATGGGCACGGGCGTGCTGGCGCTGGCGCTGGCGCAGTTGCCGGTCAACCTGCCAGGTTTGTACGCCATCGCCGAAGCGCTGTGGTTGTTCACCGTCGGCCTGTTCGTGTTGTTCTGCGTGTTGTACGCAGCCCGCTGGGTGATGTTTTTCCACGAGGCGCGGCGGATTTTCGGGCACTCCACGGTGTCGATGTTCTTCGGCACTATCCCCATGGGGCTCGCGACCATTCTCAATGGCTTGCTGCTGTTCGGCCTGCCGCGTTGGGGCAGCGACGTGATCCCGCTGGCTGAAGCGCTGTGGTGGCTGGATGTCGCGATGGCCTTGGCCTGCGGCGTGCTTATCCCGTTCATGATGTTCACCCGCCAGGAACACAGCATCGACCAGATGACGGCCGTTTGGCTGCTTCCCGTGGTTGCCGCCGAAGTCGCCGCCGCCAGCGGCGGCCTGCTGGCCCCACACCTGGCGGACGCCCATTCGCAACTGGTGATGCTGGTGACCAGCTACGTGCTGTGGGCGTTTTCCCTGCCGGTGGCGTTCAGCATCCTGACCATCCTGATGCTGCGCATGGCCCTGCATAAATTGCCCCACGCCAATATGGCCGCGTCGAGCTGGCTGGCGCTAGGCCCCATCGGCACCGGTGCCTTGGGCATGTTGTTGCTGGGGGGAGATGCGCCGGCGATCTTCGCGGCCAATGGCTTGCCGGGTGTCGGTGAAATGGCTAACGGCCTCGGGCTGGTGGCGGGCATTACACTGTGGGGCTTTGGCCTTTGGTGGATGCTGATCGCCGTACTGATTACCCTGCGTTACCTGCGCGCCGGTATCCCGTTCAACCTGGGTTGGTGGGGCTTCACTTTCCCCTTGGGGGTTTACGCCTTGTCCACACTGAAGCTGGCGAGCCTGCTGCACCTGGGGTTCTTCAGTGTGTTCGGCTGTCTGTTGGTGGTGGCGTTGACGCTGATGTGGCTGATCGTCGCTAAACGCACGGTGCAGGGCGCCTATAAAGGTGAGCTTTTTGTTTCGCCATGCATTGCAGGACTAGCGAATAAGTAAGCCGGATTAGGTAAAGTCGTGGCCTGAATCGATAACAGGCCACGCAGGAACACGGACGATGAGCCACCCCTCGCAATTCACCTTGCTGCGCACACGGCGTTTCCTGCCGTTTTTCATCACCCAGTTGCTGGGTGCCTTCAACGACAACATCTTCAAGCAATCGCTGATCCTGGCCATTCTCTACAAGCTCACCATCGACGGTGACCGGTCCATTTGGGTCAACCTCTGTGCCTTGCTGTTCATCCTGCCGTTCTTCCTGTTTTCGGCGCTGGCCGGGCAGTTTGGCGAGAAGTTCAACAAGGACGGATTGATCCGCGCGATCAAGATCGGCGAGATTGTGATCATGGCCGTGGGCGCGACGGGCTTCCTGACCAACCACCTGGAATTGATGCTGCTGGCGCTGTTTGCCATGGGCACCCACTCGGCGCTGTTCGGTCCGGTGAAATACTCGATCATGCCCCAGGCCCTGCACGACGATGAGCTGGTAGGTGGCAACGGCCTGGTGGAAATGGGCACGTTCCTGGCGATCCTGGCCGGTACCATCGGCGCTGGAATAATGATGTCGTCCACCCATTACGCACCGGTGGTAGCCGTGGCGATCGTCGGTGTGGCGGTATTGGGGTACCTGGCCAGCCGCAGTATTCCGCGGGCGGCGGCGTCGACCCCAGCGTTGCGCCTGAACTGGAACATTTTCAGTGAATCCTGGGCCACCTTGCGCCTGGGACTGGGGCAGACGCCGGCCGTTTCGCGCTCAATCGTGGGTAACTCGTGGTTCTGGTTTGTTGGCGCGATTTACCTGACGCAGATCCCTGCGTACGCCAAGGAATGGCTGTACGGCGACGAAACCGTGGTCACGTTGATCCTCACGGTGTTCTCTGTGGGGATCGCCCTCGGCTCGATGCTTTGCGAAAAACTCTCCGGGCGTAAGGTGGAAATCGGCCTGGTGCCGTTCGGCTCATTCGGCCTGACCGTGTTCGGCCTGTTGCTGTGGTGGCATTCCGGCGGCTTCCCGCAGAACGTGCAGGCCAACGATTGGCTCGCGGTGCTCAGTTACGGGCAAGCCTGGTGGGTGTTGTTCGATATCCTCGGCCTGGGCGTGTTCGGCGGCTTCTATATCGTGCCGCTGTACGCGTTGATCCAGTCGCGCACCGCCGAGAACGAGCGTGCGCGGGTCATCGCTGCCAACAACATTCTTAACGCACTGTTCATGGTGGTCTCGGCGATTGTGTCGATCCTGTTGCTGAGCGTGGCCAAGCTGTCGATTCCCGAATTGTTCCTGGTGGTGTCGCTGCTCAACATCGCGGTTAACACCTACATCTTCAAGATCGTTCCCGAGTTCACCATGCGTTTCATGATCTGGCTGCTCAGCCATTCCATGTACCGCGTGGAGCATCGCAACCTGGAAGCGATCCCGGACGAAGGCGCGGCGCTGCTGGTGTGCAACCACGTTTCATTTGTCGATGCGCTGCTGATCGGCGGCGCGGTGCGTCGGCCGATTCGCTTTGTCATGTACTACAAGATCTACCGCTTGCCGGTGCTGAACTTTATCTTCCGCACGGCCGGGGCGATTCCGATTGCCGGGCGTCACGAAGACATCCAAATCTATGAAAAGGCCTTCACGCGGATTGCGCAGTATCTGAAGGACGGGGAGTTGGTGTGCATTTTCCCGGAGGGCAAGTTGACCGCCGATGGCGAGATGAACGAGTTTCGCGGTGGCGTGACGCGCATCCTGGAGGAGACGCAGGTGCCTGTGATTCCGATGGCGTTGCAGGGGTTGTGGGGGAGTTTTTTCAGCCGCGATCCGAACAAAGGGTTGTTTCATCGGATCTGGTCGCGGGTGGTGTTGGTGGCGGGTGAGCCGGTGACGGTAGAGGCCGCGACGCCTGCGCAGTTGCAGGAAAGGGTGGGGGTGTTGCGGGGCAGTGTCAGGTAGTTTTTTACTGGCTTCAAGGCCCTCATCGCAGGCAAGCCAGCTCCCACATCTGAGCGTATCTACAAATCCAAATGCGGGAGTGGGCTTGTCGGGTCGCCGCATCGCTGCGATAGCGGTAGTGGCTTAGGTACTGATCTTCAGGCCAATAAGCCCGCAAATGATCAATGCGACACTGGCCAACCGGAACAGCGCCATGGATTCCCCAAACAGGATAATCCCGGCGATCACGGTGCCCACGGCACCGACTCCGGTCCAGATCGCGTAGGCGGTGCCCAGGGGCAGTTCCTTCATCGCCAGCCCCAGCAGGCCAAGGCTTACGGCCATGGCGGCAATCGTCAGGGCAGTGGGCAGCGGCTTGCTGAAACCGTCGGTGTATTTCAGGCCGACGGCCCAGCCAACTTCAAACAGGCCCGCAAAAAACAGAATGATCCAGGACATGATGACCTCCTAACGCTAGGTGGGGTCGTCCCCGGATTAGGCGCTTGAAAGCGTCACGGGGTCGTCCCCGCGAAGCTCGTAAGAGTGCCCAAAAGTGATCGACTGATCAAGTTTGCGGCGTGTTCTCCAAGGCGCGACGGTCTTCCTTCTCGCTCATGCGGCGCAAGTAAGTCGAGAGCAACGCCCCGGAAATATTGTGCCAGACGCTGAACAACGCACTCGGCACCGCCGCCAAGGGCGAGAAATGCGCGCTGGCCAATGCGGCACCCAGCCCGGAGTTCTGCATGCCCACTTCCAGCGCCAGCGACTTGCGCTGCGCCAATGGCAACTTGAACACGCGGCCAGTGAAGTAGCCCAGCAAGTAACCGAAGCTGTTGTGCAGCATCACCACGACCATGATCAACAGGCCCGACTCGGCGATCTTCGCCTGGCTGGCGGCAACCACCGCCGCGACGATGATCACGATGCTCACCACCGATACCAGTGGCAACACATCCACCGCGTGGCGTACCCGATCACCGAGCACGCGCTGCGCCAGTACGCCGAGCACGATCGGCAGCAGCACCACTTGCAGGATCGACCAGAACAACTCCATGAACGACACTGGCAGCCAGGCCGACGCCAGCAACCAGATCAACGCCGGCGTAAACAGCGGGGCGAGAAGGGTGGTGACGGCGGCGATGGCGACCGACAGCGCCAGGTCGCCGCGGGCCAGCCAGGTCATCACGTTGGAGGCGGTGCCGCTTGGGCAGCAGCCGACCAGGATCACGCCAACGGCAATTTCCGGCGGCAGGTGGAAGGCCTGGCACAGCAACCAGGCCACGCCCGGCATGATGACGAAGTGTGCGACCACGCCCAATGCCACGCGCCACGGATGGCGGGCGACTTCGGCGAAGTCATCAATCTTGAGGGTCAACCCCATGCCGAACATCACCAGACCCAGCAACGGGACGATGGCGCTTTTCAGGCCGATGAACCAGCCGGGTTCGAGGAAGGCGGCGACGGCGAAAATCAACACCCAGTAGGCGAAGGTATTGCCAACGAAGCGGCTCAAGACGGCGAGTGCGCGCATGGGGGTGTCCTTGTTATTAGAGCGCTGGAGGTGGCAACTCGATCAAATGTGGGAGCTGGCTTGCCTGCGATAGCATCAACTCGATTCAACTGAAGACCGAGGTGCCTGCATCGCGGGCAAGCCCGGCTCCCACACTGACCGTGCCCACATAAGATCTAATTAGCTTTTAGATACCCTGTGGGGTCTCTTCACCGCCGAGTGCTTCGACCAGCGCAGGGATGAAGTCACCAAACGTCAGCATCATCAGGGTAAAACTCGCATCCAGTTGGCCCAGGGCTTCTTCACCGCCGTCCTGTTCCGCCTGGTCTTGCAGCAGGTCTTCGAACTTCAGGCGCTTGACCGTCATCTTGTCGTCGAGCATGAAGGAGAGCTTGTCTTGCCAGGCCAGCGACAGTTGGGTCACGACTTTGCCGGTGGTCAGGTGCAGCTGGATCTCTTCACCGGTCAGGTCCTGGCGCTTGCAGCGCACAATGCCGCCGTCTTCATGGGTGTCGCGCAGTTCGCATTCGTCGAGCACGAAGAAGTCATCCGCCGGCTTCTGGGTGGTGACCCAGTCGGTCATGATCGCGGTTGGTGCGGTTTTTACCGTCAGCGGGCGAACCGGCAGGGTGCCGATCACTTCACGCAGTGTGGACAACAAGTCTTCGGCGCGCTTGGGGCTGGCCGAGTTGACCAGGATCAGGCCCTGTTTGGGCGCGATGGCGGCGAAAGTCGACGAGCGACGAATAAAGGCACGCGGCAGGAAGGCCTGGATGATTTCATCCTTGATCTGGTCGCGTTCCTTCTTATAGACCTTGCGCATTTGCTCGGCCTCGATCTCTTCGACTTTCTCTTTCAGTGCGTCACGCACCACGCTGCCCGGCAGGATGCGTTCTTCCTTGCGCGCGGCGATCAGCAGGAAGTCACCGCTGACGTGAACCAGGGGAGCGTCTTCACCTTTACCAAAAGGCGCGACGAAACCGTAAGTGGTCAACTCCTGGCTGGCACAAGGGCGCGCCAGTTTGGTGGCCATGGCCGCTTCCAACGCCTCGGCATCAACAGGCAGATCTTGGGTCAGGCGATAGATAAGCAGGTTCTTGAACCACATGGGGCGAGTCTCTCCTTTATACAAAGGGGGGCATTATTCTCTTGATAGCGTCCCAGGCCAACCCTGCCTAAGCCATTGGAAGCTATCAAAAAAAAGATTTAAGAAAGTGCTTGCCAGACCTAGGGCCGCTCCGTAGAATGCGCGCCACACCGAAACGAAGGGTGATTAGCTCAGCTGGGAGAGCGTCTGCCTTACAAGCAGAATGTCGGCGGTTCGATCCCGTCATCACCCACCATTCGCTTCATGTGTTACGCGCAGCGGTAGTTCAGTCGGTTAGAATACCGGCCTGTCACGCCGGGGGTCGCGGGTTCGAGTCCCGTCCGCTGCGCCATATTCGGTTATCTGGAACGCTGAACGCCAGGTACCACAGGAAGCCCGCTCATTGAGCGGGCTTTTTGCTGTCTGGGCTTTGCAAAAACAAAAAAACGCCGCCGATCATTTCCGATGATCGGCGGCGTTTTTTATTGGGGGATCAGAAATCCCAGCGTGTGGTCACCATGAAATTGCGTGGCTCACCGTAAGCGGCGGAGTTATAGAAGCCGATGTTGGTGTAGTAAGACTTGTCGAAGATATTGTTGACGTTCAGCGTCGCTGACAGGTTTTTGCTGACCTGATATTGGGTCAGCAGGTCGACCAGCCAATAGGCGTCCTGGGAGAACTCTTCATCGCCGCCATGGGGAGAGTTATAGATGTCCTGCCAGCCCACGCTTTGCCAGCGCACACCACCGCCTACCGTCAACTTGTCGAGGTTGCCCTTGAGTTTGTAGGTGGTGAACAGCTTGACCTGATCTTCGGGCTCGAAGGTGGAGATATTCACGTCCTTGTCGTCGCGCACGACCTTGTGGGTGTAGCCGGCCTGAACTGTGCCGATGTAAGGCACGAATCGTCCGGACTCGCGGTAGTTGGGGTTATAGCCCGTGACCTGGTAGGTGACCACGCGGCTGGCCGTCGTGCTCAAGTAGGCCCGGGGGTCGCGAATGCCGGCTAAGGATTCGCGCGCGTTCAGGATGCGTGCGAACGTGTCCTGCGCCAGGTCAGCGGCATTTTGGCGGCAGCCGAGCGTGCGCCGCAGCCAGGTGAGCAGCCAGCCATGATGCTCGCTGCAGAGCTGGGTGATTTCCCTTTGGAAGGGTGGTTCACCCACAGACATAAGCGCGGCTCAGGCGTTATTGAGAACAATTTTTAATTGTGCGGTTAAGCGCCCGGCAAACCCAATAGACTCGTATTTGCGCGAGCAAAAGCCCGTTTTTACGGGGTTTCGCCGGGCTCTGGAAAAAATCAAAAATAAAGTGCATTTAAATCAAGACATTGCGAATTTTTGGTGTATGATGCCGCCCACACCGAAAGTGAAGGGTGATTAGCTCAGCTGGGAGAGCGTCTGCCTTACAAGCAGAATGTCGGCGGTTCGATCCCGTCATCACCCACCATTCGCTTCAAGTGTTACGCGCAGCGGTAGTTCAGTCGGTTAGAATACCGGCCTGTCACGCCGGGGGTCGCGGGTTCGAGTCCCGTCCGCTGCGCCATATTCGGTCACCTGGAACGCTGAACGCCAGGTCACCACAAGAAGCCCGCTCATTGAGCGGGCTTTTTTTCGTCTGCGATTTATCCGCCTTACGCTTCGCCGTTGTGCACTGCATGTTCGCCCTGAACTGTGCTGGTGCGCCATGACGTGGGGGAATACCCCTATGCAGATTGGTTGATTGCGTCCCTGGCCGCTTAAACGGTTATCTATAGCCACGCGAAGACTTCCAGGCGAGTCACGGCAGCAGGATGCTGCAGTGCCCGCTCTCTAAGATAAGAATAGTCTGCAAGGGGAATGGCTCTCTATGAAGTATCCACTGCGTCCGTTGGTGTTCTGGCCAACGTTCCTGATCCTGCTGGCGGCGGTGATCGCCAGCTACGTCGACCTGAATGCCTTCCTGGCGATCAGCAAACAGCTCAATAACCTAATCCTGAAAAACTTCTCATGGCTGTTCAGCGCCGGCTCGTTTGCCATGGTGGTGCTGACGGCGATCGTCTACTTCTCCGCGTTGGGCAAGGTGCGTATCGGCGGCGAAGACGCCCAGCCATTGCTGAGCAAATGGCGCTGGTTCATGGTGGCGCTGTGCACCACGCTCGCAGTGGGCGTGCTGTTCTGGACCACCGCCGAACCGCTCTATCACCTGTATGGCCCACCCACCAGCCTGCCGATCGAAGCGGGCAGTTCGGCGGCGAAGACCTTTGCCATGTCGACGATGTTCCTGCACTGGACCATCACCCCCTACGCCATTTACCTGGTGCCCTCGCTGGTGTTTGCGCTGGTGTTCTATAACCGTCGCAGCAACTTCTCCATTGGCGCCATGCTCGAGCCGCTGCTGGGCGCAGCGCGGGTCAAGCGCTACGCCGGGCTGATCGACACCCTGGCGATGTTCGCCCTGGTGGCGGGCATGGCCTCATCCCTGGGCACTGGCGCGCTGACCCTGGCCGGTGGCCTGGCCCAATATATCGGCGGTGAAACCACGCCGTTCCGCCTAGCCATCATCGTTGCGATCATCGTCATCACCTTTGTCGCCTCGGCCGCCAGCGGCCTGCAGAAAGGCATTGTGATGCTGTCCTCGTTCAACACCTGGATCATGCTGGGGCTGGGATTGTTTGTGCTGCTGTGCGGGCCGACCTTGTACATGTTCAGCCTCGGCGTCGAGTCCCTCGGCGTGTACCTCGACACCTTCTTCAGCCGCAGCCTGTTCACTGGTGCCGCGAGTGGCGACACCTGGCCGCAGAGCTGGACGGTGTTCTACTGGTCGGTGTGGTTCGCCTGGGCGCCGGTGAGCGCGCTGTTCCTTGGCAAGATCGGCCGTGGCTATACCGTGCGCGAATTCATCCATATCAACATGCTCTACCCGGCGCTGTTCACGGCGATATGGATCTGCATTTTCTCCGGCACCAGCCTGTACTTCGATGCCCTCGGCGACGGCAGCCTCAACCGTGTGCTGAACGAGCAGGGCGTGGAGCACGTGCTGTACCAGATGTTCCAGCAATTGCCGGCCAGCGGCCTGATGATCGCGTTCCTGCTGTTAGTAGCGTTCATCTCGTTTGTCACGGCGGCGGACTCCAGCACCGATGTGATCGCCAACCTGTGCAGCAAAGGCGTGACCGCGGACTCCGATCTCGACGGCAACCCGCTGCTGAAGATCGTCTGGGGCCTGATTATCGGCACGGTGTCGTGGGTCATGGTCGCGTTTGTGGGCATCGACGGCGTGAAGATGCTCTCCAACCTCGGCGGTTTGCCCGGGATGATCCTGGTGTTGTTGGCCAGTACCTCGCTGATTTTCTGGTTGAAAAATCCCGCGTTGCTGGATGTGAAGCGCCTTCAGCGGACCCCCGAAACGCAATCGCGTGGCGCCAGCCCGGTGCCGGATTTCGCCCGCTGATCGATTGAACCGCTGTAGGAGTTACTGATGGAAATCGTCACTGAATTTGCTTACACCGTGCGCGAAATCGAGCACTGCCTGATCCCCTTGAAGGACGGTACCCAACTGGCCGCCCGCATCTGGTTACCGGAAGCCGCCGGCCTGCAATCCTTCCCGGCGATCCTGGAATACCTGCCGTACCGCAAACGCGACGGCACCGCCGTACGCGATGCGTTGACCCACCCGTGGATGGCGGGGCAGGGCTATGTATGTGTGCGGGTGGATATGCGGGGCAACGGTGAATCCCAAGGTTTGATGGCCGATGAATACCTGCTGCAGGAACAGGAAGACGCCCTCGAAGTGATCGACTGGCTGTGCCATCAACCCTGGTGCGACGGTAATGTCGGCATGATGGGCATCTCCTGGGGCGGCTTCAACGGGCTGCAAGTCGCGGCACGCCAGCCCGAGGCGTTGAAGGCGATCATTACCCTGTGCTCCACCGATGATCGCTTTGCCGACGACATCCATTACAAGGGCGGCAATCTGTTGATGGAGAACTTCGGTTGGGCCGCCACCATGCTCAACTTCAGCGCCGCGGTGCCGGATCCTTTGCTGGTGGGCGACGACTGGAAACACCTCTGGCACCAACGCTTGGACGCCATGCCGTTGCTGGCGCAAACCTGGCTGCAACACCAGACCCGCGATGACTATTGGCGCCATGGCTCGGTGTGCGAGGACTATTCGAAGATCAAGGCGGCCGTGTATGCGGTGGGTGGCTGGGGCGATGCCTACCGCAACACCGTTTCTCGTCTGATGCAAAACCTACCAGGCCCGAAGAAAGCCATGATCGGACCTTGGATCCACAAATACCCGCATTTCGCCGTGCCCAACCCGGCCATCGGCTTCCTGCAAGAGGCCAAGCGCTGGTGGGATCATTGGCTCAAGGGCATCAATAACGGGGTAATGGATGACGCGTCTTGCACCTTTTACCTACAGGATATTCTGCCGCCGAAGGGCAGTTATGCCGAGCGGCCGGGGATCTGGGTGCAGACCTCCGGCTGGCCGGATCCGCAGGTGCAATGGGCGGATTTCAGCCTCGGCGAACAGGGCCTGAGTGCAGGCTCACTGCCGTTGGCGGCGCCGCGCAGCATCTGCTCGCCGCTGACCACCGGCCTGCACCAAGGCGAATACTGCGCCATCTGGTTTGGCCCCGATGGACCGACGGATCAACGTCGTGATGACGCCCACTCGCTGTGCTTCGACTCCCAGGTACTGACCGAGCCGCTGTCGTTGCTCGGCGATGCACGTCTTAAGTTGCGCCTGGCAAGTGACACCGCCTGTGGTCAATTGGTCGCCCGGCTGAATGCGATAGCGCCGGACGGGCAAGTCACGCAGATCAGTTACGGTGTACTCAATCTCACACTGCGTGAGGATTTTTCCCAGGTAACACCTGTAGTCCTCGGTGAGCCCATGGACGTGCAGTTAAACCTCGACCACATCGGCATGCGCCTGCCCGTCGGCTACCGTTTGCGTCTTGCCCTTAGTACCGCGAGTTTCCCGTTACTGTGGCCGAGCCGTGAGCTGACCACTCTGACGTTGCTGCCGAGTCTGCAAAGCCTGCAATTGCCGATATTCAAAGGCGAGGCGGTGGACTGCCCGTTCGAAGCGCCGCAGTCGGCTACGCCGGTGGCGATGGACGTCCTACGCGCCGCTGCGCCGAAACGCACCTTGATCGAAGACGTGGGCAGTGGCGAAGTCTCCGTGAAAATCGAAGATGACTTGGGTTCAGTGCGGTTTACCGACCACGGCTTGTCGGTGGACCAGCGTTGCACTGAGCAATACCGCACTTTGCCCTGGGATCCGCTGTCGACGCGGGCCGATATCGAATGGCACTACCGAGTCGGCCGCGACCAGTGGGCCGTGGAGGTGGAAAGCCAATTGAGCGTGCACGCCGACGCCGAGTGGTTCTACATCGAAGCGGAGCAGACCGCCTGGGAAAACGGCCAGTTGGAACACCGTCGGCGATGGAGTAAACGCGTGGCCAGGGTCGCACTCTGAGCAGGCAACTGGCAGGATGCTCGCCAACGTGATCTCTGCGGGCCTGGGGTAACCTGGGCCCGTCATTGCCAATGGACTTGCTCATGTCGCGCCGTAACGTCGATCTTCCTCCCCTCAATTGCTTGCAGACCTTTGAAGCGGCGGCCCGCCATTTGAGCTTTACCCAGGCCGCCCATGAATTGAACCTGACCCAGAGCGCGGTCAGCCGCCAGGTCAAACGCCTCGAAGAAGACCTGGCCCGCCCGCTGTTTTATCGGCTGGCCCAGGGCTTGAGCCTGACACCCGCCGGGGTGCGTTATTTTCGAACTGTCCAACGCCTGTTGCGCGAGCTTGACCGCGAGTCCGCCGAGTTGCGCAGGCGCGGTGCCGATCGCCAGTTGACCCTGGCCAGTACGCCCACCATCAGCTCTATCTGGCTGGCCGGTCTGTTGCCGCAGTTCCAGCGCGACCACCCGGACCTGGATATCCGCATCCTGTGCAGCGAAAGCCCCAGCCATCTGGATGTCAGCGAATATGACCTGGGCTTGTTCTATCACTTGGATGAACTGGCCGCGCCCCACGGCCTTGAGCTGTCGCCGGTGTTCGACAGCGAGCAGGTCATCGCCGTGTGCAGCCCCGGTTACCTTGAGCGTCACGGCCCGATTCGCGACCTGCATCACCTGTTGCACGCTCACACCTTGCTGATCGTGGAAGACCATCACCACGACTGGCTGACTTGGGCCGACTGGTTTGCTGATGCGGGCGCCGATTACTACTCGCCGCGCCATGCCTTGCGCACCAACAGCTATCAACTGTTGATGCAATCGGCGGTGATGGGCCACGGCGTCGCCCTGGGGTGGAAGCGCTTGCTGGAAAGCGACCTCGACTCCGGGCGCCTGCAAATGGCCTTGCCCCACAGCATGCACAGTCGCGGTCGCTTGCACCTGATGCAGCCGCATCACCGCAATCCACCCGCGGCGGTGCGCAGTTTTCGTCAGTGGTTGCGGGCCCGTACCGCAGAGGCTGGGCTCCCTGACTGAAGGTCAGTGCTGACTGGTTTTTTGTTTTTGATCTGGCGCGTCGCCAGGCGTTCGAAGCAAAAAGACGCGGTGCCGAACACGGCGATCAGGGTGAGTACGATCATGCCGAGGGTTGAGCCTTCCACGGTGATTTCCTGCGGGTGATGGGGTAGGTGCTCACGGTAGAGGCGGGGTGAAAATGGCTCAATAGACCCGACGCAATCCTTACACCGTAGGGTCCATTGTTACGCATTCTTTATGGCGCGTTGCGGCTGTGGCGGTAATCGCTGACCGCTTCATACACGGCTTTGCGCAAACGGTTGATACCGCCGATGGGGCGGTGCTCCGCTACGCCGAACCAGGGGTTGAAGGACTGGTTGTCGCACGCCAGGTTCTGCTCGGGCGTGTCGAAATCCTGCGCCGGGATATGCACCTTCGCCACGGTTTCATAAGGCGCATCGCTTTCTTTCCATTCGATGCTGGTGTCTTCGATCGGCATGAATTTCTGCGGGTTCTGGCGCTGGATCTGCAGCACGAAACACGCCGGCACGCGGTCGGTGGACAGCTGCTGGCTCAAGGCGCTGCGTAGGAAATTTGGCAGGTCCTGGTTTTGTTTCGGCAGTTGATACTCCGGGCAGTTTTGCGGGTCGGGCGCGACGCGGAATTTGGCGTTGGCCGTGCCGAACTTGTAGGGCGAAACTGAAAAGTACGTAGTCTGCGTCGGGCTGGCCGGTGCGGGTGCGAGTGTCGCCAGGGCGATGAATAAGTGACGCACTTGCCAGCTACGCGGGTCGGCCTTGGGGAAGAACGCCAGCACCTTCTTGCCGTCCGCCTGCGCGCCGATGTTCTGCGCGTACTCCGCCACATCGCTGACAAAGAAGTTCGGGTGACTGAACATCACGAAGTCTTGTTCCGTGCGCGTCTGCTGGTCGGCCAGCAGCTGCTTGCCCGGCACATCCAGTAACTTGAGCGCCATGCCCCGGGCATCACGGATGCTGTCGAACTGCGGGTAAGCGTTGCCGTTGGACAACCGCATCATCGCCTGCCAGGTCTTGCCCGGTTCGGCGAACACGCCCTGGCGCAGTGCCGGGTCGAGATCGGCGAGCACGCTGACTTCGGCTTTCACGCAACCGTGGGCCTTGGCGTGGGCATCACGCAGGTAGCGCGTGCCTTCACGGTGTTGGTCGACGATGCGCACCGCCGTCTGGATGATGCCTTGGGTCATCGCCGCTTCGCCCGCTGGGATTTGCTCATTTGGTGACACCGGGCCGCTGTGTTGCCAGGCGTACCAGGCGGTCGCCGCCAGCCAACCGAGTAGGCCGAGGCCCACCAGCCACAGCAAGGTTTTGCCGAGAAATGCGCCGATGCGCAGCCAGAGGCGGCCGAGCAGGGAAGGTCGGTCGTAGGGGGATCGAATCATCATGGCAGTTGTTGCTCCAGCGGGCCGCCCAGCACTTTGAGGTATTCCAGCAGCGCCCAGCGTTCCTGCGGTAGCAGGCCACGGCCGATCACGCCATTGCCACGACTGCCGGCACGGAATTCGTGGCCGCTGTTGTGGTTGCCGGTGATTTTGGTATCGAACAGGAAGGCATTCTTGAACGCGCCGGTTTTAAAACCGAGATGGCGCGGGTCGTAGTCGAAAGTGCCCTTATAGAAGGTGGTGCTGCGCTCGTCCTGGGGCGAGAGCAACTGGTAGAGCGTCGGCACCGAACCGTTATGCAGGAACGGCGGCGTCGCCCAGACACCAGCCAGTGGCCGCGCCTTGTAGGCGCGCAACTCGCGTACGCCGATGGGCAGGCCGTAACCGTCCAGGCGCGGGCGCTCGGCCGGGGTCACGCCGGCCGCACGGTAGGCATGCTCTTCGACGAAGGCGGTGACATAAGCCAGACCCTTGGCCACGGACATTTTTTTCAGGTCCAGTGGCTCGGTCGGCGCGGGGTGCAGTTCGACGTTCAGCGTGGCCAGTTCCGCGGGGTCCCATTGCAGGGCGCTGAGGTCGTAGCGTTGGTCGGCAATGTTGCTGGCGGCGCCGGGGTCGGTACCGATGTAGTCCACGGGCAGCATTTTAAGCTGCTGCACCGGGCGCCCGTTTTCCTGGGTGACGTTGGGCACGTGGCAGCCGGCGCAGTGCTCGGCGAACAGTGTGCGGCCTTGGGCGGCGAGGGGTTTGTCGACGGCGCCGAACAGGTCCTCTGGCCAGGTCGGTGGCTTGAGGCGTTGCAGGGTTTCTTCGATCAGGTTGAGGTCGCGCACGCGGACGCTGGACGGGTAGCGCGCATCGCCCTGGAGCGGCTGGCCGGCGGCGTCGAAAAAGGTCAGGGTCGCGCCTACGCCCAGGGCTTCACCGATATTGCGCGCCATGGGTTGCTGGGCCGAGCCGTTCCATTGCACCCAGTCGAATGTCCAGATATCCCAGAGTTGTGGGTAGTCCACTGGTGCATTGGCAACGCGATAATTGTCCGGGGAAATCGCGTCGCCAAAGCTGGCGTTGGCGATACGGCCAAAGGCGTCCGTGCGGCCGGGGCCTTCTTCGGTGGGGTAGAGACCACGGTGAGTGTCGTTCCAGGCCACTTTGAGAAACTTGTTCAGGGACTGCTTGAAGTCCTCGCGCAGTTGTTTGTGCTCAGCGTCATAGCGATCTCCCAGCACCTGGCGGGCGAAGCGCTCGAACTTCCATGGGTTGTAGTAGGTAGCCGCAAGGCTGGCGACCAGGGCTTGGCCGAAACTGCCGCCGCGCAAGGTTGGCACACTGGATGGCAGCACGTGCTGGGCGGAACCGCCGTCGACGCGTAGCGCCTGGTTTTTGAAGTGCAGCTCGCCGGTGTGGCAGGCGGCACAGTTGATATCCAGGTACTCGACGTTGCTGCCGGCGTTCTTGTGTCGGGCGAAACCTACCGGCAAATTGCCGGGGTTTTGCGCGGTCGGCAGCTGTTTGGGATCGACCAGGAAACCGAAGCGCGCGAGGTAACCCGGCGTGGCAAAACGGCGCTCGGAAAACGGCAGTTCCAGGGCGGTGAACCAGTCGTAGTGCAGGCCTTTTACTTGAGTGCCCTGGGGCGTGAAGTAATAGGTCTGGCGGTCGGCGGCACTCCATTGGTCCTGATAGTGCACCTGCTCCACGGGCACGTATTCCGGCAGCTTGGGGTTGACGATGTAATAGAGCACCACGGCAAGTACTAGGACCAGAAGGGTGAATATCAGCAGTAATACACGGGAAAAAATGCGCAAGATGGCTATCCTTGTCTCGGTCTTGTCGAGGAGTCGTGTTGTTATGCCACTACGCCACAAGTGCGGCAAGTGGCCATGAGCGTGGTAGTAGGCGGTCCCACGATCCTTCGCGGGGCCCCATCATGAATGAAAATGCTTTTAAACACGTGAACTTATCAGAAGTTTCCTGCTCACATGCCGGTAGCCATTGGTCGTGGCCGCCTGATAAGCTCGCGACTTTATTCGAATGCCCTTTTGGCGCATGAACAAGGAAATAGCATGAAACAGCATCGGTTGGCGGCGGCGGTGGCCCTGGTTAGCCTGGTACTTGCGGGTTGTGATTCGCAGACCAGCGTAGAGCTGAAAACCCCGGCGCAGAAAGCTTCCTATGGCATCGGCCTGAACATGGGCAAGAGCCTTGCCCAGGAAGGCATGGATGACCTGGATTCCAAAGCAGTAGCCCAAGGCATCGAAGATGCCGTCGGCAAAAAAGAGCAGAAGCTCAAAGACGACGAGCTGGTTGAAGCGTTTGCCGCACTGCAAAAGCGTGCTGAAGAACGCATGACCAAGATGAGTGAAGAGTCGGCAACCGCCGGCAAGAAATTCCTTGAAGACAACGCCAAGAAAGACGGCGTCGTCACCACCGCTTCCGGTCTGCAGTACAAGATCATCAAGAAAGCCGATGGTGCACAGCCTAAGCCGACTGACGTGGTGACTGTGCACTACACCGGCAAGCTCACCAACGGCACTACCTTTGACAGCTCCGTGGATCGCGGTAGCCCGATTGACCTGCCAGTCAGCGGCGTGATCCCAGGTTGGGTCGAAGGCCTGCAACTGATGCACGTTGGCGAGAAGGTCGAGCTGTACATCCCGTCCGACCTGGCCTACGGCGCCCAGAGCCCGAGCCCGGCGATTCCAGCCAACTCCGTGCTGGTATTCGATCTGGAACTGCTGGGCATCAAGGACCCAGCCAAGGCTGAAGCCCCTGCAGCCCCTGCAGCACCAGCCGCCAAGAAGTAATAGGCGCCTGAACACACAACGCCCCGTCTCGACGGGGCGTTGTTGTTTCCGGGGGCTGCATTTCGGGTATCTACACGATCTTGTAGCGAGCGGGCCCATGTCCACAGGCTGTGCAAATCCAAACGAACGTCCACACCTGGCAACAGTCTGATATAAAACCCGAGCATGGCTAGCCGCACAGCAACACTAAGTCAATGAAATGTTGGGTTTTTTCAATGTGCGCAAAAAACGCCCGATCTGACTGAAAGCCTTGTAAATCGTGGCTTTCAGCCGATAAAACAGGCTCTGTTCACAAGGTTATCCACAATTTGTGTGGATAACCTTTTATGTTGCCTGGAACTGGAGTGACAGATGAAACCACCCTTCAATTTCACCCGTTTCCTGCCCATTGCCGCACGCCTGCTGGGTCGTGGGCGTTTACCGACGCTGTTGTTCGCTGTCGCCGCCAAAGGCTCCAGCCAGGGCAATCGCCTGGGCAAGCTCAAGGATGACTTCAAGTTGCTCCAGGCCCTGTGCCTGGCCTACTGGCGTGGCGAGTACCGCGCAATCAGTCCCAAGGCGCTGATTTCAGTGGTCGCAGGGCTGATGTATTTCCTGAGCCCGATTGACGCGATCCCGGACTTTATCCCCATGTTCGGCATGCTCGACGATATCGCCGTGCTGGCATGGGTTATGAAGACACTGGACGGCGAACTGAGCGCTTTTCGCGCCTGGCGTGACGCCCAGCGTCCGGAAAAGCTCGCCGTGGTTGAGCGTCTGCCAGCGACGCCAGCCCTGTTGGCCAAGGAAAACCCGCAAAAAAACGGATGACACGGCATATCCCCCTGCGACCTTTGTGGCTGTTAGGATTACACTCCTAAGGAAAGAGCTTACTCAGTAAGTGTTGTTATCCTACGGGGCAGTCATGGATATTCAGATAATTTCACGGAATGGCGAACCCGAATACGCGGTGTTGCCATGGGATCAGTATCAGGCGCTGCTAAAAGCTGCCGGTCAGCAACAACCTTCGCCACCTCCTTCTTCTACTGCCCAAGCCGCTCCCGAGCAGGATCTGCGCCCGCTCGCAGACTTGCGCGACCTGCGCGAAGCCAAGGGCCTGGCGGTCGAGACCCTGGCCCGCACCGTGGGTATCAGCCCCTCGTATCTCGGATTGATTGAAAGTGGTGAGCGCCAGCCGGATGCCGCGATCCGTCGCAGCCTGGCCTGGGAATTGGGCGTTGCAGGTTGGAGGGATGAATCTTGAGCCTACGTATCAGTCGTCAACACTGGGATGGGTTACTCAATGAACTGGACCAGGCGCGCCGCCAGCGCCATCTGCTGACTTACCGCGCGTTGCTGGAGCGCTTGCAGTTCCCCACGCCGGCCATGCAAACCCTGGCCGCCGCCCTGGAACACTTGGCCGCGCTGGACGCCAAGGCCGAGCAGCCGTTGCGCAGCTCGCTGGTGATCAGCCAGGGCGCCAGCCGCCTGCCGCGTACCGGTTTCTTTGAATGTGTGGAGCGCCTGGGGCGATTCAGCGGGCCATCCGACGGCGTGGCCGCGGCCTCCTGGCACGCCTCGGAAGTGGTGCGGGTATTCGAATACGAGTACCCGGAGTCTGCCGAGGCCTAGAGCGCCGGGGACAAGGTGTCCATGCTGTCGATCACATGGATGCTGTAGCCGGCGATATTCTTGGCGTGATGTTTGGCTTGCGACGCCAGCTCCGCCAACTGACTGGCATCGAGTTGTCCACAGGCCTGTGGATACAAATGCACGACACCGATGGACAGCGACAGCAGCGCAAATTCCTGACGCACGCCCTGGCGGTTCAGTGCCACGAAACAGCCAGCATCAAGGTGTTCAGCGCGGTAGAAGCGTCGGCATTGGGTGTGGAAGTCATCCAGCAGTTGATTGAGTCGCTTGCGCCAGTCCTGTGGGCCCAGTACCAACAAAAAGTCATCGCCACCGATGTGCCCGACAAAGTCGCGGCTAGGGTCTACGCGGTCGTTCAAGCACTGCGCCAGGCACAGCAGCACCTCATCCCCGCGCCCGTAGCCGTAGATATCGTTGAACGGCTTGAAACTGTCGATATCCACGTAGCAGATCACCGATTCGCGCTGTTGTTGCAGCAAGCGCGTGAGGCATTGCTGGATCGGCACGTTGCCCGGTAATAGGGTGAGTGGGTTGGCGTAGCGCGCTTGCTGGATTTTCAGCTCGGTGATCAGCTTGAGTACGTCGATCACTCGGCCCAGGCCCAAGTAGTCGCCATTGAGCGTAATAATGAAGTCTTCTTCGATGCGTTGCCGTGCGCGGCTGGTGAGCAAGCGACTGACCTGTTGCAGGGACTGACTCAGCTCCACCGCCAGAAAGTCGGTACTCATCAAGCGGCTGATGGGCTTGCGCGCAAACAGGTCGGTGGCGAACGGCTTGAGCAGCGCATCTGACAGCGAATGCCGGTGGACGATGCCGATCGGGTGCCCGCGCCCATCCAGTACGGCCAGGGAATTGAGGTTGGCCTGGCGGCGAAACGCTTCGAGCACTTGGGCGGTGGCGGTGTCCTGGTCTACCGCCGGTTGTTCACTGAGCAAGGCGCTGAGGTCACTGGCTTCATCGTTCAGTGCCACGTTGGCACTGTCGGGCTTGGGTAACATCAGCCGTGCTTCCTGCGGCGGTTGTTCCTGCGGGCGGCAGAGCAGGTAGCCTTGGACCAGGTCGACGCCCATCTCCGTCAGCACCGCCAGCTCCTCGGGCAGCTCGATGCCTTCGGCGATCACTTGGGCGCGCGAAGCCCTGGCGATTTGCAGGATGGAACCGACAAACTCGCGCTTGAGCGCATCCTGATGAATGCCGTCGATGAAGTGCCGGTCGATCTTCACGTAATCCGGGCGCAACTCCGACCACAGCCGCAGGCTGGAATACCCAGCGCCCAAGTCATCCAGGGCAATCGAGAAACCCATGTTGCGGTAGTGGTGCAAGGCAGTCTGCAGCAGGTCGATATCGTTGGTGGGGGTTTGCTCAGTGAGTTCGATCACCACCTGGCTCGGTGGGATGCCGAAGTCATGCAGCAGTTGCAAGGTGCGTCCCGGTTGGTGCGCGGTTTCCATTAGCGATTGTGGCGATACGTTGAGGAACAGCTTGCCCGGTAACTTCTGCTCGCTGAAGCGCCGGCAGGCACTTTCGCGGCACGCGATCTCCAGTTCGCTGAGGCGCCCGGCCTGGCTGGCAATCGAGAACAGGGCGACGGGGGAGTGCAGCGGGCTGTTGGACGGGCCGCGACTGAGGGCTTCGTAGCCGAGGATGCGCCGTTCGGACAGGCTGATGATCGGTTGGAACAGGCTGTGCACACTGCCTTGAGCCAGGATAGAGCCCAGTGCATTCAGCTGTTCTGTCATGGTCATGGCGATCTCGATCGAAAAAAAAGGACCGCAGGCTGAAAACCTGCGGTCCTTCATTTCACGACAGAATGATGTCTATATGATGACACTCCGAGGAGCGATCACATTAAATCGCCATCGTTTACTGTCTGGCCACCTGCTTGGTGATCTTCAGGTAGTCCAGCAGGATCCTGCCAGTCTCGGCCAGGTAGGCGTCATCTTCCGGCTTGGTTTTGTCAGCCTCGGCTGGCAGCGCATCTTCGTCTTCTTTCTTCAGCTCCTTGAGTGGATCTTCACCCTTGGCCTTGCGGCGGATGTTTTCCAGTACAAGCTGCTTGTTCTCGATGTCGGAGTGCTGCGCGCGACGGTCCACTTCGTTCAGGCTGACGGTTTTTTCTTCCATCAGCTTCTTGGCCAGGCCCAGCTTGTCGCGGATGAACACGAACTCGGCATCCTTGGCGGAGCGGGTGTCGTGGTCAGCCTTCAACTGCGCCAGGAACGGCTTGAACGGATCCGACGCCGGCTTGATCGCTGGGCGGATAGTGTCCCACGGCATGGCTTCCGGCAGGGCGCTTTCGCCGATTTCCTTGGTGTCGATGATCGACGGGAAATCGATGTCCGGCAGTACGCCCTGATGCTGGGTGCTCTGCCCGGAAACCCGGTAGAACTTGGCCAGCGTCAGCTTCAGTTCGCCATGGTTCAGCGGCTGGATGGTCTGCACGGTGCCTTTGCCGAAGGTCTGGCCGCCGATGATCAAGGCGCGGTGGTAGTCCTGCATGGCGCCGGCGAAAATCTCCGAGGCCGACGCCGAGAGGCGGTTGACCAGCAGCGCCATCGGGCCTTTGTAGAACGCGCCTGGGTTCTCGTCTTCGAGCACGTCGACACGGCCGTCAGCGTTGCGTACCAACACAGTCGGGCCCTTGTCGATAAACAGGCTGGTCAGCTCGGTGGCTTCTTGCAGGGAGCCGCCGCCGTTGTTGCGCAGGTCGATGACCACGCCGTCGACTTTTTCCTTCTGCAGTTCGGTCAGGATTTTCTTAACGTCGCGGGTGGTGGACTTGTAGTCCGGATCGCCAGCACGGAAGGCCTTGAAGTCCAGGTAGAAGGCCGGGATTTCAATCACGCCCAGCTTGTAGTCCTTGCCATCCTGCTTGAGGTTGAGGACTTTCTTCTGCACGGCCTGGTCTTCGAGCTTCACCGCTTCACGGGTGATCGACACGATCTTGCTGGTCTGGTCGTTTGGTGCATTGGTGTGCGGAATCACTTCCAGGCGCACCACGCTGCCTTTCGGCCCACGGATCAGCTTGACCACTTCGTCGAGGCGCCAGCCGACCACATCGACCATCTCTTTGTCGCCCTGGGCCACACCGATGATCTTGTCAGCCGGGGCGACCTGCTTGGTCTTGTCTGCCGGACCTGCCGGCACCAGACGCACGATCTTGACCTGGTCATTGTCGCTTTGCAGGACGGCACCGATGCCCTCCAGCGACAGACTCATGTTGATATCGAAATTTTCGGCGTTATCTGGCGACAGATAATTGGTGTGCGGGTCGTAGGACATCGCGAACGTGTTGATGTAGGCCTGGAAGATATCTTCGGCACGGGTCTGGTCCAGACGCGCCAATTGATTCTTGTAGCGCTTGGTCAACAGCTCTTGAATCGCCTTTGGTTCTTTGCCTGCGATCTTCAAACGCAGCACTTCGTCCTTGACGCGTTTGCGCCACAGGTCGTCGAGCGCGGCGGTGCTGGTCAGCCAAGGGGCGTCCTTGCGGTCTACCAGAAGGGTTTCCTTCTGGGTGAAGTCGAGCTTGTCGACGCCTTTGTTCAACTCACCCAGGGCGAAGTCCAGACGCGCTTTGACGCGGTCCAGGTAACGCTTGTAGATGGTGAAACTGGGCTGCAGGTCGCCGCTCTTGAGGAAGTCGTCGAACTGCGTCTTCCACTTGTCGAACTCTGCGATATCGCTGGCCAGGAAGTAGCTGCGCGACGGATCCAGCAGCTTGAGGTAGCTCTCATAGATGATCACCGAACGAGCGTCGTCCAGAGGCGGCTTGCTGTAGTGATGACGCTTGAGCAACTCGACGACGTTAAGGCTTGCAATCACCTCATCGCGATCCGGCTGAAGTTTGTCCCAGCTGTTGGCTGCGAACGTATTGGTCGACATCGACGCGAAGCCGAGACCAATGAAAAGAGCGAGGGCGGTGCTGGGGAACAAATGCTTCATGCTGATTCGACGCGGGGGCAATTGATAACGCATATTAGGCCGTCTTTGAGGGAGCCGGTTCCATATGGTCCGGTCGCATAATGCAAAAAGCCCGGCGATACAGCTACGGGCTCAGTCCAGACTCACTATGGAGGCACTGTGAAAGCATTGCAAGGCGTTGACGGTCATGTGGAGTGGTTGGAAGAAGCCAGTCCTACCTGCGATGTAGGCCAAGTTCGCATTCGCGTGGCGGCAGCGGGCCTCAATCGCGCGGATTTATTGCAGCGCGCAGGGCTTTATCCGCCCCCGCCGGGCGCCAGCCACGTGCTGGGCCTGGAGTGTTCCGGGGTGATCAGCGAAGTGGGGGCGGGTTCATCCTGGCAAGTCGGCGACCGCGTTTGCGCGCTGCTGGCCGGGGGTGGCATGGCCGAAGAGGTGGTGGTGGACGCGCGGCATGTGCTGCCTGTCCCGGAGGGCTTGTCGCTGATCGAAGCGGCGGCGTTGCCTGAGGTGTACAGCACGGCGTGGCTCAATCTGTTCCAACTGGCCAGCCTCAAGCCGGGCGAGAAAGTGTTGTTGCATGCCGGCGCCAGTGGCGTGGGCTCGGCGGCGATCCAGCTGTGCAAGGCGTTTGGCAGCCCGTGCTGGGTCAGCGTCGGCTCGGCGGAACGCTTGGCCTACTGTGAGGCATTGGGCGCCCAAGGCGGCGTGGTGCGTACTGACGGGATCGAAGGCCTGCGGGATTTCGGGCCGTTCGATGTGATCCTCGACCCGGTCGGTGGCAGCTATGCAGCCCTGGACCTCAAGCTGCTGGCGCTGGATGGGCGCTGGGTGTTGATCGGATTGATGGGCGGGCGCGACGCGCAGTTGGACTTGGCGCAGGTGCTCGGCAAGCGTATTCAACTGTTGGGCTCGACCCTGCGAAGCCGCAGTGATCAGTTCAAGGCGGACCTGTTCAGTGATTTGAGCCAGCATGTTTGGCCGTTGTTTGTTGAAGGGCGGTTGAGCCCGCAACTGGCCAAGACCTTCCCGATCGGGGATGCCGAGGCGGCGTTTGCCGAGTTGGCGACCAATCAGATTTCCGGGAAGTTGGTGGTGGTGATTGATGAAACGTTGAACTGATCTCAATTTGGAGTGCAGTCCAAACGTGGGAGCGGGCTTGCTCGCGAAGGCGGGGTATCTGTGAAGAATGTTTCATCTGACACACCGCCTGCGCGAGCAAGCCCGCTCCCACATTTTGATTTCTGTTGAATCAGGTCCAGTGGTGGATCGGCCAGCCAGCTTGTTCCGCGTGGGAACGCAACACCGGATCCGGGTTCACCACCTGCGGATGATCCACCTTCAGCAGCAATGGCAAATCATTGCGCGAGTCCGAATAGAAGTACGCGCCTTCCAGCGATTCGCCTTCCTGCTCAAGCCACTCCATCAGTCGGGTGATCTTGCCCTCGCGATACGTCAGCACACCCACCGTCCGTCCGCTGTACACGCCATGGCTGACGTCAAGGTTGATCCCCAACACGTCATCAATGCCGATCCGCGCCGCAATCGGCGTAACCAGATGCGTGCCCGATGCGGAGATCACTAGAATCCGGTCGCCATTCGCACGGTGGCGCGCGATGGTCTTGGTGGCGTCGCTGTAGATCAACGGTTCGATCACGTCCTCGAGCCACGGCTCCACCAGATGCTCGATTTCCTCCGGCGTGCGGCCGATCATCGGCTCCAGGCTGAAGTCCATGAAGTCTTCCATCAACAACTTGCCCTGGCTGTAGGCGTCCATCAGTTCATTGTTCTTGCGCATGAACGACTCAGGGTCGACCCAGCCCAGGCGGCCCATCTGCTCGCTCCACAGGGTGGCGCAGTCGCCATGGATCAACGTGTCGTCCAGATCAAAAATTACCAATGCCATCGGTCATGCTCTCTCAATAAAACGTTGCATCAGGCTACTTCACACAGGGCGCTTGGGTCGATGGTAAGTGCCAGGCGTTGCCCGTCAGCGTGCAGATCGTCGGCCGAGCGGTTGAGCACGTCCACCACCAATTCCACGCCGCGCGCTTCGATGCGGTAGCGAATCACGTTGCCCAGCAGGCTGTGGCTGCGCACCAGGGCATCCAGCTCGCCCGTGCGGCTGAGCTCGATGGCCTCCGGGCGAATCGCGATGCGGCTGTTGAAAGGACGTTGCAGCAGTTGCGTGGCCTTGTCGGCGTCCAGCAGGTTGTAGTTGCCGATGAAACCTGCGGCGAACACGTCGACGGGTGCTGTGTAGAGGGTTTCGGCATCCCCGCTTTGCACGATCTTGCCCTGGTTCATCAGGAAGATGCGGTCGGACATGGTCAGGGCTTCTTCCTGGTCATGGGTCACGAAGATCGTGGTCAACCCCAGCTCGCGCTGGATCTGGCGGATTTGTTCGCGCAGGTGCTTGCGAATGCGTGCATCCAACGCCGACAGCGGCTCATCCAGCAGCAGCAGGCGCGGGCGGGTAACCAGGGAACGTGCGAGCGCTACGCGCTGGCACTGGCCGCCGGACATCTGGTGCGGGTAGCGGCCGGCGAGGTCCTTGAGCTCCACCAGCTGCAGCACTTCCTGCACGCGCTTATGGCTGTCGTCGGCGTTGACCTTTTGCATGCGCAGGCCGAAGGCGACGTTTTGTTCCACGGTCATGTTGGGGAACAACGCATAGCTCTGGAACACCATGCCGATGTTTCGTTTCTGCGGGCTCAGCGGGACGATGTCCTGCCCATCCAGCAGAATTTTCCCTCTGTCCACCGAGGTCAGGCCGGCGATGCAGCGCAGCAGCGTGGACTTGCCGCAACCGGACGGGCCGAGCAGGGTGACGAACTCACCCTTGGCGATCTCGCAGTTGATATCACTGAACACCGGGGTGCCGGCGTAGCCTTTTTGCAGGTGTTGGACGCTGACGAAGCTCATTGGCTTTTGTCCTTGTTCAAGATGTTGGCGGCCCAAGTCAGCACCAGCACAAAGAAAAAATAGGAAATCACGACGGCACTGGTGAAGTGGCCGCTGGTGTTGCGCATGTTGTTCAGGTACACCTGCAGGGTTTCGTAGCGGGTGCCCACCAGGATGTTGGCAAACACAAACTCACCGAACAGGAACGAAAACGACAGCAACAGCGCGACCATCAGGCCTTTGCGCAAATTCGGCAGCACCACAAAGATCGCGGCCTGCCAGGTGCTGGCGCCGAGTAATTGTGAAGCGTCCATCAGGTCGCGCAGGTTGATGGCTTGCAAGTTGTTGGTGATCGCCCGGTACATGAAAGGCAAGGCTACGGTGAAGTAGCAGCCGATCAGGATCCACGGAGTACCGACCATTGCCAGCGGCCCGGAGCCATAAAGTTGTAGCAAGCCCACCGACGACACCACCGGCGGCACCGCAAAGGGCAGCAGGATGAGGATGTTCATCAGCGCATCAAGCTTGGGGAAGTGGTAATGCACCACGAACAGCAGCGGCAGAATCAGCACCACCGACAGGATCAGCGCCCCCACGCACACGAGCAGCGATTGCCCAAAGGCTATCAAGAAGCGCGGGTCGCTCCACAGCTGCACGTACCATTTCAGGGTAAAACCGGCGGGCAGAATGGTCGCCGACCAACTGCTGGCAATGGAGTAGACAAAAGTGCCCACCAGCGGCAACACCAGGATCGCAAATAACAACCACACCACTACCCGATGGTAGAGGGAGGCCGGGCCGGCTTCAGCGCGAGACATGGTAGCTCCTCTTGAGCAGCAGTTGATGGACCACGGTGACCACGGTCATCAGTGCCACCAGCACCACGGCCAGGGCGCTGGCCATGTTCGGGTCGAGGGACACATCGCCGGACACCAGGCCCGCGATGCGGATCGGCAGCACGTTGAAGTTGCCGGTAGTCAATGCGTAGACAGTGGCGTAGGCGCCCAAGGCATTCGCCAGCAGAATCACGAACGTACCGAGCAGGGCAGGGGTGAGCACCGGCAGGCCGATATGCCGCCAGAACTGCCAGCCATTCGCGCCGAGCAAGGCGGCCGACTCACGCCAGTCTTCGCGCAGCGCGTCGAAGGCCGGGTACAGCAGCAACACGCCGAGCGGAATCTGGAAGTAGGTATAGAGGATGATCAACCCGGTTTTGGAATACAGGTTGAAGTCCTGAATGATCCCCGCCTGCTTGAGCATGATGGTGATGCTGCCGTTGAAGCCCAGCAGGATGATGAACGCGAACGCCAGTGGCACGCCGGCGAAGTTGCTGGTCATGTTGGCGAAGGCGGTGACGAAATTGCGCAGCGGCGAATCCACCCGGCGCAACGAGTAGCTGCCCAGCGTGGCGATGATGATCCCGAAAATGCTGGAGTAGAAGCTGATCTCCAGGCTCAACTGAATGGCTTGCAGGTAGAACTTCGAGCTGAAGATGCGTACGAAGTTTTCCATGCCCCAGCCGGCTTCTTCGGTCTGCAGGCTGTTGATCAGTACCCAGACGAGCGGGGCAATCTCGAACACGATAAAGAACAGTGCGAAAGGCACCAGGCACAGCAGTGCCAGCCATTTGCCACGGGTCATTTCAACAGCTCCCGGCATACAGGTTTGTCGTGGGGCACGCCGAGCAGTTCGCAGACGGTGCCGCAGAGGTCGGTTTGTTTCGGCGTGGCAGTGGTGTCCAGGCTGAACGCATCGCCGAGCACAAACAGTGGTACTTCGCGTTCTTCGGGCAACAGGCCGTTATGGGAGCGGTCGTTGTTCATGCCGTGGTCGGCGGTCACCAGGACCTGGTAGCCGGCGTCGAGCCAGGCTTGCAGGTAATCAGCCAGGATGATGTCGGCCGAGCGTGCGCTGTTGCGGTATTGCGCGGTGTCGAGGCCGTGCTTGTGGCCGGCGTCGTCGATGTTCATCGGGTGAACCACCAAAAAATTCGGCGTGTGTTTGAGGCGCAGGCTTTCGGCGTCGGCGAACAAGTGGGAATCCGGGTAGTGGTCATTCCAGTAGAAATGCCCGTGCTGGATCGCCAGCGCCTTGTCGTCGGTATGACGGTCGCGGGCGGCAATAAAGGGCGTGCGGTTATACAACTCGCTGACCCAGTGGTAGGCCGCCGCCGCAGTGGTAAGGCCTGCGTCGGTGGCGTAATGGAAAATGCTGCGCTGGGTGGACAGGCGCGAGACATTGTTGTGCACGATGCCGCTCTGGATCGGAGGCACGCCGCTGAGGATGCATTCATATAACGGGCGGGACAGGGCGGGCAGTTCACATTCCAGTTTGTAGAGGGCTGCGCGTCCTGCGCCGACATAGGCCTGCAAGTGCCCCATGGCGTGCCGGGCAACCTCGAAGTTCAGGCCGTCGAGCACCACAAGGATGACATTGTGCTTCATGGGGGCTGGCGCTCCGCAACAGTAGGCTTGACTCAATTTCTCTGGCGCAACCGGGTCAAAATGTGGGAGCTGGCTTGCCTGCGATGGCGGTGCATCAATCGACACAGATGTTGAATGTCAGACCGCTATCGCAGGCAAGCCAGCTCCCACACTGACTGCATTTCAAGCCGGGAGCCTGATTACTTCATCTCTACGATGACCTGCTCGTTCCACAGCTGAGGCAGCTTCTTGGAAGTCGCTTCCCAAGCATCCGCGTCCTTGATCGGCTGTGGGTTGGCCTTGGTGTACTGCTCGCCCGGGATCAGGTTCTTGGCGATATCGGCTGGCAGTTTCAGGTCGGTTTCCGCGCGGATCGGACGTGCGTTGCCTTTCGCCAGGTTGAGCTGGCCGGCATCGCTGAAGATGTATTCGCGAGTCAGCTTGGCGGCGTTCGGGTGCTTGGCGTATTTGTTGATGATGGTGGTGTAGCCGGATTTAACCGAACCGTCCGATGGGATCAGCACCACGTAGTCATCCGGGTTGGCCATCTTGGCCTTGTAGCTGAGGCCGTTGAAGTCCCAGACGATACCCACTTCGACTTCGCCTTTTTCCATGGTGGCGATGGTCGGGTTGGAGAGGCCGAGACGGCCTTGCTGGGCTATTTTGGTGAAAAATTGCAGGCCTGGGCCGATGTTCTTCTCGTCGCCTTTGTTGGCGATGGCGGCGGCGAGTACCGCGTTGGAGGCCTGGGCCGCGGTGCTTACGTCACCGACGGACACTTTGTATTTGCCGGTCTGTAGGTCGGCCCAACTGGTAGGCACCTCGGAACCGTGCAGCAGCTTTTTGTTGACGATAAACGCGATGGTGCCGGTGTAGGCCAGGGCCCAGTGACCGTCTTTGTCTTTCGCCCAATCTGGAATCTGGGCCCAGGTGGACGGTTTATACGGCTGGGTGACGTCCTGCTTCACCGCAATCGGGCCGAAGGCCGCGCCCACGTCGCCGATATCGGCACTGGCGTTGTCTTTTTCGGCCTTGAACTTGGCGATTTCCTGGGCCGAGCTCATGTCGGTGTCGATGTGCTTGAGGCCGTAGGTCTTGGCCAGGTCTTCCCAGGTGCCTTTCCAGTTGGCCCAGTCATCGGGCATGCCGACGCTGTTGACGGCGCCTTCCGCTTTCGCGGCGGCTTCCAGAGTTTTTAGATCGGTATCAGCGGCCATGGCGGCGGTGCACATGGCAATGGTCGAGCCTAACAGTGATGCCAGGAAAAGCTGTTTCATCCGAAGCTCCTTTGGGCGTTTTCAACGCGGCGGTTTTTTCTACGGTGTTGTTGGTCTAGGTCAGAGCAATACCTGAGCCAATCTAGACGCGATGGATGACAGTTTCATGTCGATGTCGTTTTCAAAGCGCAGATGTCGCAGCGCGCAGGCTTAGCGTAGACCACGTCCAAGTGCCCGCTACGGTTGGACTTGGCCGATGTATTGCAGGGTGTGCTGCGCGGGATCGACGCGGCCTGTCATCTGTCGGTCATCTGTAATGCCTAGGCTGGCACGCAGCAGCGCAAGCCCAATTAAGAAGCGGTTTGTGCACCTGATCGGTGCTGGTCTAGTCCAGATAGGTAACGTTGATGCGTGATGAGGCAATCAAGGCGGTGACATCCATCGGCCTGGCGCTGCAAGAGCAGATCGACCATGGCCTGCTGCCGCCTGCAAGCAAACTGCCCGCCGAACGCAAGCTCAGCGAGTTGTTTGGTACCACCCGGATTACCGTGCGGGAAGCCTTGTTACAACTGGAGGCCCAAGGGCAGATCTATCGTGAGGAACGTCGCGGCTGGTTTGTCTCGCCGCCACGGCTGGCCTACAACCTGATGCAGCGCAGCCACTTTCACGCCATGGTCAGCGACCAGGGGCGAGTGGCCTCCACTGAAGTGATCTCTGCACGGCTGCAACCGGCGTCGGCGGCGGTGTGTGCGTGGTTGCAGTTGCCGGCGTTGTCCCGCGTGATCCAGATCTGCCGGGGCCGGCGGATTGATGGGCGTTTGGTGTTGTATGTGGAGCACTACCTGAACCCGCAGTATTTTCCGGGCATTCTGGACTGCGACCTGAACCAGTCGATGACCGAACTGTATGCGCGCAAGTACGACTTGCACTATGGTCGGGTGCGTTTCGAGATCGTGCCGACGTCACTGCCGGTAGAGGCTGCCGCTGCGTTGCGCGTGTCGGTCGGCAGCCCGGGCTTGCGGATAGCCCGGGTCAATTATGACCAGCACCATAGGCTGATCGACTGCGACCTGGAGTTCTGGCGGCATGATGCCATCCACGTCGGCGTGGATGTTGTGTAGCCGCGCACCGTGCTGAATGACACACCACAGTTGAACCGTGCCAGGCATGACCGATCGGTGCGTCGTCAGGGGTTGAGTGCCGTGATCACCTGATCCACATTGGTCTCCAACTCCGTCACCGGCTCTGCACCGTCGACATTCAGGACCAACAATCCCGCTCCCCCCGCCGCAACAGCGGCCCTCACCGCTTCACTCGGCTGACGATGATGCAGCACCACCGCGACATCGTTGTCCTTCAACTCGGCGCTGAGTTTCTGCAACGCCTCAGGCGTCCAGTCGGCGTCTGGGCGGGCATCGGTGCTGAGCACTTCCAGGTTCAAACTGCTGACCAGATACGCAAAGTGGTCGCTAAGGCTGACCACGCTGAGGTTATCCGCCTTGGCCAGCCGCGCTTCGCTGTCGGCGCTGAGTTTGAGCAGGCGCTGCTTGAGGGCGGCAAGGTTGGCGTCGATCGTCGGCTTGGCGTCGGGGGCCAGGCGGCTCAGGTCCGCGGCCAATACATCGGCCATGCGCCCCATATTGTTACTCGACTGCCATGGCTGGCTGTTCAAGCCATCGGTGACGCCAGGCTGCACGGCGATGCCCGGCAAGCCGCCGTCCACCGGGCGGGCGGCGTCGACTTCGACGATGCGGATATTGCTGCGGCGCGCCACTGGGTACAGCGGGTCATCGGCCCACAGCGAGCGCAGGCCAATAGTGGCGTCGGCGTCCAGCGCCAACGCGCTCAATGCCGACGCGCCACGACCGGTGAAGTAGGACACCTGCCGCGAACCGGGCAGGTTGGCCGGGGCGGCGCGCTCCAACTGCACATTGGTGCCTTTGAGCAGCACCTCGGCCAGGCCGTAGGTGATCGGCAGCGAGGCAAGGACCTTCACCGGTTGTACAGACTTGGCCTTGCTCAGTGCGGCATGACCCAGTCCGGGATGGATTTTGAGGGTCTTGGGTTCTGCACCGTCGACAGCCAGTGCCGAAGTGCTGATCAAATAAGCGATGGCCAGGGCCAATGGACGAAAGACAGGACGCATTATCCAAAATTCCCTTTGAGGCTGGGCACCGTGCCGCGCGCGATGGCGGCCAGGGCGAAGGCGATACCGGCAACCAGAATGATCGCGGCGCCGGATGGGATCGGCAGGTCGAAGATGATCGGCAGCAGGATCCCGCACAGTGTGCTGACGGTGGCAATCACCACCGAGACCCAGAAGAACCCCTTGAGCGACTGGCTCAGCAGGCGCGCCGCTGCGGCCGGAATCACCAACAGCGCGCCTACCAGGATCGCGCCGATGACCTTCACCGCCGCGACGGTGATCAGTGTCACCAGAATCACGAACAAGTAATCCAGGGTCTTCACCGCCACCCCGCGCACTGCCGCCAGTTGCGGGTTAAAGCTGGCCAGCATGATGCGGTTGTACAGCGGCAAGGCCAGGGCCATCACCAACGAGCCGACAATCGCCAGCACCAGCAAGTCATTGCCATTGACCGTCAGCACCGAGCCGAACAGCACGTTCTCCAGAATATGCACGTTGATCTTGCCGGCCAGGATCAGCAACAGGCTCGCACCCAATGCCAGTGACACCGACAGGAACACACCGATCAAGGTGTCCGGCGCCAGGCCGGTTCGGTTGCGCAGGTAGTTGAGCAGAATGCCGAACAGCAGGCAGTAGCCGAACAGGCTGCCATAGGGCCCGGTGTAGGGTTCGCCCAGCAGAATGCCCACGGCCACGCCGGTCAGCGCGGCATGGCCGACCGCTTCGGAGAAAAACGCGAAGCGCTTGACCACCACCAGCGTGCCCAAACCACCCAGCACTGGGCCGATCAGCAGACCGGCGAGCAGTGCGTTGACCACGAACCCGTAGGCCAGCGCCTCCGGCAGATAACCGGAAGAGGCCCAGCCCTGGATCATCAAGCGAAAGGCTTCATAACTCATTGCGCCGGGCTCCGAGGGTGGGTGGAGAACAGGGTCAGCAGGCGATCCGGGGTCAGCGCCTCTTTGGGCGTGGCGTCGAACAGCACGCGGCGGTTCAGGCCTGTGACGCGGTCGGCCAGGCGGCCCACGGCTTCCAGGTCATGCTCGATCCACAGTACGGTGATCCCTGCCAGACGCCAGTCACTCAGCAGGCGTTCGAACACTTGGATTCCGGCTTCGTCGAGCGCCGACATCGGTTCATCCAGTACCAGCAGTTGCGGCGCCGGGATCAATCCCTGGGCCAACAACACGCGCTGGCGTTCACCGCCGGACAGGGCACCCATGCGCCGCTTGCGTTTGTCCTGCATGCCAACGCGCTCGAGCGCATCACCCATCGCGCCGGCGTAATGTTTTGACAGGCCAAGAAATGCAGGGCGCCGTTGACACATGGCCGCCATGAAATCATCAACGGTCATCGGCAAACCACGTTCGAACTCCAGGGCCTGAGGCACATAACCGATGGTGCCGGGCGTGGTCGGCCAATGCAGACTCAGCCGTCCCTGATGCGGCGTTTGCCCCAGCAGGGTCTTGATCAGCGAGCTTTTGCCACCGCCGTTGGGGCCGACCAGCGCATGGATGCTGCCCGGCTGTACCTGAAAACTCACGCCATCAAGGATCACAGTGCGACCCAGGGTCAGTGACACCTTGTCGAACGCCAGCGTCGGACCGACGCTGACCGCATTGAGTTGCTGCGCCGCGGTCATGACCCGGACTCCTGGATTGCGCGGACCACGGTGTTGAGGTTGCCGGTCATTTCCACTTCGTACTTTTCAGCGCTGTATTCGCCGTAGGAAATATGCGACAGCGGGTACAGCTTGACCCCGGACTCACGCTGGATGGTGTCGACGTAGGTGGACGGGAAGTCCATCTCCGAGAAGATTACCTTCACGTCCAGGGCGCGTAGTTCATCAATGGTTTTCTTCAACTGGCTGGGGCTTGGCTCAATGCCGTGGGCCGGTTCGACCACGGCGGTGACTTCCAGGCCGAATTCGCGCAGCAGGTAGTCGTAGGCCGCGTGCACGGTGGCCACGCGCAGGTCCGGGTTGGGCGCGCTGGTCAACTTGGCCAGGGCATCGGCGCGCATCTGGCGCAGGCGCTTGCCGTAGGCGCGGGCGTTCTGGGTGTAGGTCTTGGCGTTGTCCGGGTCGAGCTTGCCCAGCTCGCGGGCGATGTTGTTGACCTGGGCAATCGATGCGCTGATCGACAGGAAGGTGTGCGGGTTGACCACCTTGCCCGCACCGCGCGCAGCATTCCCGGTGGCGGCCAGCAGCGGCACATTGGCGTTGGCTTCGATCACTGGAATGTCCGGGCGCTCGCTGGTGGCGATCATGCGGTCGGCGAAATCATCATGGCCGACGCCGTTGAGCACGATCACGTCCAGGGTGCCGATGCGCTTGATGTCCTCGGCGCGCGGCTCGTAGGCATGCGGGTTGAAACCGGCCGGAATCAGCGGCACCACCTGGGCCTTGTCGCCGACGATATTGGCCACGTAGCTGTAGTAAGGGTGAAGCGTGATGCCGATACGCAGGCGTTTAGCCGGCTCTGGGTTAGAGAGTGCATTGGCCAGGGGGGCGAGCATCAGGCTGAACAGGCCAACCAGCAACAGGCGCAACAGGGGAGATGAAATAGACATGGGCAATCGGTCTTCTCGTTCAGTGACGGTGCTGGCGTGTGACGCCGGCATCGAATTGCGCGACCACCTGCTGCCAGCCGGCCGCGATCAGCGCCTGGTCAGTGAGGTCGGAAGGGGCGGCGAGGTTGGCTTGCCGGTTGAGCCAGATATCCGGTTCGGCACCGTGCACGCGCATGAGCAGCGAGCCGCTGGTGCCGGGCACTTGGCTCAACCCCAGGTAGGCCGAGGGTTCCAGCAACTGCCAGCGATGATCGCCACGGCTGACCGAGCTGGCGTCCTGGGCAAACGGCGCGAAGCCTTCTTCGGCCAGATACGCCGGTGTGGGAAGCGCGCTTTGCTCCTGCTGCAACAGCTGGATCTCATCCAGGGTCACTCGCAGGTCGGCGTAGATGCCTTGCTCGGCGGCGCTCAGGTCGCGACGTGCGTCCAACTGGTGGCTGGGCACGGCCGCGACTTCCTGGGTTTCACCGTGCAGGGCCACCACCGTGCCGGCCACCGCAAGGATGATCAGGCACAACAGCAGCACGTAGAGGGTTTCGTGACCGGCACCGGCGGGGCGTACAACCTGTGTGGTACTCATTGCGGCTGGATATCCGCTTGGTCGATTTCCACCACGTGGCCCGGGCCTGCATCAAACAGCACATAGAACTCGGCGGACGGCTTCTTGAAGGTCAGGGTCGAGTCTTCGCCAAGCTTGCCGGGCACCAGGATGGTTTCGTCATAGCCGATCACGTCCAGGGTCACGCCAGGCGCGCCGCTACCGTCAGAGAAACCGCCTTTGCACTGGACCTGCTCGCCGGGAATTTCCTTGCACTCGCACATCGGGTTGTGGGCCAGGGTGACCGTACTGAAACCGGCGCACGCCAATAGGACGGCACAGGCGCGGGTCAGGCGCATCAAAGTCATGGTTTAACTCCTTGCTTGTTCAGCCAGGCAATGGTGGCAGGCGAGGCCTGGTTCAACGGGATGGAACCCTGGTGCATAGCGCCGTCCCAGCCTTCCATGGTGACCCACAGTTCGGCGTCGGCTGGTGTGCGTTCCGGGATCGGCAGGGCAGCGCCCATGCGGTACGGCGTACCGAAGAAGATCACCCCGGCGGCCCGCAGGCTGCGCGGCTTACCGATACGCAGGTAGGTGGCCTTGACTTGGTCGGCGCAGGTGGCGCACAGGGCAGCGTTGAAAAACTTCATCGGGCCGGCCGGGTCTGGGCGCGGGCCTTCATTACGAAATTCGGCGAGGGTCAGGCTCCAGGGCCCGACCTGCACTTCACCGGCCACGCGCTCGCCGATGCCGGTGTCGCCGCGAAACAGCGCCGCGTCGGCGAAGTACTTGGGCATGAAGCCCAGGGGCACGAGCAACAACAGCACATTGATGTGGAAACGCCATTTCAGCCAGAAGGCTCGCAGCGGCGATGGCTTTGCGGTAGCGACCTTGCTCATGTTTGGGCCTGCGAGGTTTCAGCCTGCCTGGCCGGGATGGAAACAGGCTTGCGCGGGGTCTTGGCTTCACGCTTGAGCGCATTGAGGGTGGCCAGGGCGGTGCGCTTGGTCCAGATCAGCAGGCCGCTCAACACCATCATGCTCATGACCAGGCCGAAGAACGCCCAGATCAGTTTGATCCACAGCCCGCCAAAGTCGCCGGTGTGCAGCGGGCGCATGGATTCGGTGACGAACTCCAGCTTTGAACGGTCGGACAGCAAATGCGCCGCAGCGACTTCGCCGTCATACGGGTTGATTTGCGCGGTCTGGAACATCAGTGGGTACCAGCCCCGCCCGCCAATCTGCAGGTGGCTGTAGGCATTGAGCGGCAGGCTGATGAAGCTCGGCTCCAGGCCAGGAATACGCTGGGTGGCGATCTTGATCGCCTCGTCTACCGGGATCATCGGCGCTGGCACGCCTGGCGCCGACATCGGCACTTTCTCCCGGGCGATCACTGGGATGACGGGTTCGGTGGAAATCGAAATCTGGTTGTCGCCCAGGATCGCCCGGATCAAGAACCAGATCCCGGTGACAGAAATCACTGCGATAAACCAGATTGACCAGATACCGCTCAAGCGGTGGAAATCCCCCCAGAATATCCGCGCGCCATGGCGCACGCGCAGGGTCGGGCGCAGGAAACCCTTCCAGAACTTCTTGTACACCACCAATCCGGTGACCAGCGACGCCAGCAGCGGGATGCCGAGCGCCGACACCAAATACCAGCCCCAGCTGTAGCCATTGGTAAACGGCACCAGCCACCAGCCGTGCAGGGCGCGTGTGAATTGCTGAAAGTTGAAGGACGGGCCGATGCCCTGGATCGCTCCGGTGTAAGGGTTGACGTAAACCTCCACGGAACGCCCGTCGGGGTAGCTGAGGTCGACGCTGAGGGCGAAATGGGATTCGTCGGGCCGGCTGATCGACTGGACGAACACCTGGGGCTCTTCGCGCTTGATCGCGGCGATCACTTGGTCGTAGCTCAGTGGCTCGGCGTCGTCCGTCGGCTTGCTCGCACGGATATCCGGGTTGGCCAGCCAGACGATCTCCTGGCTGACCACCGCCAGGGTGCCGGTGACGCAGACGATCAGTACAAAAAACCAGATGGGCAATGCCAGCCAGCTATGCACGAGAAACCAGAGTTTGGAGCGTGACTTCTTCGACATGTGAATGAGGGTCTTGGTTGGAGGGGGCAGTAAAGGCCCAGAAAAGGCCAGTCGTAGCTTTTGCTGACGCGACAGGCTGTATCTAAGTTAAGACGGATGAGAATGAGAAATCCCTAACCCAGATATGAAAGAAAATGTTTCAGGTTCACATTCAGCCGTTCGAACGCCTGCACCTGCAAGCCAACCCCTGACACACCTCTATCCAAATGTGGGCGCTGGGTTATCACTTCAGCGTTGTTGTGTGGTGGGCTCCAGCAACTGCGCCCCCGGCCCGCGCTCACCGAGCTGATCATCCCGATTACGCAACGGGCACGCTTCCATCGACAGGCACCCACAGCCAATACAACCACTGAGCTTGTCCCGCAGCAGCATCAGCTTATTGATGCGCTCATCCAGGTCCTCCCGCCACAGCGCCGACAACCGCTCCCAATCCTGAGCGTTGGGCGTGCGTCCATCCGGCAAGGTTTGCAACGCGTCACCAATGGTTGCCAGCGGAATCCCCAGGCGCTGGGCGATCTTGATCACCACCACGCGCCGCAACACATCCCGTGGATAACGGCGTTGGTTGCCCGCGGTGCGATTGCTCTTGATCAGCCCCTTGGCCTCGTAGAAGTGCAGGGCCGTGACGGCCACACCGCTGCGCGCAGCCAACTGGCCGACGGTGAGTTCTTTAGTCATCATGCAAAAATCCCCAAACTCCGCTTGACCTTGACTTAACTAGAGGTTTTACCCTGCGTGGCATCGAATCACAAGATTCTGCCTACAGAGAAAGGGGAGTGTTCATGCAGGTATCAGAGAAAAATCGCAGTTTCACTCAGTTGATCGAGTTTCAGATCGAGCCCCAGAAACAATTCGCCCTGGTGGCAGCCTTGAGCACCCAGAGTGAGCGTCTGGCCCAAGGCCATGGTGGTTTTATCAACGCAAGCGTGCAGGTCAGCGATGATGGGCGGCGGGTGTTGAATTATCTGCAATGGCGTACGCGTGAAGACGGCGAGGCGGCATTCAAGTGCTTTGAGCACGGTGAGGAAGATTTCTGGACGCTGATTCGCGCCCACCAGGCGACCGCCGTGACCTTTGGTTCGTTCCAGGTGCTGCGCAGTTTTGAGCGCAGCCATGACAACGCGCTGCACTGCCGCCTAAATGGATAAGTGCAGCATGCGCTCGCCTTGCACGTTCTCGCCGGGGCGGCGTTTGTTGACCGCCAACTCGCCGATCTTGATCAAGCGGCTGCGCGTGACGTTGCGGCTCAGGCCCAACAGATGGGCGGTGTGCACCTGGTTGTAATGGCTGAAACGGTAGGCGGCGCGGAGCAGGGCGTCTTCAACCTTTTCATGCAGGGCCCCGGCCTGTTCTTCGAACAGTTTCTGGAACGCACGCGCCAGCAATGCTTCGGCGCTGTTGTCGGTGCCGTGCTGGCTGTCGTCCTGGCGCTCGATGCGCAGGTTCGACAGGCGCAAATCGTCGCGTTCGATCAGGCCGTTGCGGCAGATCAACAGGGTGTGGTGAATCACGTTCTCCAGTTCGCGGATATTGCCCGGCCAGCTGTAGCTTTTGAGTTTGTGCTCGGCTTCGCGGCTGATGGTGATCGGGCCATAGCCAAGGCGCTGGCTGTAGGCTTCGATGAAGTGCCGGGTGAGCGGCAGGATATCGCCTGGACGGTCACGCAGCGGGCTGAGTTCCAGGCTGACCACGTCGAGACGGTAGTAGAGGTCTTCGCGGAAATGCCCGGCGTTGATGGCTTTTTCCAGTTGCACGTTGGTCGCGGCAAGCACCCGCACATCAATCGCAATGCTCTTGCGCGAACCCAGGCGAACCACTTCGCGCTCTTGTAGGACGCGCAGCAGCTTGACTTGGATCGCCATCGGCAAATCGCCGATCTCATCGAGGAACAAGGTGCCGCCGTCGGCCTCCTCAAACCAGCCTGCCTTGGCACTGAGGGCGCCGGTAAAGGCGCCTTTTTCATGACCAAACAGTTCGGCTTCCACCAAAGATTCGGAGAACGCCCCACAGTTCACCGCCACGAACGGCCGGTTACGCCGCGCGCTGAGGTTATGGATGTGACGCGCCACCAACTCTTTACCGGTGCCGGTCTCGCCGATGATCAGCACGCTGGCTTCGCTGGGCGCCACTTGCTGGATGTGGTCGAGCAGCGCCTGGGATTTCGGGTCTTCGAAGACCTGTGCCGTGGCGCGGATCGACGTCGCAAGGGCGGGCGAGGGCGGTAAGGTCAAAAGCTGCATGGGCACCTCTCTTAGGAATAGAACGTTGGAATCGGCAGGGACTGGTTCAATGCCCAATCCCCAGTTCATGGAGCTCGTAGTCCATCGGGTCGTGCAGGGTTTGCGCGCCCAGGGTGCGCCAGTGACGGTCCAGGCGCAGCGAAGCGTGGGTGGAGCGCGCGCCGGTGACTTTGAACAGGCGGCTGCAGAGTTCCAGGCCCTGGCGGGTGGCGGCTACTTTGGCGGTGTGCAAAGGGGAAGGCAGGACGCTGTGGGGTTTGGCTATCAAACGGTGTTCCTCAATGTCTATTTAGCCTTCATTGCACTCAGGCCTTCGTCGCTGATGGGCTCGATCAACTTGTCGGCGGCGTTCCAGGCGTCCTCTTCGCTCTCGTGCACGATCACATGCCGTGGCAGCCAGCAATACCGGTGTGTTGATCAAGGCGTTGAGGCCGACCAGATCAAACAGGTGCTTGAGCAAGCCTGGGTACGAACCGCGATAGACCGGCGGGGAGACGATCAGCCGCTCGGCTTGTTCGATGGCCAACAGTTGGGATTCGACTTCAGCGGGCAGTTCATCACGCGACAGCGCACCGCCCAACGGCCGCGCAATGTCACCTAGTTCGATCAGGGTGGTCTGGATCGGCAGCAAGGTGGCCAGTTCAGCCAGTACGGCTTGAGTCAGCACGAGGGTACGAGACGGGCGCCAGGTTCCGCCGTAGAGGGCAACGACATTCAGGGGACGGGTCATGAACAGTTCCTTTTTCAACAGTGGTTTGTCGCAGGTGGAGTACACCGGTTGAGCAGGAGCTGTACCAACGGGTTCAGGCCCTGATTGGCGTGGGTTGCAGGCTCACTGCTGAAAATGCTGCTGTTGTCTGACGGGTGATTTGTTGATCGGCTGTTGCCTGGGCAGCAGTTGCATAAGCAACAGTGCCGATGAGGCGTAGCGACATTTATAGGGGGTTGTATTTATTCCGTAAATGAATGTATTTCTATATTTATAGATCATAAAGAAATATTAAGGCATCGCTATCAGAGGTGCCTTGGCGGTTGATAGCAACTATCACGGGAGGTGATTTTTCACCGTGCGAGGGCGGGAGTAGCCTGTGTTCATTGACTCGAAACCTCCTCTGCAGGGCCACCGCCATGAACCGATTCCTCGCTGTTTGCTTATTGATTGTCAGCTCTGTCCTCGCCGGATGTGCGACCCATCCTTCGCCGGAATTGCGTCCTTACACAGCGGAAGAAACCAAAGAGTTGTCCCTGGAAGCGTTGAGCCGTCGTGGTTTGTCGTTTGATGAGTATCAACAGCAGCGCGCCGCATTGATCGGTCAACCAAAGAAACCTTTCGGCTTTGATCGCCAGGGTGAAATGAACGCCGAACGCAGCGTGACCCTGCATGGTCGTCCCAGTTGAGCCTGCGCTCAGCGGCAAAAAGCCCGAGGCTTCCTTTAAGGAACCTCGGGCTTTTTGTTTGCCATGGCTCGACTTCAGCCTGTTAAGCTGAATTTCAGGAGCCTTCCTACGCACATTTTCATAAAGTGGTCCTTCTTTAATGGCATCCGATCGGTTAAACCTGACGACCTCTGTTCCGGTCGGTGCCCCTGAGACGCTGCTCTCGGGAACCTGCTCTGCGAGTTTTTAACGTCATGAATAAACGTCCGTTGTATTTCGACTACGCCGCCACTACCCCGGTAGATGAGCGAGTCATCCAGGTGATGGTCGAGTGTCTGGGCTTCAATGCCAACTTCGGTAACCCTGCGTCCAGTTCCCATGCGTTCGGCCAAGCGGCCCGGCAAACGGTTGAACAGGCGCGTCGCCAAGTGGCCGAACTGGTCGGTGCCAATTCCGAGCAAATCGTCTGGACGTCTGGCGCCACTGAGTCCAACAACTTGGCGATCAAGGGCGTGGCCCAGGCGCGGGGTGTGGCGGGCGGGCATATCATCACCAGCCAGATCGAACACAAGGCCACGCTGGATACCGCACGGCAGTTGCAGGAAGCCGGCGTGGCCGTGACCTACCTGGTGCCGGACGCGGATGGGTTGATCAGTGCCCAAGCGGTCAGCGAAGCGTTGCGCGAAGACACCTTCCTCGTGTCGCTGATGCTGGTCAATAACGAACTGGGCACCCTCAACGATATCCCGGCCATCGGCGCTCGCGTGCGTGAGCATGGCGCGCTGTTGCATGTGGATGCGGCGCAAGGCGCGGGTAAGGTGGCGATCGACCTCTCGCAGTGGCCGGTGGACCTGATGTCGTTTTCCGCCCACAAGCTGTATGGCCCCAAAGGTATCGGCGCTTTATATGTCGGGCCGCGGGCGCAGCAGAAAGTCTTGGCGCAGATTCACGGCGGTGGGCACGAAGGCGGCCTGCGCTCCGGCACCCTGGCAACTCACCAGATCGCCGGCATGGGCACTGCGTTCGCCCTGGCGGCGGCGTCTTTTGCAGAGGAAAAAGCAGTGATCGTCGCCTTGCGCCAGCGCTTGCTGGATCAGTTGGCATCGGTGGCGGGCGTGCGCCTGAATGGCAGCGCTACACAACGTATTCCCCACACCCTGAGCCTCACGTTCAGTGAAGGCGAATTCAACTCCGCTGCGCTAAGTGCGGGGATCGCATTTTCTGCGACCTCGGCCTGCAATTCGGCGAGCAATGCACCGTCCCATGTGTTGTTGGCGCTGGGCCATGATGCTCGCAGTGCTGGCCGTACCATTCGCTTGAGCCTGGGCCGGTTTACCACCGAGCAGGATATCGACCAGGCGGTGCAATTGATCAAGGCTGCCCTGGCCTGCGAGCCGGCGTTCTGGGCGGTCTGATTCACCTATCGCAACACATAATAATTATTCGTGGTTAGCAGGAGACACAATGAGTACGCAGCCTTTGACCCATGGAACGGTTACCCAGCGCCTGGCGCATACCCGTGAACTGATGAGCCGCGAGGGCATTCATGCCTTGCTGGTGCCGTCGGCCGACCCACACTTGTCCGAGTACTTGCCGGGTTACTGGCAGGGGCGGCAATGGTTATCGGGGTTTCATGGCTCGGTGGGAACGCTGATTGTCACTGCGGATTTCGCCGGTGTGTGGGCCGACAGCCGTTACTGGGAGCAGGCCACCAAGGAACTCAAGGGCAGCGGCATCGAATTGGTGAAGCTGCAACCGGGCCAACCTGGCCCGCTGGAGTGGTTGGCCGAGCAAACGCCGGAAGATGGTGTGGTGGCGGTGGATGGTGCGGTGATGGCCGTGGCCTCGGCACGTACCCTGGGCGGAAAATTGGCGGAGCGCGGTGCACAGCTGCGTACTGATATCGACCTGCTGAGTGAGGTCTGGAAAGACCGCCCGGCGCTGCCGAACCAACCGATCTATCAACACCTGCCACCGCAAGCCACCGTCAGCCGTGGCGAAAAACTCGCGGCACTGCGCGCCAGCTTAAAAGAGAAGGGCGCCGACTGGCATTTCATCGCCACCCTGGATGACATTGCTTGGCTGTTCAATTTGCGCGGTGGTGATGTTTCGTTCAATCCGGTGTTTGTGTCCTTTGCGTTGATCAATCAACAGCAGGCCACGCTGTTTGTGGCATTGAGCAAAGTCGATGCCGAGTTGCGGGCAGTGTTGGAGCAGGATGGCGTGACACTGCGCGATTACAGCGAAGTGGCAGAGGCGTTGCGCGCGGTGCCGGCGGGCGCCAGTTTAAAGGTCGACCCAGCGCGCGTCACCGCCGGCTTGCTGGAAAACCTTGATACCGGTGTCAAGCTGGTCGAAGGACTCAACCCGACCACATTGGCCAAATCCCGCAAGAGCCTGGCCGACGCGGAGCACATTCGCCAAGCCATGGAGCAGGACGGCGCGGCCTTGTGCGAATTCTTCGCCTGGCTGGACAGTGCGCTGGGCCGTGAGCGCATAACCGAACTGACCATCGACGAACACCTGACCGCTGCGCGCGCCCGTCGCCCGGGTTATGTGTCGCTGAGTTTCAACACCATCGCCGCGTACAATGCCAACGGTGCGATGCCGCACTACCACGCCACTGAAGAGGAGCACGCGCTGATCGAAGGCGATGGCCTGTTGCTGATTGATTCGGGTGGCCAGTACCTGGGTGGAACCACGGATATCACCCGGATGGTGCCTATCGGTACGCCGAGTGAAGAGCAGAAACGTGACTGCACCCGTGTGCTCAAAGGTGTGATTGCGTTGTCCCGTGCGCATTTCCCAAAAGGCATCTTGTCACCGCTGCTGGACGCCATTGCTCGCGCGCCGATCTGGGCCGAAGGCGTGGACTACGGCCACGGTACCGGGCACGGTGTAGGCTATTTCCTCAACGTGCATGAAGGTCCGCAAGTGATTGCCTACCAGGCTGCGACTGCTCCGCAAACGGCGATGCAGCCGGGGATGATCACCTCCATTGAGCCAGGCACTTACCGTCCGGGGCGTTGGGGCGTGCGTATCGAGAACCTGGTGTTGAACCGCGAAGCGGGCAAGACCGAGTTCGGCGAATTCCTCAAGTTTGAAACCCTGACCTTGTGCCCGATCGACACGCGCTGTCTGGAACCGTCGCTGCTGACGGCGGACGAGCGTGAGTGGTTCAACGCTTACCACGCCGAAGTGCGTGAGCGCTTGAGCCCATTGCTCAGTGGCGCCGCGCTTGAATGGCTGCGGGTGCGTACGGCGGCTATCTGATCACTTGCCGTTCCGGCGCCTTGATCAGGGCGCCGGCTATATTGTCGACATCTAACTCAGGGCTTCGCGCACACACTCCAAACGGTCCTGACCGAAGAACAGCTGGCTGTCTTCAAACATGCAGGGTGCACCGAACGCGCCGCGGTTAACGGCCTGTTCGGTGTTGTCCTTGAGGGCCGCCTTTACAGCTTCGTCGTTTGCCAGGGCCAGGACGTTTTCTGGATCGAAACCGTGCTCGGCAAGCACGGCATCCAAGACCTCGGGGTCATACTGGCAGCGTAGCCTTCGCGGGCGAAGCGTTTGGCAATGGCGCCGCCGGTTGCATCTCCGGCGCCTACTACCAAGACGATTTTCTTGTTGTGCGTCATGGGAACTTCCTTGGCTCGAATGTCGAGCAGGCGTTTAGACGCAGCTGTGTAAAGGGTCGGTTTGTGCCGGGAATTAGATGTGAGCAGCCAGGAGGTGACTGCTCAAGCGATTACTTACAGATGACGATCATGCTGCGGCTGGCGTAGCCGGCAGGGTTGAGGCCGAAGGGGTAGTCCCCTGGCTCCTCGGAATTGTCACCGGACTTTGCGATTACCCGGTAGCCCTTGGCGCCGCAGGCGTTGGTAGCACTGGTGTAGCACTGGTCCCAGGAAGAAGACAGGCCGGAACAGTTGATATGCAGCCCTTTTTTGCCACGTTTTACTTCTGTCTTGGTGGTCGCGGCGCAGCCAGCAATGGCCATGACCATTAACAGTATCAAAATTCGCTTCATTCCTATCCTTAATAGCCGCCTCGCAAAGAGTGAAGCTTGCTCTACTTGCTCTCGGGTGTCGCGTTCGCGCTGTCCTTGTCGAAATTCTCCATGAAAGACATTCGTTTACGGCTTAAACATGGCCTAAATGCGCGCTAAATGCCAGAGCTACATTCAAACAGGTTTCAATCCGCCGGAACCAATGGCTTTGACTCGCTGCGCATCGTTACCGTGGCACCTACGGAGGCCAGAATGATGCAAGTAATTGCCAGCCACTGCGCCAAGGACAGGTGCTCGTGCAGGAAGAACAGGCCAGAGAGCGCGCCAAACGCCGGTTCGATGCTCATGAGGGTGCCGAAGGTGCGGGCGGGGAGGCGCGTCAGTGCGACCATTTCCAGGGTGTAGGGCAGGGCGGTGGACAGGATAGCGACACCGATGGCGACCGGGATCAGTGCGGGAGTCAGTAACGCGCTGCCTGCATGGACGATGCCGATCGGTGCGACAAACAATGCGGCAATCATCACGCCGAGGGCGGCGGTTTGTACGCCGTTGTCATTACCGGCTTTCTGGCCATACAGAATGTAGAGCGCCCAGCAGACCCCAGCTCCCAAGGCGTAGCCTGCGCCTAACAAGTCGATGCCGCTGCTGGCGTCACCCATTGGGATTAATAGAAGCAGGCCGGTGATCGCGAGGGCTATCCACAGAAAGTCCACCGCTCGACGCGAGGCGTAGATCGCCACGGCAAGCGGCCCGGTGAATTCCAGGGCCACCGCAATACCCAGGGGCACGCTGCGCAAGGACATATAGAAGAGGAAGTTCATGCCGCCGAGTGCCATTCCGTAGACGATCACCGTGCGCAGGGATTTGGCCGTCAGTTTGGCGCGCCAAGGACGCAATAGAAGTAGCATGATCACACTGGCGAAAATCAGACGCAGGGTCGTAGTGCCTTGTGCGCCGACGATAGGGAACATGCTCTTGGCCAGCGAGGCGCCGGACTGTATGGAAGCCATGGCGATCAGCAACAGGCCGACAGGGAACAATGTCGAGGCCAGGCTGCGGGGGGAGGTATTCATTGGGTGTACGTCCGAGGTCATATTAAGAGAGGCGTCGGCGCTATGATGCTTAACTGTCGGAGGTTGAGCAATATATTGCTCAATTATCCTGGTAGGCCACTTACAGAGCGCGGGTTTTGAGGTTTTCAGCCTCTTTGATAGAAAAACCAAATTAAGGGTTGACGGCAGATTCTGGAAGTCTATAATTCGCCCCACTTCCGGCGCAGTCGAAACGGAAAACTCCTTGGTAAACAAAGAGTTATGCGAAATTCGACAGCGAGTTGCTTCAGTTCATCGAAGCCCAGAAGGAGTTGGTAGAGCAGTGTTGTTTGGCTCTATTAACGTTTCGATCCTCTCGGTCGAAAGCGGAGAAAAAGAGGTGTTGACAGCAGCGTGTAACGCTGTAGAATTCGCCTCCCGCTAACGAGAGATCGGAAGCGCAAGTGGTTGAAGTTGTTGAAGAATTCTTCGAAAACTTCTGAAAATAATCACTTGAC